>CAVFKS010000042.1:0-16403 GCA_963623015.1 Clostridia bacterium
GATGGAGACCTTGATAACCGGATCCGGGAAGTCCATGGACTCGAGGATGATCTGGTTGTCCTTGTCGCACAGGGTGTCACCGGTGGTGGTTTCCTTCAGACCAACGACGGCGTAGATGTTGCCGGCGTCCGCCTGCTCGACCGGGTTCTCCTTGTTGGCGTGCATCTGGAACAGCTTGCCGATGCGCTCCTTCTTGCCCTTGGAGGAGTTCATCACCTCGGTGCCCGGGAGCACCTGGCCGGAGTACACGCGGATGAAGTTGAGCTGGCCGAAGAACGGGTGCGCAGCGATCTTGAACGACAGCGCGGAGAACGGGGAGTCGACGGCCGGCTTGCGGGTGAGCTCCTCTTCCTCGTTACCGACGGCGTGGCCGACGACCTCGCCGATGTCCAGCGGGCTGGGCAGGAAGTCAACGACGGCATCGAGAAGCGGCTGAACGCCCTTGTTGCGGTAGGCGGTACCACAGTAGACCGGGTAGATCTCGGAGCTAACGGTCAGCTTGCGGATGGCAGCCTTGATTTCCTCGAGGGTCAGCTCCTCGCCGCCGAAGTACTTCTCCATGAGGGCCTCGTCGGACTCAGCGACGGTCTCGATGAGCTTCTCGCGGTACTCCTCGGCCTTGGCCTGCAGGTCAGCCGGGATCTCCTCGATGGTCGGCTCAGCACCGGTCTCGACCTTGCCGCGCCAGGTGATGGCCTTCATTTCGAGCAGGTCAACGACGCCGTCGAAGTCGTCCTCAGCGCCGATCGGCAGCTGCATGACCAGCGGCTTGGCGCCGAGGCGGTCGATGATGGTCTGGACGGTGAAGTAGAAGTCCGCACCCATCTTGTCCATCTTGTTGACGAAGCAGATACGCGGGACGTCGTACTTGGCAGCCTGACGCCACACCTGCTCGGACTGCGGCTCCACGCCCTCCTTACCGTCGAAGACGGCAACGGCGCCATCGAGCACGCGCAGGGAGCGCTCCACCTCAACGGTGAAGTCCACGTGGCCCGGGGTGTCGATGATGTTGATCTGGTTGTTGTGCCAGAAGCAGGTCACGGCAGCGGAGGTAATGGTGATACCGCGCTCCTTCTCCTGCTCCATCCAGTCGGTGGTGGAGGCGCCGTCGTGGGTCTCGCCCACCTTGCGGTTGATACCGGTGTAGAACAAAATACGCTCGGTAGTGGTGGTCTTACCGGCATCGATGTGAGCCATGATGCCGATGTTGCGGACCTTGTGAAGGTCCTTAAGCACTTGTTGTGCCACGGTGTTACCCCAACTTCGTTAGTTGTGGACGCCTCCCCTACCCGCAAGGGCTAGGAATGCGCCGCCGAATAGTCAATTTGTCTCGTTCAAGTGTGCCACTAAAGCGCCGTTTTAGCAGCCCCAGACCGCAAATATTTTAGCGGCTGGCCTCAGTGACTGCCCGGCTACCGCCCCACGCGGGCTAGAAATCTTCTCAAATCACAGCCCCGAACAGGAAGTGTGGGCAGTAGCACAATGGCCCGAGCAATCATCAAATTATGAGCGCACTGGCGCGACAAGGCGGGCGGCGCTGCGGGCTGATATTGCTCGGACCATAGGCGTTTGTTCGGGTGATGCCCGAAATTACCAGCGGTAGTGGGCGAAGGCGCGGTTGGCCTCGGCCATCTTGTGGGTGTCCTCACGACGCTTGACGGAGGCGCCGAGACCGTTGGAGGCATCCAGGATCTCGTTGGCCAGGCGGTCAATCATCGTGTTCTCGCGACGCTGGCGGGTGAAGGTGACCAGCCAACGCAGTGCGAGGGTGTTGGAGCGGTCCGGACGGACCTCCACCGGCACCTGGTAGGTGGCGCCACCGACGCGGCGGGAGCGAACCTCGAGGTCCGGGCGGATGTTACCCAGGGCCTTCTCCAGGGTGCCGACCGGATCGGTGCCGGTCTTCTCGCGGCAGGCCTCGAGGGCGCCGTAGACGATGCGCTCGGCGGTGGACTTCTTGCCATCGCGGAGGATCTTGTTGACGAGCATGGTGACCTGCTCGGAGTTGTAGACCGGGTCCTTGACTACCGGACGCTTGGAAGCAGCATTCTTACGCATTGTTTACTGTCCCTTCTTGACGCCGTAACGGGAACGGGCCTGCTTGCGGTCCTTGACACCCTGGGTATCCAGAGCGCCGCGGACGATCTTGTAGCGCACACCCGGAAGGTCCTTCACACGACCGCCGCGCACGAGCACCATGGAGTGCTCCTGCAGATTGTGGCCCTCGCCCGGAATGTAGGCGGAAACCTCGATGCCGGAGGTCAGGCGCACACGGGCAACCTTACGCAGAGCGGAGTTCGGCTTCTTCGGGGTGGTGGTGTAAACGCGGGTGCACACGCCGCGACGCTGCGGGGAACCCTTCAGCGCGGCGGTAGCAACCTTTGCGCGCTTATCGTGGCGGCCCTTGCGGACCAGCTGCTGAATAGTTGGCATTAATCAGTCTTTCTAGTTTGTGCCGGGTGAGAAAAAGGCTTAAACATGCGAAAATGGAGGCTCTTTTCCGGGGCCCTTCCGCGCGTCCAAGATCATTTCTTCACGCCTGGCGTAGAAGTTTATGAACAGACTTTTCGCCGCGCCTTCCGCCACACCACCTAAGGGATGCAACCAAAGCTACAGCGAACCGGGGTCAAGTGTAGCAAGCCGGTGGCGCCTCATACAAAACGCATCGGCGCACCTGCGGCAGGGGCATTTCTCACAGCCACAACATGTGGGCGCGCGACCTCCATCAATCGAAAGTTGGAGCCACTACATGTAGTGGCTAAGAAACTTCTAAAGCCTCTATGTTGTGCTCAGAGCGGTGAATCACAGCTATGTTATTTCCTAAAGCCCCCTTGCCGCGCCCCTGCAAGCGCGGTGTGTTTCCAGACTCAAGGAGATTGCCTTATATGACGCACCACGTCAGCCCCGCTGCCACCGTCAACGAATACCTCACCCGCGCCGACTGGCGGATCAACGCCAACGCCAACCAGGACTATTCACTAGGCGGGATGATCTTGAACTCCGCCGGGAAGGTCACCGCCAACTATTGGCTCGACGAGGTCTTTAGCCCGGAGGCCGGCCGCGCCCACCGCGAGGGCGACATTCACATCCACGATCTGGACATGCTCTCCGGGTACTGCGCGGGCTGGTCGCTGCGCCGCCTGCTCGAAGAGGGCTTCGGCGGGGTGGCCGGCACCATCTCCTCGGCGCCGCCGCGCCACCTGTCCTCGGCGTGTGGCCAGATCGTCAACTTCCTCGGCACCCTGCAAAACGAGTGGGCCGGCGCCCAGGCCTTCTCTAGCTTCGATACGTACCTGGCACCGTTCGTGCGCATCGACAAGCTGGGCTTTGAGCAGGTCCACCAGATCCTGCAGGAGATGGTCTTCAACTTGAACGTGCCCTCGCGCTGGGGCACGCAAACGCCGTTTACCAACCTGACCTTCGACTGGGTATGCCCGCCGGATCTGCACGAGGACGTGCCCTTCATCGCCGGCGAGCCGCAGGGGTTTACCTATGGCGAGCTGCAGGCGGAGATGGACCTCATCAACCGGGCGTTCATCGAGGTGATGGCGGCTGGCGATGCCGACGGGCGCCCGTTTACCTTCCCCATCCCCACCTATAACCTGACCCCGGACTTCGACTTCGAGTCCCCGAATGCCCGCGCGCTCTTCGACATGACGGCCAAGTACGGGCTGCCGTACTTCCAGAACTTCATCAACTCGGAGCTGGATCCGGGCATGGTACGCTCCATGTGCTGCCGGCTGCAGCTGGACCTGCGGGAGCTGCTCAAGCGCGGCAACGGGCTCTTCGGCTCAGCGGAGTTGACCGGATCCATCGGCGTGGTCACCCTCAATTGCACGCGCCTGGGCTACCTCTTTGCCGGCGACGAGGAGGCGCTGCTGGCCCGCGTAGAAGAGCTGGTGGCACTGGGCGTGGACACGCTGGAGCGGCGCCGGGCGTTTGTGGCCGAGAACCTAGAGCGCGGGCTCTACCCCTATACCAAGCGCTGGCTGCCCAGCCTGGACAACCACTTCTCCACCATCGGGGTCAACGGCTGCAACGAGATGATCCGCAACTTCACCGCCGACGCCTATGATCTCACGGACCCACGCGGTCATGCCCAGGTTGCACGCCTGCTCGACCGCATCAACGAGCTGCTCACCCAAGCCCAGGAGGCCACTGGCCACCTGTACAACCTGGAGGCATCGCCAGCTGAGGGCGCAACCTACCGCTTCGCCCGCGAAGACGCCGCTCGCTTCCCCGATATCCTGCAGGCCGGCAGCACCGCTGAGCCCTACTACACGAACTCCTCGCAGCTGCCCGTGGCGCACACCCCGGACCCCTTCGCCGCACTCGAAGCCCAGGACGATCTGCAGCGCAAGTACACCGGCGGGACGGTGCTGCACCTTTATATGGGCGCGGCGATGTCCGATGGCCAGGCGTGTGCCCAGCTGGTGCGCCGCGCGCTCACCCAGTTCCGCCTGCCCTATATCACCATCACCCCGACCTTTAGCATCTGCGCTTCGCACGGATACATCTCCGGCGAGCACCCCGCCTGCCCGCACTGCGGCGCCGAAACGGAGATGTGGACCCGCGTGATGGGCTATTTCCGCCCCGTCCAGAGTTTCAACACCGGCAAGAAAGGCGAGTTCCATGAGCGGGTCTATTTCGACGAGCAGCTTGCAGCCCCCGCGGGCGCCTAGCCCCGCCCAGCCCGGCCCCAGCCACGCCCCGGATCTGCCCGTCGCCGGCATCATCCCCTTCTCCGCCACGGACTGGCCCGGCAAGCTCACCGTCACCGTCTTCACGCAGGGCTGCCCGCTGCGGTGCACCTACTGCCACAACCCCGCGCTCCAGGCCTTCCCCACCGCACCCTGGGGAAACGCAGCGAACTGCCCGGATCCTGCGCCCGAGACTTTCGATGCCGCCCTAAAGCTGCTGCGCAACCGCCGGGGCCTTCTCGACGGGCTGGTCATCTCCGGCGGGGAGCCCCTGGCCGCCTCGCCGCGCGCACTGGCCCGGGCCACCGCCCAGGTCAAGGAGGTCGGCTTCGGGCTGGGCCTGCACACCAGCGGGTATGCGCCGGCCCGGCTGGGGCCCTTGCTTGCCGATGCCACCACCCGCCCCGACTGGATAGGCTTCGACGTCAAGGCGCTGCCCGCCGATGCCCCACAAGTCACCGGCCAGTCCCCAGCCGCGGCACGGAAAGCGTGGGAGAGCCTCGACCTGGCCGTTGCCGCCGCCAAAGACCACGGGATGGGCCTGCAGCTGCGCACCACGCTGTGGCCCGGCTCCGTCATCGAGGCCCACCTCGACCGGCTGCAGGCCGAAGTCGCCGCCCGCGGCCATGAGCTAGTCCTCCAGTGGGCCCGGGGCGTGGACGAGCAGGGCCGCTACCAGGCCGCGTAACGCCGACCTCCGCGCTGCGCGCGCCGGAGCAAGCGCGCCGGAGCAAGCGCACCGGCGCACGCCCGGCGAGCCAAGCCCGCCGGCGGGCTAGCTCCAGGTCAGCGCGAAGTCCACGTCCAGCTCGCCCACCGGGTGGCGGCGCCAGTGCTCGCGCTCCTGGCGCTCCCACATCTCAAACCAGGGCTCGTAGTAAGGATCGCGCTCTAAGGCCAGGCGCCGACGGGACTCGCGTGGGCCGTTGACCCATATGCTGATAACCTTCCCGCGCCGGCGCGCGGCGGCCAGGCTCGCGGCGGTCAGGGCGCCCACGCCCTCGACGACCACGCTTGCCGCAGAGTCCAGGCGCACGCGCACGCCTGGGCGGTCGCGCTCCCAGTCCCACCGGGTATAGCCCGGGGAGTCGGTAGCCAACACGTCGCGCGCCACCGCGGCAGCCCCCTGGGCCAGCCCCGACCACCCTGGATAAAAGTCATCCAGGTGGATGACCTCGAAACCGCAGGCCGCACCCAACTCGCGGGCCAGGCTGGTCTTGCCCGCCCCAGAGGGCCCGTCGACGAGGATCGTCACCGGGCGCGCGGCCTGCCCCGCGGCGGTCACAGGCCTGCCGGCCGCACGGCCAATTGCTTTTGCACACACGGCTGCAACCAGGCGGTCGGATTCGCGCTCGCGCTCGGCGGGCCCACAGGCCACAAAATGCTGGGTCATAGGCCAAACCAGCGCCAGGTATCAAACGCCACGGCGGTGGCCGCCGGTACGGCGGCGAGCACGACCCCGGCGAGCAGGGCCCACCAGTCCCGGGCGCGCAGGCGCGAGGGCCGGGCCCAGGTGCGCTTGCCATCGGGGCTCGAGGGGGCGGCGCGGCCGAACCCGCGGGCCTCCATCGCGGTGGCGAGCTTGCCGCCGCGGCGCAGGGCCAGCACCAGCAGGCTAAAGGACTTAGAGACGGTGGCGCGCAGGCGCCCGGCATCGCCTAGGCCCCGGGCGCGGCGGGCGCGCGACATGGAGTCCCAGTCCTCCCGGAACAAGATGAGCATGCGCACCCCGGCCACCGCGCCGATGACAAACCGGGCGGGCAGGCGGAGTACCTGGGCCAGGCCATCGCCAAGCTCCGTGGGGTCGATATCCCGGGCGAGCACAATGACCGGCAGGGCCACGGCGAGCACGCGCAGCATGATGGCACCGGCCAGCCCCAGCGAGTTGTCGGTGATGTTGATAAGCCAGAACTGGAAGTAGGACTGCCCGCCCGGCCGGCCATAGAGGAGCATCGACAGGCCTGATAGCGGCGCGATGAGCAGCAGCGGCCACGCCGCGCGCGCCAGCCGGCCATAGCCCACCCCGCACAGCGGGGCCATAACCAGCGTCAGCGCCAGCGACACCGTGGCAGACAACCAGTCCAGCGAAAGCAGCAGCGGGAAGGTGACGATGAACATCAGCGCCACCCGGATGACGGGGTTGACCCCGCGCAGGAGACCAACCATCACTTGACCTCCACCAGGTGGTCGCCCAGGGCCGCGCTAAACAGCGGGTCGTGGGTGATGGAGGCGACGGTGGTCCCGGAGGCATCGACAAGCTCCCGCAGCAGCCAGACCAGCTCGGCAAAGGTGGAGGGATCCTGCCCAAAGGTGGGCTCGTCTAGCAACAGCACCTGCGGCGCGCTAACTAGCGCCGCGGCCACGGACAGCCGGCGCTTTTCCCCGCCGGAGAGCGTAAACGGGTTGGCCTCCAGCAGGACACCCAGGCGCAGGCGCTCCACCAGCTCGTCGATGCGCGCGTGCGGCACCTCGACCCCCATCACCTTTGGGCCCACCTCGAGCTCCTCGCGCACGGTGCGCGCGACGAACTGGTGCTCCGGGTCCTGGAAGACGTAGCCAATCCGGTGGGCCAGCTCCTTCGAGCGCCACCGGTGCGGGTCCCCTTTAAGGCCCCGCCGCACGCTATCGGCCACGCCGATGTCCCCAGAAATCTTGGGCAACAGCCCCGCGACCGTCTCTAGCCACGTGGTCTTGCCCGACCCATTGGCCCCCGTAATCACGGTGGAAGCCCCCTCCGGGATGTCATAGCTGCGCGGCGGCCCAAAGCGCGTGACCAGGTTGCGCGACCACAGCGCCGCCGCCCCACAAGCCCCGGCACCGCCAAACCCACCGGCCCCTGCAGCCCTCGCCCGCGGCAGCTCGGGCACGCGGCGCTTCGCCATAACCTCGGCGAAACTGGTGTCTTCGACCAGGTGCCCATCCTCGATGACAAGCGCCCGGTCAAGCAGCCCCTCCCATCCGGCGGGCTGGTGCTCGACCACGATGAGGGTGGCGTGGCTGTGCTCCACCACGGCACGCACGGCGGCGATGACCTCGCGCGCGCCATCTGGGTCGAGGTTCGCCGTGGGCTCGTCGAGCAGGATGAGCCCGGTGCCCATAGCGATGACCCCGGCCAGCGCCAGGCGCTGCTTCTGCCCGCCGGATAGCCTGCTGGTGGGATGGTCCAATGGCAGGTCGAGCCCAACCATGGCTAGGGCCCGCCTAACCCGGTCCCAGATTTGCTTGCGGGGATACCCCATGTTCTCGCAGCCAAAGGCCACGTCGTCGCCCACGCGCCCGGCAATGACCTGCGAGTCCGGGTCCTGCAGGATGAGGCCCACCGGGATATTCTTCCCCGGCGGCTCCCCCACACCGTCTCTCCAGCCCGGCGCCTGCAGCAGCAGCGAGCCCTGGGCGTCGCCTTCTTCCGCCCCTCCCAGCACCCCGGCGAGTGCCGCCAGCAGCGTGGACTTGCCGGATCCCGAGTTGCCGCTGAGCAGAATCCGCTCGCCCGGCGCCACCTTGAGGTCGATGCCCTCTAGGGCCGCGCGCGTGCGCCCGGCGTGCGTCCACCCGAAGCCGCGTGCCACAATCCCCGTGCCACCGATGCCATCTGTACCCCCGCAGCCGCCGGTGTAAGCGCCCAGCCCGCTAGGCGCCACGGCGGGCCTCACGGCCGACGGCAAAGCGATCGAGCGCCCCCGTCTTTGCCAGGGCACGGGTCAAAAAGTGCGCGAGGCCGCCGGCGAGGATAGCCCCGGAGACCATCAGGCAGACGAGGTAGATGATATTAAACTGCAGACTCATGGCCAGGTTGCCGGAGGTAAATAGCTCCAGCACCCACGCGCCAACCCCGGCACCAATGCCGGACAGCGCCGCCACCGCCAGCCCAAACTTGCGGTAGGCAAAGGCCAGGATGACGATTTCAACGCCCAAGCCCTGGGCCACCCCGGAGTAGATGGTCTCCGGCCCCCACTGGGATCCCAGCACGGCGGAGACCGACGCGGCCAGCGTCTCCACGTAGATGGCCGCCCCCGGCTTGCGGATGATGAGTGCCCCCAGCACCCCGCCGATGAGCCAAACTCCCGTGGCCAGGCCGCCCAGGCCCGGCGTGACCGCGTCCATGACCTTGAACCAGGCATAGCCCACTGAGTTCCACACCACGAAGAGCAGGCCGCAGCCCACCGCCAAGACGGATGCGACGACGATGTCGACGACTCTCCAGTTGAGATTGCGCTTGGACGCACGCGCACTAGTTGCGTTCATTATTCCTCCCTTAACGCCGGCATTACCCGGATCAGGTTCTACGGTTCGCAGGACAAAAGCTGCATCTCAGCCCCATATTCGGAGCACCCGTGTTGTCAATTCTCTAGCAAGGGTACCTACTACCTTAAAGCGGCAGCCAGTACCAACTGCAGCCGTCACTGCTCTAGCAGTGACGATCGTTCATGCTAGCAGACCATCCAACCGCAACTCCTAGGGGGGCAGGAGTCCAGCACTCCTAGCGCGCAGGGCCCAGCCCTCCTAGAGGCCAGTGGTTTAGGTATGGGAATCCTCCCCTGCCGCAAGGAGTTGAATTCGATCCCGTGGGCGAAAATGAAAGCACAAAAGACGCCCATCCTCACGGGGAGGATGGGCGCCAATTCTGCGTCAGAACCTATTTGCAACTTGCAAAGAAGTAGAAAACGCTTCGGCTATGCACACTAGCCAGCTCTAAGGCCGGCTAGCACAAGCCATTGATTCTCCTAGTTAGAAGAACCGTTGGACGAACCAGCGTCCGGGGACAGGCAGGAATTGAGCAGGAAGCCCAGCGCCAGGATGCCAGCGGCAGCGATAGCCACACCACCAGCAACCTTGCCGTACTTCTGGCCAGCAGCGCCCAGCTGGGCGTTGAAGTCCTGTGCCTGGCGAGCGAGGTCACCGTTGAAGATACCCAGCTGCTTCTGCAGGCTGGTGTTGGCATCGGTGATCTGCTTGTTGATGTCATTAATCTGAGCACCAATCTGCTTCTGGATGCCTTCCAGACCCGGGATGTTGCCCTGAGCGGCTAAACCGACCGGAATCAGGAACAGCAGCGGGATAGCCGCGCCAGCCAGAGCCGGCAGGCACTTCTTATTCAGGTTCGAAGAACCTTCCGAGGAACCCGGCACGGTCGGGAGGGACGAACCGTCCTTCTTGATCTCGATGGTGATGGTGTCGATGACCTTGCCATCCGGATCCTTCACCTCAACAACAATCTTGTCGCCCGGCTTAGCATCATCACCCGGAGTGACGGTGACCTTACCAGTCTCCTCATCGATCGTCGCGGTACCCGGACCCTCAACAACCTCAACAGTCGTACCCGGCTTCACATCACCGGAACCAGCTTCCTTCTCAACCTCAGCAGGCTTACCCGGAGTGGTATCAGCAGTATCCGGCCAGGAAGGGTCGGTTGCAGGAGTGGACGGTTTGGAATCCGGATCCTTAGGATCGGTACCAGCCTCCTTCTCCTCCTCATCGGTGTAACCATCGCCGTCATCATCCGGATCGGTGACGTCAGGATCGCCATCCCTATCCGTATCACGCTGAACCGTAATCACAACCTCATCGGTTGCAACCACCTTGCCGTCAGCATCCTTGACCTCGATCTTGACCGTGATCTCACGAGTCTCCTCGTCAGCACCCCAATCATCAACAGTCGGAGTACCAGAGACAGTACCGTCCGGGTTAACCGTCAGGCCAGAACCCTCCGGAACAGTCACGTCAACCGAGCCACCCTCAGGCAGGTTCTCCACCTTCGGATCGATGGTCTCGATAGCGTTACCCTCGATAACGGTCTGGTCAGCACCACCATTGACAGTGGTCTCACCCGGAGCAGCCGGCTTGGAATCCGGATCCTTAGGATCGGTACCAGCCTCCTTCTCCTCCTCATCGGTGTAACCATCGCCGTCATCATCCGGATCGGTGACGTCAGGATCGCCATCCCTATCCGTATCACGCTGAACCGTAATCACAACCTCATCGGTTGCAACCACCTTGCCGTCAGCATCCTTAACCTCAACCTTGACGGTGAAGTCACGAGTCTCCTCGTCAGCACCCCAATCATCAACAGTCGGAGTACCAGAGATAGTACCGGTAGCCTCGTCGTAGGTCACGCCATTAGGCAGGCCGGAGACCTCCACAGAACCGCCTTCCGGCTGATTCTCAATCTCAGGCACGATGTTCTTGATCGGGGTTCCCTCAACAACAGTCTGATCTTCGCCGGCGTTAACCGTGGCGTCAGATGCCTCGAGGTTGAACTTGACCGGAACCTCACGCGAACGCTCATCGGCGCCCTCCGCAGGCTTCCAGGAAGCCTTGACCATAACTTCCTTCACGCCAGCAACCTGCTTATCGGCCGGCCAAGTAACGACGCCCGTGTTCGGGTCAATCGTCATGCCCAGGGCTTCCGCAGCAGCCGGGTCAACAAACTCGAACTTCGGCTCCAACGGAGCGGCCTCAACAGTATCCGGGGTTGCCGGATTGTCAAAGGAAGGCGTGGAGGTGAGGTCCTTTTCCCCAGTCTTGCCAGTGGTCTCAGGGTAGTTCACCACAGTCGGGTCCGCCAGGAAGGAGTCAGCGAGCAGCATGGTGTCGGTCGGCTGACCGTCGGCACCGGCTGCGTAAACCTGCGAAGTGTAAACAGTTGGCTTATCCAGGTTCTCCGGAACCTTGAAGTCGCAAGAATCCAGCTCGCCCAGCTCGTTTGCGGTCACGGTGCACACGGTACCGGTGTCTTCGCCATCGGCCACCCACTTGATGGCATAGGTCTCATTCGGGACCAGGCCAGTGGTCTTAGAGGTAGCAACGTCACCGGGGCCAGCAATCTCCGAAGCGTTGTCGTAGTTGACAACATTGTGGTTCGGGCGCGGGGTCAGAATTGCAAAGTTCTGGAAGTTAATGTTGTTAGAAGCCGCCAGCTGCGTTGCTGCAATATCATTAGGCTCCTGGAACATGTTGTCCTGGTACGTGTTCATCCAGATGTCGCGGTTGTCACCGACGACCGGGTAGATGTACATGTAATCGGTGTTGACGTGGCGAGTCAGCTGACCAAGAGTGCCATTCCACTGCATCAGACGGTCATGTGCTTCGTCTTCCTCGGTGACCAAGGTGCCCCACTGGTCATCAGTGACTTTGTTGCCCTTGTTGTCGCTGCTGCTGCCGTACAGGCCGGCAAAGGGAAGATAGTAGCTGCCGTCGTCCTGAACGTAAGCAACGCGGGTCTCCGCAATGTGAGAGCCTACGCCGTTTTCAGCCTGGTAGGCCTCAATGATTTCGGTCTGGGCAACGCGGAACTGCTCGCGGGTGTAGTTCTTGTTGGCCTTCTTCCAGGCATCCAGCTGACGGGCAACCTCGTCATTGACGTAGGACCCAACGACCTTCACACCAGTAGCGCCACGGTCAGCACGCCCCTTGTAGTACTCCTGAGCCAGGGTGCCGCCAGCCTCGTTGTTTTCCCACCATACCGTGCCGCGGGCTGCACCATAGTTTCCACCATCCGGCCAGACCTTATCGGCGGTCGGGGCCTCGACCCACTCCGCTTCCGGCTTAGCCAACCAACCAACAGTGTTAGGGCGCTCCTGGAAGGCGACGATGCCACCGCTAATACGGTTGATACCAGCGGTGAAGTTCCAAGCTTCCTGCTTACGAGTCAGACGACCGTGGAAACGGCCGTTGTACATGTCGCCGCCTGCAGCAAGAGTGTACTTGGCCGGGTCCGGGTTCTCAGCCCAGGTACGAACAAGGAAATCGTCGTCACCGACGAGCTTCCATTCAATCGGGTTGCCCAGGCCGTCCTTAGGCGGGTTACTGAAGCCAAAGGTGAACTTGCCCTCGGTATCGGAAACCGTGTAGTAAATCGGGGAAACCTGGCCCTTGCCATTGATGTACTGAAGGAAGACCTTCACACCAGCCATTGCTTCATCAGACTTACCCTTGTTGCTGACATAACCGTCACGATCCAGGTAGACCTCACCGCTGTAGGTCTGCTTCTCGCCCTCGATGCCGTCAGCACGAATGGCGGTATCCTCGGAGGTACCAGCCGTGTCGGGAGCACGGTCCTGGCCCGCGGCGGCTGCCGCTGACTCAACTGCGTCAGCGGCGAAAGCAACCGGCTGCACCATCGGCGAAACCAGCGCGAGCGAAAGCGCGGCAGCTGCGATTGAGGTGCCACGACGCGCATGGAATTTCTTACGCATTCTATATCCTTCCAAAATTTTAACAACCTAACCTAAAGGTCAAGTACCCCAGCGCGGTAGCTATAGACCGCTGGTCCACAACGTTGCGTTGAGGGAATTCCCCAGAGGGGAGGCCCAAACCATTACTTGAAGCTCGAAGCCAAGACAGAGCACGCACCGAAGTCGAGACAGAACGGCAATGCTTACGCCTCAATAAGAAAATATATAGCAGGATGCAGAGTTTTTCAATGCAGACAGCTAGATCTGAGAGTTTCCTTACTGTGACTTCTATCGAACCACACAACAGAGAAGTAACTCCGAGCACCCAGTTGACGCCGCCATTTCGGAGCTCAAACCCCGACGCCGGCCCCGCATACGGGTTGACGCACACTTCACACTCATGGAAGAGATGCCAACCGCCCGCAAACCTTCACAGAATATAAGAATGCACTAAGTACAAGCGGTTGCTTTGAAGAAGCCCGAAATCAGCATACGAAAGCCCCAGGCCGGCACTGCGGACCCGGGGCTAACGGCTTTGCGTAAAGTCAGAGCAGCTAGAAGCTAAACCCCTCGTCCAGCGGGACGGAGGCGCCGGTGAATTCGCCGAAGCCCTCGTCACCGTAGATGGAATCACCGTAGGTCGGGATGGAGTACGCGGCGTTGCGCGCGGCCTCCGTCGGCTTGACGGTGATGTTGCGGTAGCGGGAGATGCCCGTACCGGCCGGGATGAGCTTGCCGATGATGACGTTCTCCTTCAGGCCGATGAGCTGATCGGAGCGCTTGTTGATGGCGGCATCGGTAAGCACACGGGTGGTCTCCTGGAAGGAGGCGGCAGACAGCCAGGACTCCGTGGCCAGGGAGGCCTTCGTGATACCCATGATCTCCACGCGGAGCTCGGCAATGTCGCCGCCCTCGGCACGGATCTTGTCGTTGACGTGCTTGGCCTCAGACAGGTCGACCAAGCTGCCCGGCAGGTAGTCGGTGGAGCCGGAGTCGATGACCGTGCCACGGCGAAGCATCTGACGGATGATGATCTCAATGTGCTTGTCGTGGATGGCCACGCCCTGCGTACGGTAGACCGCCTGCACCTCATCAATGAGGTGCTTCTCCACGCCGCGGCGGCCCAGGACCTCCAGGACGTCGTGCGGGTCGGCAGCGCCGCGCATGAGGCGCTCGCCGGTGGTGACGTGGTCACCCTCGCGCAGGGAGCGCTCGATCATGGCCTCCGGGTTAGACTCCATCGGGCGGCGCACCTGGGCCAGGCCCTGGCGCTTCGACAGCTTCTCGTAGACCACGTTGTCCGAGCCATCGTCCGGGGTAATGGTCAGAGTCCAGAAGTTACCCTCGTCCGACAGGGAGATGGTGCCGTCCACCGAAGCGATCGGCGCGCGGTTCTTCGGGTTACGGGCCTCAAACAGTTCCTGGACACGGGGCAGACCGCCGGTAATGTCGCCACCGACACCACCCTGGTGGAACGTACGCATGGTCAGCTGCGTGCCCGGCTCACCAATCGACTGGGCGGCGACGATGCCGACGGCCTCGCCGATATCGACCAGGTGACCAGAGGCCATGGACTTGCCGTAGCACTTCGCGCAGACGCCAGCCGGGGTCTGGCAGGTCAGCACGGAGCGGACCTTGACCTCGGTGATGCCGGCATCGAGAAGCTTCTGTGTGTTCTCCTCGGTGAGATCGGAGCCGGCCTCGAGCACCACGGTGCCCTCGGCGTCCTTGACGTCGGACGCGATGACGCGGCCCGAAGCGGAGGTCTCCCACAGCTCGTGCAGGACGACCTTGTCGCCGGAGACCTCGCCCACCGGGACGCGCACGCCCTGGCGGGTGCCACAGTCCTCCTCGCGGACGATGACGTCCTGGGCCACGTCCACCAGACGGCGGGTCAGGTAGCCCGAGTCAGCGGTACGCAGAGCGGTATCGGCCAGGCCCTTACGGGAGCCGTGCGAATTGTTGAAGTACTCCAAAACGGACAGGCCCTCGCGGAAGGAGGTCTTAATCGGGCGGGTGATGTAGTCACCGTGCGAGTTAACGACCATGCCCTTCATGCCGGCCAGGGTCCAGATCTGACGCATGTTACCGGCCGCACCGGACTTCACGATCATCGGAATCGGGTTGTCATCCGGGTACAGGTCCTCGACCGCGTTACCGACCTCGTCCGTAGCGTTCTTCCACAGCTCGACCAGGCGGTCATAGCGCTCGCGCTCGGTCAGAGCACCCTGCTCCCAGTACTTGCGCTCGATGCGCTCGGCTTCCTTCTCATACGACTCGAGGATCTCGTGCTTGTTCGGGAGCACCAGGACGTCGTCCATGGTGATCGTCACGCCGGATCGGGTAGCCCAGTAGAAACCGGCGTCCTTCATCTTGTCCAGCACCTGGGCCACCGTGATCATCGGATACTTATTGGCCAGGTCGTTGATGACGTCACCGAGCAGCACCTTGCCGTCGGAGCCGCCCTTGCGGACCATCACGCCCTCCAGGTACGGGTAGTTCCACGGCAGCAGCTCGTTGAACATGATGCGGCCGATGGTGGTCTCCGCCATCCAGGTCTGGCCCTTGGTCCAGCCATCCGGGAACTGCTCGGCCTCGATGTCTGCCGGCGGGCGCAGGTGCGAAATGCGAACCTTGATCGGGGCCTGCAGGCCCACGGTGCCGCGGTCCATCGCCATCAGGGCCTCCGCGTAGGAGGAGAAGATACCGGTGGCCGGCTTGTCGGTCTCGGCCGGGTGGTAGGCACCATTGCCGCCGATCTCGTCCTCGCGCTTGTTCATGGTTAGGAAGTACAGGCCCGTGACCATGTCCAGACGCGGCATCGCCAGCGGCTTACCGGAAGCCGGGGACAAAATGTTATTCGAGGCGAGCATGAGCACGCGGGCCTCAGCCTGGGCCTCGGCGGACAGCGGCAGGTGGACTGCCATCTGGTCGCCGTCGAAGTCGGCGTTGAAGGCCTCGCAGGCCAGCGGGTGCAGCTGGATGGCCTTGCCCTCGACCAGCTTCGGCTCGAAGGCCTGGATGCCCAGGCGGTGCAGCGTCGGCGCGCGGTTGAGCAGCACCGGGTGCTCGGAGATGGCCTCTTCGAGGACGTCCCACACCTCGGGGCGCTGGCGCTCCACCATGCGCTTGGCGGACTTAATGTTTTGCGCGTAGTCGTTTTCGACCAGGCGCTTCATCACGAAAGGCTTGAACAGCTCGAGGGCCATCAGCTTCGGCAGGCCACACTCGTGCAGCTTGAGCTGCGGGCCGACGATAATGACCGAACGGCCCGAGTAGTCCACGCGCTTGCCCAGCAGGTTCTGGCGGAAGCGGCCCTGCTTGCCCTTGAGCAGATCGGACAAGGACTTCAGCGGGCGGGAGCCCGGGCCCGTGACCGGGCGGCCGCGGCGGCCGTTGTCGAACAGGGCATCCACGGACTCCTGTAACATGCGCTTTTCGTTGTTAACGATGATCTCCGGCGCGCCCAGCTCAATCATGCGCTTGAGGCGGTTGTTGCGGTTGATCACGCGGCGGTACAGGTCGTTCA
>CAVFKS010000043.1:0-16237 GCA_963623015.1 Clostridia bacterium
GACGTGGTGCAGCTGGCCGATGCCATCGGCTACGACGACCGCATCGGCCGCAAGTTCTTAGGAGCCGGCCTAGGTTTTGGCGGCGGCTGCCTGCCCAAGGACATCCGGGCGTTTATGGCGCGCGCGGGCGAGCTGGGCGCCGACCAGGCGCTGACCTTCCTGCGCGAGGTCGACGCCATCAACATGCGCCGCCGCGACCGCGTGGTGCACCTGGCCAAGTCCGCCTTCCGCGGCAACCTGCTGGGGCATCGCGTAACCGTGCTGGGGGCGGCGTTTAAGCCGAACTCGGATGATGTGCGCGACTCCCCGGCGCTGTCCGTGGCAGGCTCCCTGTCCCTGGCCGGGGCGGCGGTGACGGTCTATGACCCGCAGGCCATGGGCAACGCCCGGAAGGTCTTTCCCACGCTCAACTACGCTGACTCCGCCCGCGCCGCCCTCGATGGCGCGGAGCTGGTCATCCTGGCCACCGAATGGCAGGAATTCAAGGACCTGGACCCGGCGCAGGCCGGCGGGTGGGTCAGCGCGCGCCGCATCATCGACGGCCGCAACGTGTTAGATCCCGCGGCCTGGCGGCAGGCCGGCTGGGACTTCCAGGCCCTCGGCCGGGCCTTGCCGGCCTAGCGGGGATCCTGCTGCGCCACCACCACGGCGGGCCGGGCCCGCGGGATGGTCAGCGCGGCGATGAACGTGGTCAGCGGCACCGCCAGGGTCAGCGCAATCGCGCCCACGCCGGAGCGCAGCAGCTCCGTGGCCACCAAGTCCGAGGAAAGAATCTGGCCGAAGGGCCGCTCGGCGGCGGTGATGAGGATGAGCAGCGGCAGGGCCGCGCCCGTATAGGACAGCACGATGGTATAGACCATCGAGGCAATGTGGTCGCGGCCCACCTTCATCGCGGACAGGAAGAGGCGCCCGGGGCGGGCGGTAGGGTCGGCATCGGCAAGCTCGGTGACGGTGGAGGCCTGCGCAATCGCCACGTCGTTGAGGCCGCCGAGCGCGCCGATGACAAAGCCGCACAGCATCACGCCCACGATGGACACACTCGGCAGGTAGAGCACCAGCTTGAGGTGCTCTTCGTTGCTATAGCCCTGCAGCTGGGTCGTAGAAATCGTGGCCTTTGCTATGGCCGCGGCCAAACCGAGCGCGATGAGCGCCCCGCCCATCGAGGACGCGGACTTCCAGTTGAGGCCGTGGACCAGCGGGATGGCCACCAGCAGGATGGTCGAGCACGCCACGAGCGCGAGCAGCAGCGGGTTGGCGCCCTCGGCCAGGCCGGGCAGCAGGAAGAAGCACACCACGCCCAGCGAATAGCCCAAGCCCAGCAGGGAGCGCAGGCCCTGCCAGGCGGCAAAGCCGACGATGACCAGGGCTGCCAGGATGCCCCACAGCACAAGCTCGCCGCCGCGCTGGTAGTCGGCGAAGGCGAAGGTGGCATCGTCAGACTGGCTCAGCACGATCTCCTGGCCAACCTCGAATTCGGGGTCGCCGGCCACGCCCCAGCTCACTAGCTGGGTGAGCTTGCCCGCCTGGTCGCCACTGGTGATTTCGACCAGGGCGCGGGTGCAGTCCGTGGACTCCTCGAAGGCCGGGATGAGCGGCGGGGTCTCAAAGGCCGTGCCCGTGGCCGGGGAATTACACAAATGGTGATCGGTCTGGGTGACGGTGCCGGTGACCTGCGGGTGGTTGAGCGCGTAGGTGCGGCTAAATTCCTCGGTCACGTGCTCGTTGCTGGCAGAGCCCGGCCACAGTGCGATGAGCCCCGCCACGGTAGCCAGCGCGACTAGCCCCAGGGCCGCCAGCAACCCGATGCGCCACGGGCTGCGCGGGCCCCGGGGCCCGGGGGTGACGGGCGCTGCCGTCGAGTGCCTTCCCATGGCGCCTATTGCTTGTAGCTGACCAGGAAGTTGCCCAGGCGCTCGATGGCGTTCTCTAGCTGGGACGCCCACGGCAGGGTCACCACGCGGAAGTGATCCGGGTTCGGCCAGTTGAAACCGGTGCCCTGGACTAAGAGGATCTTCTCGGCGCGGAGAATGTCGAGCATGAGCTTTGAGTCGTCGTGGATCTCGTAGACGTTCGGGTCCAGGCGCGGGAAGGCGTAGAGCGCGCCCATCGGCTTGACGCAGCTGACCCCGGGGATCTCGTTGAGCTTCTGGTAGGCGATGTTGCGCTGCTTGAGCAGGCGCCCGCCCTCCCCAGTTAGTTCATAGATGGACTGCTTGCCGCCCAGTGCCACCTGGATGGCGTGCTGGCCGGGCACGTTGGCGCACAGGCGGGTACCAGACAGCAGGTCCAGGCCCTCGATGAAGCCGCGGGCGTTATGCTTCGGGCCCGTCACCACCATCCAGCCGGCGCGGTAGCCGCAGACGCGGTAGGCCTTGGACAGGCCGTTGTAGGTAATGCACATAAGGTCCGGCGCCAGGGAGGCAATCGAGGTGTGCTGGGCTCCGTCGTAGAGGATCCGGTCGTAGATTTCGTCGGCCAGGATGAGCAGCTCGTGCTCCCGGGCGATCTCCACGATCTGTTTGAGCACCTGCGGCGAGTACACCGCGCCGGTCGGGTTATTGGGGTTGATGACCACGATCGCCTTGGTGCGCTCCGTGATCTTGGACTTGATGTCCTCGATGGAGGGGTTCCAGTCGTCTTCCTCGTCGCACAGGTAGTGCACCGGCGTGCCGCCGGCCAGGGAGGTCGCCGCCGTCCACAGCGGGTAGTCCGGGGCGGGGATGAGCACCTCGTCGCCGTCGTTGAGCAGGGCCTGGGTGGTCATGGAAATCAGCTCGGAGACCCCGTTGCCGATGTAGACGTCCTCGATGTCGAAGTGCGGGAAGTCTTCCAGCTCGTAGCGGGTGACGATGGCGCGCCGGGCGGGCAGGATGCCCTTGGAGGTGGTGTAGCCCTGGGAGGTGGGCAGGGCGGCGATCATGTCTCGCATGATGACGTCCGGGGCATCGAATCCGAAGATGGCCGGGTTGCCGGTGTTGAGCTTGAGAATCGAGTGCCCGTCGAGCTCCATGCGCTCGGCCTCCGCGGTGACCTCGCCGCGGATGTCGTAGGCTACGCCCTTGAGCTTGTCTGCTTGGTCGAATATGCGAGTCATGGCACCTAATCCTATACCCCGCAAAAGTGCGCTAGCTAGACCTACTTAGCCGTGCTGGTTCCACTGGGTGAACTTACGCTTGGCAAAGTCCATGGCCTCGCCGGTGAGTTCGCCGGCTTGCTGGCGACGCTGCGCCCACATCTGGGACTCGATGGCTTTTTGCTGGGCGCGGGCCTCGGCGGTGGCGGCCTGGATTTCCTTGCGGCGCTGGCGCTCGATGGCCCGCGGACTGGGGGTATTCCAGCTGGCCGGGCCCACCTTGGCCACGTAGAGCATGATCCACAGGATGGGGATGAGCACCAGGCTGCCGATGCCGCCTAAAAGCATCCCCACGCTGTCTGCGGCCTCGCCGCCGGCGAAGAAGGCGATGGCGCCGAATAACAGCGCCAAAGAGCCCACCAGGGCGGTGGCGAGCTTGGGCTTTTTGCCGGCATCGCGGGCCCGGTTGATGTCCCCCTGGGAGTAGACCTTGAGCTCCTGGGTGCGCATGAGCGGGATGTCGCGGAAGACGGGCACGAGCTCGCCGCGGGTCTGGGCGCGCATGATGTCGTCGGAGCGGTCCTCAAATTCGGCCACGGTGAGGCGGCCTTCGCCGACTGCTTGGGCGAGCTGATTCATGGCCGCGGTGCGGTCTTCATCGGAAAGCCGCGCGGCGTTGTCAAAGGGGGAGGTTCCAAACTTGCCAGTCACGCCCCCATCATAGAGTGTTCGCGGGCGCGGCGGGGCGGCGGCCTATCAGGCCGGCGGCGACCGGGAAGAGCGCTACGGTCAGTGCCCCGCCGGCGATGAAGATGGAGGCGGTCTCGGCATTGAGGATGCCGGAGCCGGTGGCGAGGGTGGTCACGGCCACGATGATGGGTAGGCCCGTGGCCGAGTAGAGGGAGACCTGGAGGCGCTCGCGGGTGGTCTCGATGTCGGATCCGGTGTGGTGGAGGTTCTCGCGCAGGAAGACCGGCAGGCCGCGGGTTACCAGGATAAGCGCCGGGATGCCTAGGACCTTGATGGGGTTGTCGGCGATGGCATGCCAGTCGATGCCCATGCCGGAGGCGACGAAGAAGACGGGGATGAGCAGGGAGTAGAAGGCGGCATCGAGGCGCCGTTCTAGTTTGTCGTGGTAGTCGTCGGGGATGATGGCGTTGAAGATGATGCCCGCGGCAAAGGCGCCGAGCACGATGTCGAGTTCAAAGACGGCCGTGACCGCCATGAGGATGGCCAGGATGAAGATGATGAGGCGCAGCACGGTCTGGTTGGTGGATCCGGCGCCGGAGAGGAACGCGCGTTTGATGAAGGGGAAGACTTTGATGATCGCGCCGGGGGCGAGGGCGACCGCGCAGGCGATGACGATGAAGGCGCCCAGGATGAGCGCGGAGGTCGCCGTGGAGCGCGCGCCGAGGAGCAGCGCCATGGCGGTAATGGGGGCGACCTCGCCGATGGCGCCGTGGATCATGACCGAGCGGCCGACGGTGGTCTCGAGCAGGCCTTCCTGCTTGAGCATCGGCAGCACGGTGCCCAGGGCGGTGGAGGTCAGCGCGATGGCCATGACGATGGCCAGCGGGATGTCCTGGGTGAGCAGGTAGCCCCCGGCCACGCACGCGGCCATGCATATTCCCCAGGTCGATAGCCCGGTCGCGGCCTCCTTGGAGCGCAGCGAGGAGAGGTTGATTTCGAAGCCGGCGAGCAGGAATAGCGCGCCGATGCCCAGTTCCTTGAGCATGCCGATGCCCGCGTCCGGCCGCGCCAGGTCCAGCACGCTGGGCCCGATGAGCATGCCGAACAGGATGAGGAGTGCGACCGCCGGGAAGACGTTGCGCAGCAGCGATGCCACGATGGGCGCGAGCAGTGCCGCCCCCATAATCCAAGCAAAAGACACCAGCGAGTCCGTGTAGCCATTTTCAGCCGCCGCCACGATGACGGTCTCTGCGGGCAGGCCCGCGGGAAAAATCATGGGGTAGACACTACGCAACGCGCGCCGCGGGCGCGCAATTTACGCGTCCTTATCCCGGTCCTCCTCCGGCGCTGGCGGCGCCGGGGCTACCGGCGGGGTTGGTGCAGATGGCGCAGTTGGCGGGGTGGGGGCAGCCGGTGCTGCGGGCGCGGCGGGCGGAACTGGCGCTGCCGGAGCCGCCGGCGGAGTCGGGGCAGCCGGTATGGAGGGGGCTGCGGGCACTGCGGGCGCGGCTGGTACTGCTGGCGGTGCAGGCACCGCGCTGGGAGCCGCAGGCGCCGAGGGGGCCGCCGGTGGAGTCGGCTCGCTGGGGGCTGGTGCCTTAGGCGCAGGCGGAGCGGCCGGGGCAGCGGGAACCGACGTCGGCGCTGCCGGCGGGGTAGGAGCTGCTGGCGCTGCCGGTGCGGCTGGCGCAGCTGGTGCAGCAGGCGCTGCTGGCGCGGAAGGGGTGGCCGGAGCCGCCGGTGCAGAAGGCGCGGCGGGGATCGCAGGGACGGCCGGGGCCGCTGGTGCGGCGGGAGCTGCCGGCGCCGCGGGGGCGGCATCGGCAGGCTGGGCGGGAGCGGGAGCGGACTGGGGCGCCGGGGTCGGCGCGGGGGCCTGGCGGCGGATGGGCTCGCCCAGGAAGGCCTTGGGGCGCGGGGCGGGCAGGCGGCCGTCGTCGTCGGCGATGGAGGCGCGCAGCATCTGGGCGACGTCGCTGACGCGGACGGAAGAGGGATCGGTGGACTGGGCGGCATCGGCAGGCTGAGCGCCGTCAGTGGCAGAGGCTAGGGCCTTGAGGCCGCCGGTGAACATGACGTTGCAGAAGGGGCAGCCGGTGGCGATCTCCTCGGCGCCGGTGGCCAGCGCCTGCTCAGTGCGGAACTCGTTGATGCGGGTGCCGAGCTTTTCCTCCATGAACATGCGCGCGCCGCCCGCGCCGCAGCAAAACGCGGTCTCGCGGTTGCGATCCATCTCGTTGAGCTGCACGCCGGTGGCCTCCAGCAGCTCGCGCGGGGGATCGAAGACCTGGTTGTGGCGGCCGATGAAGCACGGGTCGTGGTAGGTAATCGGCTTGCGGTTTTCGGCCGTGCGCGGAATCGGCTTGAGCAGGCCCTCGCGCACCAGGCGGTTGAGCAGCTGCGTGTGGTGGAAGACCTCGAAGTGGCCGTCGAAGTCGGGGTACTCGTTGCGCAGCGTGTTGAAGCAGTGGGCACACGTGGTCAAAATCTTGCGCTTGCCCTGCTCGACGCCCTCGAAGGCGGCGTTGAGCGTGGCGACGTTGGTCTCCGCGAGCATCTGGAACAAGAACTCGTTGCCGGCGCGGCGGGCCGGGTCGCCCGTGCAGGACTCGCCGGTAGCCAGCACGCCGAACTTCACGCCCGCGGTGTGCAGCAGCTCCACCGTGGCCTTGGTGGTCGCGCGCGCGGCATCGTCGTAGGCGCCGGCGCAGCCCACCCAGAACAGGTACTCCATCTCCGTAAGATCGTCCTCGCCGATGATGGGCACGTCGATGCCCTCGGCGCGGACCTCATCGATCCAGGTGCGGCGCTCGGCGGCGTTGCGGCCCCACGGGTTGCCCTTCGTCTCCAGGTTCTTAAACAGCCCGGTCAGCTCGGAGGGGAAATCGGACTCGGCCAGCACCTTGAAGCGGCGCAGGTCAGAGATGTGGTCGATGTGCTCGATGTCCACCGGGCACTGGTCCACGCAGGCGCCGCAGTTGGTGCACGACCACAGCACGTCGTCGTCGACGACCCCGGTCATGGCCAGCACGTTGAGGCCGGAGTGGGAATCATAATTGTCCTGCGCGGCCTGGCGGATGTCCATGACGAACTTCTTCGGGCTCAGCGGTTTGCCGGTATTCCACGCCGGGCACAGCTCCTGGCAGCGGCCGCACTCGGTACACGTGGAGGTATCCAGCAGCATCTTCCACGAGCCCAGCGCGGGCTCCTCCGGGTTGCCCAGGGCCTCCAGGTCCGGCGGGGTAATCAGCCGGCCGGTGGCCTTGGCCCCGTCCACGTTGCGCTGGAAGAAGATATTGAAAAACGCCAGGAAGCGGTGCCACATCACGCCCCACGTGAAATTGCGGGCGATGCACACGATAAATAGCAGGCCCGACAGCAGCTTAAACAGCGCCAGGCCCGAGACCAGCTCCGGGGAGGCCGGCAGCAGCTTAGCCAGGTGGATGGTGAAGAAGTCCGCCCACAGGGATCCGCCGCCGAAGGTGGCGATCTTGGAGGCCTTGACCAGGAGCATGCCGGCGCCCTCGGCTAAGACGATGGCCTCCACCAGGCGGGCCGGGCCCGCCTGCGAGTTGAAGAAGCGGGAGGCCCGCTCGCTGTGCCCGGCGCGGGCGCGCACGGCGATGAGCAGGCCGATGCCCGCCACCGTGGCCAGGCCCAGGACCTCTTCCACGAAATGGTAGGCCGGCCACCCGGAGAGCACCGGCCAGCCGCGGGCCGGCGCGAAGGTCTGGATATAGGCCTCGAACCAGACGACGATGCCGAATAAGAACCCCACCATGACCGCCCAGTGGGCGGCGTTGACCCAGGGCCGGCCCTTGAAATGGGTGTGCCCGAAGACCTCCACCACCACGCGCTTGAGGCGCAGCCCCGGGTGGTCGAAGCGGTCGACCGCGGAAGGCCCGCCGGAGGTGATGAAACGACAAAGCGCGCCGACCCGGTAGAGGAAGTAGCCCCACACCGGAATCGAAGCCAGGATGGCTATCCAACCGAACACGGTGGTCATGGGGCAATCTCCTTAGAACGGGGTGGGCGTGCAGTGGAACTTCTAGCCTAAACGCTTAAAGGCTAAAAGCCCGAACCTGGGATTCACGCCGGCTAATCCTCCTCGCGGAACTGCGCCTGGTTGAGCCGGTAGTAGGCACCTTCGGCGGCGAGCAGCTCCTCGTGGGTGCCCTGCTCGACGATGCTCCCGTGCTCCATGACCAAGATGACGTCGGCGTCCCGGATGGTGGACAGGCGGTGGGCGATGACGAAAGAGGTGCGGTCGGCGCGCAGGGCGTTCATGGCGTGCTGGACCAGCATCTCCGTGCGGGTGTCCACCGAGGAGGTGGCCTCGTCCAGGATGAGCAGCGCCGGGCAGGCCAGGAAGGCGCGGGCGATGGTGATGAGCTGGCGCTCGCCGGCGGAGATGGCGCCGCCGTCCTGATCGATGATGGTGTCATAACCATCGGGCAGGGCCTGGACGAAGCGGTCGACGAAGCAGGCTTCTGCGGCGGCGATGACCTCGACATCGGTGGCATCCAGGCGCCCGTAGCGGATGTTGTCCATGATCGTCCCGTGGAAGACCACTGCGTCCTGGAGCACCATGCCGGTCTGCGCGCGCAGCACCGGCCGCGGCAGCGCGGCGATGTCGGCGCCGTCGAGCAGGATGCGGCCGGAGTCCAGCTCATAGAAGCGCATGATGAGGTTGACCAGGGTGGTCTTGCCCGCGCCAGTGGGGCCCACGATGGCCGCGGTCTGGCCCGGCTCCACGCGCAGGCTCAGGTCCTCGATGAGCGGGGTGTCCTTCGAGTAGGAGAAGCTGACGTGGTCGAACTCGACCAGCCCGCGGGTGGCCGCCGGCGCCTGGTCCGGTGCGGAGGCTGCGGCGTTGGGGCGCTGGTCCGGGGCATCGAGAAGCTCAAAGACGCGCTCGGCCGAGGCCACGCCGGACTGGACCTGCTGGGCCATGCCGCCGAGCTGGCCGAGTGGCTGGTTGAACTCGCGGGAGTACTGGATAAATGCCTGGGCCCCGCCCAAGGTCAGCTGGCCGTTGGCCACGCGCAGGGCGCCGAGCACGGCGATGGCCACATAGGACAGGTAGGAGATGAACTGCATGATCGGCATGATCATCCCCGAGAGGAACTGCGCCTTGACGGTCGCGCCGTAGAGCTCGTCGTTCTTGTCGTCGAACTCGCGGGTCATGGACTCGGTGCGGCCGAAGATGACGGCGAGCTCGTGGCCGGAGAAGGCCTCCTCGACCTGGCCGTTGAGCTGGCCGGTGGAGCGCCACTGGGTGGCGAACTGCTTCTGGGAGCGCGAGCCGATCAACCCGATGACCAGACCGGTCAGCGGGAGCGCCAGCAGCGCTACGAGGGCGAGCTGCCAGGAGACGCTAAACATCATTACGGTGATGCCGACGACCATGAGGAAGTTATAGAAGATCTGGGAAATCGCCTGCTGGAGGGCCTGCTGGATGTTGTCGGCATCGTTAGTGGTGCGCGAGAGCAGGTCGCCGCGCGAATTGGTGTCGAAGTACTCCAGCGGCAGGGAGTGGACCTTGGCCTCGATGCGCTGGCGCAGGTCAAACACGGCCTCCATCACGATGGTGTTGAGCATGTGGCCCTGCCACCACTGGAACAGGGAGGAGACCACGTACATGCCGATGACAAAGCTAATGAGCTGGCCCAGGCGCGAAAAATCGATGCCGGAGCCAGGGTTTAGGTCCATGGCAGAAGCCATGTCCGCGAAGGTGTCCTGGCCCTGGGCGCGAAGCCCGGCGATGGCCTCCTCGGCGGTGGTGCCCGCCGGCAGCATGCGCGAGATGACGCCGGAGAAGATGACGTCGGTGGCATGCCCCATGACCTTCGGCGCGTAGACGGCGAGGAAGACGCACACCAGGTTCATCACCGCGATGACGATGAGGCGGCCCTTGTAGGGCAGCAGCAGGCCGCCTAGGCGGCGGGCAGAAGGCCAGAAGGCCTTGGCCTTGCGCGGGGCGGCGCCGGACCAGTCATCGCCGGCGGTAGCGCCCTCGAGCTCGATGAGCTCCTGGTCGCTCAAGGCGGCATCGGTAGCTGTATCTTGTGCCATTAGTGTGCCTCCTGGGCGGCCTGGGATTCGACGATTTCCTGGTAGGTGGGGGAGGAGCCGAGCAGCTCCTCGTGGGTGCCGCGGGCGACGATGCGCCCGGCCTCGAGGACCAAGATCTGGTCGGCGTCCATGATCGAGCTCACGCGCTGGGCCACGACAATGCGGGTGCAGTCGCCGGCGGCCGCGGCCAAGGCCTCGCGCACCTGGGCGTCGGTGATGACGTCGAGGGCGGAGAAGGAGTCATCGAAGGCCATGACTTTGGGGCGCGCGACGAGCAGGCGGGCGATGGACAGGCGCTGGCGCTGCCCGCCGGAGACGTTGGTGCCGCCCTGGGAGATGGCCATGTCTAGGCCGTCCGGGTGTTCGCGCACGAAGCCGGCCTGGGCCACGTCTAGGGCGTCCCAGAGTTCGGCATCGTCAGCCTCGGGGCGGCCGAGCCGCAGGTTGGAGGCCACGGTGCCGGAGAAGAGGTAGGGCTTCTGGGGCACCAGGCTGACCCGCTCGACGATGTCCGCGCGGTCCATCTGGGCCACGTCCACGCCGTCGAGGAGGACCTGGCCGCCGCTGGGCAGGTACAGGCGCGGGAGGAGCGAGAGCAGCGTGGTCTTGCCGGAGCCGGTGGAGCCGATGATCGCGGTGGTGGTGCCCGGCTCAGCGGTGAAGGAAATGTCCTCGAGCACGGGCGCCTCGGCGCCGGCGTAGCTGAAGGTGACCTCGCGGAACTCGACGCGGCCGCGGTTGTGTTCCGGGCGCACCGGCTGGGCAGGGGCGTGGATGGATGGCTCGTGGGCGAGGACCTCGGTGATGCGCTTGGCGCAGACCAGGGCGCGCGGGAGCATCATGGCCATGAACGTGCCCATCATCACCGCGGCGAGGATCTGCATGAGGTACTGCAGGAAGGCGGTCAGCGAGCCGATTTCCACCAGGCCCTGGTCCACGCGGTGGCCGCCGAACCAGAGCACGGAGCCAGTGGCGACGTTGAGGATGATGGTAATCAGCGGGAACATCAGCACGAAGAGCTGACCAATCTTCAGCGACAGGCGGGTGAGCGTCTGGTTGGCGTCGGTAAAGCGCTCGGTCTCGTGCTCCTCGCGCACGAAGGCGCGCACCACGCGGATGCCGGTCAGCTGCTCGCGGAGGGTTCCGTTGAGGACGTCGAGCTTGTCCTGCATGTTCTTGAACAGGGGCATGAGCTTGGCGATGATCACCGACAGCGCGGCCAGCAGCACGCCCACGGACGCCCACACCAGCCAGGACAGGCCGGCGTCTTCGCGCACGGCCATGACGATGCCGCCGATGGCCATGATGGGCGCGGCGACCATGAAGTTGAGCATCATCAGGTAGACCATCTGCACCTGCTGCACGTCGTTGGTGGCGCGGGTAATCAGCGTGGGAGTGCCGAAATGGCCCATGTCTTCGGCGGAGAAGGCGGCGACGCGGCGGAAGACTAAGGCGCGCAGGTCGCGGCCCAGTCCCATCGCGACGCGGGCGCCGCACCAGATGGCGGCCACGGCGGAGATGACTTGCAGGAAGGCCACGGCGAGCATGACGCCGCCGGTGGACCAGATGTAGTCGATGTCGGCGCGGGCTACGCCCTGGTCGATGATGTCCGCGTTGAGGGAGGGAAGGTAGAGGGTGGCGGCGGTAGAGATGGCCTGGAGAACCAGGACGGCCGCGACGAAGCCGGCGTATGGCCGGGATCGTCGAAGGAGGATGCGCAGTAGATCCATGAAGGGCCCTATTCACTTGGGGGTTTGAAGTATCGCCCTACAGTAGACCGGCCGGCCCCGGTGCGCAATTTAGGAAACCTTAAGGTGCTAGCCTGCGAAGATGAAAGACTCCGGCGGGGTGATGCGGTGCACCGTCTCCTCCAGTAGTTCGGTGTTGTAGTCCCCGATGTGCATGGCGCGGTGGAGGATGAGGCCCTCGTATAAGGCGTCGAGGATGAAGGTGGTCTCGCTGTCGAAGTAGCGGCCCAGTACGGCGCGGCAGCGGCGCGTCCACTCGGCTAGCACCACCCGGTGGCGGGGGCGCCGGAGCGATAGCGCGTAGAGCTCGGAGCCTAGCACGGTGTCCGTGCGGGAGGCTGCTGTTTCTTTGAGCATGGTCACGGTGGCCGAGCGGGCCTGCTCGAGCGTGGTGACGCCGCGGAAGTAGTTGCCAAATTCGGTGGCGGAGCGGTCGGTGAAATCCTGGAAGGCGTAGCTAAGCAGCCCGTCTTTGTCCCCGAAGTAGTAGGAGATGGAGCCCAGGGCGACGTCGGCTTCCTGTGCCACCTGGCGCAGCGCTAGGCCGGCTACGCCTTCCTTGACGATGGCGCGCAGCGTGGCGTTGATGATGAGCTGCTTGCGGCCGGGGACGCGCGCTGGCCCAGCTCCCGTAGCGGTCATGATCCTCCTCAGTACTACTACTACTAGGAGATTCTAGGCGTTAGCCGATATAAAACAGATTTTCGCCCCTCCGGGCTGGCCGGCGGGGCGAGGAGTTAGGCGGCGGGTGCCTGCGCGGCCTTCTTCTTGTTGTTGAAGATCTTCCACAGGCCGAAGACGGCCACGATGGCCCAGACGGCCTCGGTGATAAACAGGCCCGGGTTGAACGGGGAGAGCGCGGTGTAGACAAAACCGATGGCGCCCAGGAAGTTCAGGGTCTGGTAGAGCGGGGATTCCGCCTTGAGGATGCGGAGGTTGAGCAGGCCGTAGCCGAGGACGAAGCAGATGCCCGCGATGATGCCGATTTCGTAGGAGAAAGTCATGATGTTCCTTCTTTTAGGTCAAGTGGAAAGTAGCGACGGGTGGGCGCTTAGTTCGCGGTGGCAACGCCGGTCTGCGGGGCGGCCTTGCGGCGGTCCAGGAAGATCTTGATGATGCCGTAGAGGCCGAACAGGGACCAGATGAGCTCGGTCCAGAAGACGCCGGCGTTGAAGGGATTGGCGGCGGAGGCGGCCAGGAAGCCGGCGCCGACGAAGTTGAGGAACTGGTACGGGTAGTCGTTTATCGTCCACTTGCCCAGGTTGAGCATCGCGAAGGCGAAAAGGAGCGCTACGGAGGCGATGAGGCCGAAGATGACCATTGGTGACATTAAGGGGAATCCTTTCCCTAGAGGGCGCAGGGCCCAAAGAAGTGTTGAGAAAATCTTGTGTGCCCGGTGCCCCTCCGTGGGCGGGCTGCCAGCTAGTTTGTGGCTCCAGGCGGCAGCCGGTGGTTCATGCGCTTTATTATCGGGCGCGCGTCTAAGCGAGGCCAGGCGGATTCTTGAACGCTTGTATAAAGCCCAGCATGGGCCGGGTGTGGTTGGTGTGAACGACCGTACAAGTCGCAGGCCGGTGTGGCGTGGGCCTATATTTCGGCTCAAGAGCTCGAAGCTAGTTTGCGAGTTCCCTGAAACAACGTTTGCCGCCCCCAGCTCCGAGGTCGGGGCGGCGGCTTATCCCCGCGGGCTATTGTGGCTTGCCCGTCTGACACGCCTATGGCGCCGGTTACCCGTGTCCCGGCGCCTTCTCATAAGGAGAGACTGCATGTCTACCCAGCAGCAGGTTGACCCGAACCTGCACGACATTAATCTTCACGTCAAACCCGGGCGGGAGCGCGCCCCGTTCTTCCGCTACATCCGCATCAACCTGCCCCGCCTGACCCGCGCGGCCATCGTGGCGATCATGGCGGTCCAGGCCGTACTGGCCTTCGTTATTGCCCAGACCGACTTCCACATCTTCGACGGCCAGCGCGCCGCCCTGTATGTGCTCGGCGCCGCCGCCGCAATCTTCGTGCTGGCTGGCCTCGTGCCGTCCACCCGCCCGTGGGACTTTGGCCTGGTGCCGGCCGTAGGCTCCATCGTGTTGTTCCTGGCCGCCCTGGGCGGGACCCCGCCGTGGGTCTGGAACGGCGCGGACGTGTACCTGGCCGCCGGCTGGAACACCATCGCCTACTGCGGCGTGGCTTACCTCGTGTTGTACTGGGCCCTGGGCTACGGGGTCCTGGCCGCTTACCCGGATGATCAAGGATTCGAGGACTAAACCATGTTGACCGAATTTCCCGTCTGGCTCCGCGTGGAGCACTTTGTCAATATTTTGTTCGTGACGCTGTTTATCCGCAGCGGCATCGAAATTCTGGGCACGTTCCCGAAGCTGCACCGCTCCATCCACACTCCGCTGGGCAAGCAGTGGGCGCAGTTCACCATCAAGCAGAAGCGCAAGCGCAAGTATTTCCCGGTCGCCGGCGAGTACGACAACTACAGCCCGATCATCTCCCTGCCGGGCTATGGCGCCCTGGGGCAGGGCCGCTACTGGCACTTCATCTCCGTGATGGGCTGGCTGCTGTTGCTGGTTATCTACTGGGCCCTGCTGCTGGGCACCGGGCAGTGGCGCCGCTACTGGCCGGAGAGCCTGGACACCTTTGCCCAGGCTGGCGATGACCTGATCCACTACCTGGCCTTCCAGATCCCGCCGGCGATGGAGGGCTACCCCTTCAACGCTATCCAGCAGCTGTCCTACGGCTTTGTGGTGCTGATCCTGCCGCTGTGGATGATCATCACCGGCATGTTCCAGTCCCCGGCCATCAACAACCACTTCCCGCGCATCTCCAAGGCGATGGGCGGCCGCCAGGTCATCCGTACCCTGCACTTCTGGGGCCTTATCGCCTACATCGTCTTCATCGTGATCCACGTGGCCATGGTGGTCCTGCACGGCTACGGCCATGAGGTCTCCAAGATGGTCTTCGGTCACGGCGATAGCCCGGTTGCCGGCGCCGTGGTGTTTACCATGGGCCTGCTGCTCATCGTGTTCATCCACATCTGGGCCACCAAGACCTCCCTGAAGAAGCCCGAGGTCATCGGCCGTATCCACAACTTCGTGGTGCGCCCGTTCACCCGCTTCCTGCGCTCCAAGATGTACTCGCGCCAGAAGGGCGTGTACGCCGACACCGAGGTCACGCCCGCACCGCACCACCGCGCCTCCGGCATGCCCCCGGGCACGGAGGAGTACATGGCCATGCTCTGCAACGACTTCGACAAGGACTACGTGTTGGAGATTGGCGGTTTCGTGGAAAAGCCGATGCGCCTGACCTTAGACGACCTGCGCGAGATCGCCGGCGGCGACTCCATCAACACGGTGCACCACTGCGTGCAGGGCTTTACCTCCATCGGCAAGTGGGATGGCCTGTCGCTGTCCAAGCTGCTGGAGCTGGTGCGTCCGCTCGACGGCGCCTCCGATGTGGTGGTCCATTCCTTCCAGAACATGACCCGCGACGACGACCTCTACGCCGGTTCCTACTACTACGAGTCGATGCCGATGGAAGAGGCCATGCAGCCGGAGACCTGGGTGGCCGTGGGCTACGACGGCGACGAGCTGCCGGTCAAGAACGGCGCGCCGATACGCGTGCGCCTGGAGACCTCGACCGGTTTCCGTTCCGCCAAGTGGCTGGACCGCATCGAGGTGGTCAACCGCTTCGATATCGTCGGCAACGGCCGCGGTGGCTTCTTCGAGGACACCGACAGCTACGACCGCCTGCAGATGCTCTAAGGAGAACAAGACAATGTCACGAGTTTTATATCAGGACATGTACCTGACCAGCGAGCAGGTGCAGCGCGTCCGCGATTACATCACCCAGGTGGACTTCCACCTGCCCGGCGCCACCAGTGCTGATTTCAAGATCAACCCGCGCGCCCGTTACCTGGGCTACATGTTCCAGGGCGAGGACCTGGAGTCCTTCGGCGTGGGCCTGCAGTGCACGGCCCCCGGCATGGAGCACAAGAACACCTTCATCCGCATGTCCCGCGGCCAGCTGCTGGGGCTTGACGATGCCCCGGTGCTCGCCGTCAACGATCCGGTCCTCGCGTCGGAGACCCTGACGCTGCACCGCATCTATGAGAAGGAGGGCGGCAACCTGCGCCACGGCGTCGAGACCTACTCGCAGGACGAGGGCCTGCCGGGGGCCGACATGGACCTGGACATGCTGGAGGCGCAGCTGCGCGACATCGTGGCCTTCCACAACGGTGAGCCGGTGCCGGGCAACCAGGAGATCCTCGACTTGAAGATCTACTGGGGTACCCTCCTGGCCGGGCGCTACCCGCGCCTCAAGGCCTTATCCGCCCAGCTTTCCGAGGCCCAGGCCCAGCGCCTGCGCAACCTCGAGCTGCAGATCGATGCCATCACGGACATCCTCGTAGCCCTCGAGCTGCCCACTCTGGAGACCCTGTGCACGCCCAAGCGCGTCGACGGCTAAAAGCCAGGGCGGCACGGTTTACGCCGGGGGAGTGCGTGTTACCCCCGGCGTTGCACAATCTATTGCGCATTTGCTTCCTTGGGCTAGAAATGCTGGCGTGGGGCTTTTATGCTGCAGGGCATGAAGCTGCTCCAAGCCATCGCCGCCGCCCACCAGCCGGGCATGGACGCGATCTTGGAGGCAG
>CAVFKS010000044.1:0-15889 GCA_963623015.1 Clostridia bacterium
GGTACGAGCCGCGACGAAGGTAGCCAACTGCGCCGGCTGGCCGGCCGGGATGCCGGGAACCCCGTGGTGTTCGGCCACCATAAACCGCGCAAAGCCCAAAGCCTCCACGTGGCGGGCGTGAGCCGCCACCGACGCCAAGGTGGCGGACTCAGTCTCGCGAGTGGAGGCGGCGGCGCGGTCTAAGACGGAGAATTTCATATGCCCCATGGTAGAGGCGCCCGAGAACTAGGGCTGGTCGGCGTTGCCCGCAGACCACTCTTCCCAGCTCATGTTCCAGTCCCCCAGGCCGTCGTAGTACGGCAGGGTGCCGCCCTTGGTGTTGACCACCTTGACGATATCGCCGCGCTTGACGGTGTCCTGGAACCAGGCGGCGGCCTCCTCCGTCATGTTGATGCAACCGTGGGAGGTGTTGGTATTGCCCTGAGCCCACACGGACCACGGGGCACCGTGGACGTAGATGCCGGAGTAAGACATCTGCGTGGCGTAATTAACCTTGGTGCGGTAGCCGCCGGCCTCGTGGGCCAGACCGAAGGTCTCGGAGTCCATGACCAGGGACTGGTGCTCGTCGCCGATGGTGTAGATGCCGTTGGGCGTGTAGAAGTCCGGGTTGTCCATGCCCATGGACACCGGGATGGTGCGCAGCAGCTCATGGTTGCGCCACACGGTCATCTGCTTGGTGGCATCGTCCACGATGGCCATCACGCGGTCGCCGATGGTGAAGTTGGTCTCGGCATCGGTGGTGCCGTAGACCCCGCCGCCCAGATCCAGGCCGTAGAAGTTCGCGGTGACGGAGACCTCCGTGCCTGGCTCCCAGTACTCGGCCGGGCGCCAGCGCACCTCATAAGGGCTAATCCAGTAGAACGCGCCCTCGGTGTCGTTGCTGGTTTCAATCTCGATGGCGTCCTGGACGGCCTGGCGGTCTTCCACCGCGGTCTCGAAGCGGAAGCCGATGGCCTGCCCCACGCCCACGGTGGAGTCCGGCAGCGGGCTCAGGTAAGCCCCGGAAGTCGCCGCCGGGAAGGGAGTGCTAAACGTCGCCGTGGCGGTCTTGCCATTCTCATCCTTGGCAGTAACGGTGTAGGTGCGCGACAGCCCCAGGTCCTCGTCGGTGGTCCAGGTCATGCCGTCGGCGGACAGCGTGGACTCAATTTCGCGGCCTTCCTCGTTGACCATGGTCACCTTGGCTAGCCCCTCACCCTGCGAGGTTACGGTGATGGGCTCAACGAGGGAGACGTCGGTAGCACCGTCCTTGACGGAGATTTCCGGAGCCTTGAGGGCCTTCGGGGCCTGAGAAACCTCGGCCACCGGGGTGGCGTCAGAGCTATCGCCCATGGAGGAGCAGGCACTAAGGGCCAGGCAGGCGGCAATCGCAGCGGCCGTAAGGGGAATAAGACGGGGGATTGTCACGGGTAAAGCCTTAAGGATTATGGAGCGCAGATATACCCTGCACACAGTAGTGGGAGTTCAAGCAAAAAGCTAGCCAAGATTCAGCCGTGTCGCAGGCCCGATTCCAGCATGGCGATGCCCCTTGAAATCCCCTACCCCGCGCCTCCTACGCCCGCCCCGCCCACCCGGTTCGGCCCGGTGGGGGCACGATTGCCGCCGGGCAGACTCAACCATCGCTAACAAGTGCGCTAAAAACCGGCTACTGCCAGGCGATTTGCACTGAAACGGAAACGCTCATATAGTTACTTCTCGTTGCAAGGCAGCAAGCCAAACAACACCAAGCGCCATTAGCTCAGATGGTAGAGCAACTGACTCTTAATCAGTGGGTCCGGGGTTCGATCCCCTGATGGCGCACCACACGGAAACTCCGTGGCCAGCATTCTACGCCGGCCGCGGAGTTTCTTGCATGCAGAGGGCACTAGCAGCGCCGGCCCTTAGGCGCCGCCCCTGCGCCCCGGTAGGGGCGCGGAGTAAAGTCTAGGCATGACTTCTCAGCGGGATGAGGTGACCATCTACGACGTGGCCGCGCTGGCGGGCGTGGCGGCATCGACGGTGTCGCGCACCTTCTCACGGCCGGAGCGGGTCTCCTTCAAGACCGCGGAGAAGGTCCGCGCCGCCGCCGACGAGCTGGGCTACCGGTCAGGGCTGGCCACGCCCGCCGCCAAGAGCGCCCACCAGCTCATCGGGCTCATCGTGCCGAGCCTGGCCAACCCCTTCTTCCAAGAGCTCTACCGCGGGGCCATGCACGCCGCGCGCACCGCAAAGACGTCCGTGGTGCTACTGGAGACCTCCGGATCGGTGCCGCAGGCTCTGCGCGCAGTCGAGGCCCTATCCCCTGTCACCGCCGGGCTGCTTTTGGCCTCGACCCGGCTGAGCAACGGCGAGATCCAGAAGATCGCGCGCTCCCAGCCCACCGTGGTCCTCAACCGGCCGGTGCGCAACGTACCCAGCGTGCTGGTGGATAACTACGAGGGCGCCGTCAAGGCCATGCTCCACCTAGCCCACGTGGGCGTGCGCACGCTGACATATCTGACCGGCCCGGCCGACTCCTGGGCCGATGCCATGCGCTGGCGCGGAATCCTCGAGGCCGCCGGCAATAACGTGGAGCAGACGGGGCCGACCATCGCCACGCGCGCGAGCTTTAGCGCCGAACAGCTCGCCGCGGCGCACGGGATCACCCCGCGCCGGCTGAGCATCGACGAGCCCACGCTCAACGGCGGGCGCCGGGCCTTTGCTACCTGGCGCAAGCATCCCACCGACGCCGTGCTGTGCTTCAACGACGTCGTGGCCATCGGTTTTATGGACCAAGCCCGTCGGGAGGACGTCGACGTGCCAGGCGATGTCATGGTGGCCGGCTTCGATAACACGGAATTCCCCGCCATCTTCCCGCCCGGGCTGACCACGGTGGCCGCTCCCCTGCGCACCGTCGGCCGCGTGGGCGCGGCCAACCTCATCGCGCTGGCCCAGGGCATCAAGACGCTTTCTGCCAAACCGCGCCTGCTGCCCACCCGCCTCATCGTGCGCGGCTCCACCTACCGGCGGGAAGAAAACCCCACGCCAGACGCATAAGCCGCCGGGGATAGGCAACTTCTGGCAACTGCTTGGCTGTGATCTATTCGTCAGGTTGGATGGCAGTATGAGCACCTCACATTCCTTCCATCCGGACCGGCTCCTCCCGGCGGACCCGGCGGTGCGTGGCATCGCCCAGCGCCTCCTCGCCCACGTGGAGGAACTGCCCATCATCTCCCCGCACGGGCACCTGGACCCGGGCATGTTCGTTGACAACGCCCCGTTCCCAGACCCGACGGCGCTTCTGATCAGCCCCGATCACTACGTCACCCGCCTGCTGCACTCGGCAGGCGTGGAGCTTGCCGAGGTCGGCGTCGGCGGCCACAAATGCGACCCCCGGGCCGCCTGGCGCGTCTTCTGCGACCACTGGCATCTCTTCGCCGGCACCGCCTCCGGTTACTGGCTGGAGCAGGAGTTCGCCCACGTCTTCGGCATCGACCCCGACCGCCTGGGGGCAGATTCTGCCGATGCCATCTATGACGAGCTGGCAGCCATCCTCGAGCGCCCGGACTTCCGCCCACGCGCGCTGGCCGAGCGCTTCGACCTCGAGGTCCTGGCCACCACCGACGACCCGCTGGATGACCTGGAAGCCCACCAGCAGCTCGCGGCCGACCCAACGTTTTCGACCCGCCTGCTGCCCACCTTTCGCCCGGACGCGTACACGAAGATGTACAAGCCGGACTTCGCCGACCAGGTAGACCGCCTGATCGCCGCGGCTGGTGAGGGCAAGACCGGCTATGAAGGCTATCTCACCGCCTTGCGCAACCGCCGCGCCTACTTCCAGGAGCACGGGGCCACCAGCTCCGACCACGGCACGCACAACGCGGAGTCCACCCCGCTGTCGCCGGAAGACGCCCAGCGCCTCTTCGATAGGGGCCGCGCCGGCACTGCCACCTTCGCCGAGGCCCTGGCCTTCGAGGCCAACATGACCTACCGTTTCGCGGAGATGGCCCAGGAAGACGGCATGGTCATGACCCTGCACCCGGGCGTCTTTCGCAACCACTCCACCAGCACCTTCAACAAGTACGGGGCGGATACCGGCCACGACATCCCGTTCCAGATGGAGTACACCTTTGCGCTCCAGCCGCTGCTGAACGACTTCGGCGAGAACCCGGACTTCCACTTCGTGTTATTCACCATGGACGAGACGGTCTTCTCCCGCGAGATCGCCCCGCTGGCCGGCTACTACCCGTCCGTCTACGCGGGCGCGCCGTGGTGGTTCATCGACGAGATCGACGCCATGGCCCGCTTCCGCTCCGCCACCACCGGCACCACCGGGTTTAGCCGCTACTCCGGGTTCATCGACGACACCCGCGCCTACTGCTCCATCCCGGCGCGCCACAACACCTCGCGCCGCGTCGAGGCCGGCTACCTGGCCCGCCTCGTGGCCGAGCACCGGCTATCCGAGGACCGCGCCGCCGACATCACCGTTGACCTCATTGATGCTTCCCCGAGGAGGGTATTCAAGCTATGACCACCGCACTCAACCGCACTACTGTCGATGCCCCCGCCGCCGACGTGCGGCTGCTCCACCTAGGACTCGGCGCCTTCCACCGCGCGCACCAGGTCTGGTACACCCAGGCCGCCGACCCGGAATGGGGTTATGCCTCCTTCACCGGCCGCGGCCCGCTCCTGGCCGAGCAGCTAACCCCGCAGGACGGGCTCTACCACCTCATCGTGCGCTCCGGCGAGGGCGACGAGATGGTGCTCATGCGCTCCCTGGTGGACCCGCAGCCGGCGTCTAACCAGGAGAAATTCGCCGCTTACGTGGCCGACCCGCAGGTCGCGGTCATCACGCTCACGGTCACCGAGGCCGGCTACTACCTGCGCGCCGACGGCACCCTGGACACCAGCCACGCCGACGTTGAGGCGGATCTGGAGGCATATGCCGCGGGTAAGGATTCGCTGTCGACCGCCGCGGGCCGCATCGTGGCGGGCCTGGCTCGCCGCCGCGAAACCGGCGCCGGCATCGCCGTGATGAGCTGCGATAACGTGGCCGATAACGGCCGGCTGACCCGCAATTCCGTGGTGGGCTTTGCCCGCGAGGTTGACCCGGAGCTGGCGGACTGGATTGACGAGCACGTGTCCTTCCCGTCCACCTCCATCGACCGCATCACCCCGGCTACCACCGAGGACAACCTGGCCGACGTCGCCCGGGTTACCGGCTTTGACGATGCCGCCCCGGTGGTCACCGAGCCTTTTGCCTCCTGGGTCATCGAGGGCGATTTCCCCGCCGGGCGCCCCGCCTGGGAACGCGCCGGCGTCGAGTTCGTCTCCGACATCGAGCCTTTTGAGCGCCGCAAGCTGTGGCTGCTCAACGGCTCCCACTCGCTGATGGCCTACTTCGGCCAGCTGCGCGGGCACGCCACGGTGGCCGAGGCCATCGGGGACCCGGTCGTCCGCGAGAAGGTCGAGGCCCTGTGGGATGCCGCGGCACACCACCTGACCGAACCGGGCCTGGACATCCCGGGCTACCGGTCAAGCCTCATCGAGCGCTTCGAGAACCCTCGCATCCGGCACAACCTGGCCCAGATTGCCATCGATGGCGCCACCAAGCAGCGCATGCGCGCCGCCGCCATCGCCCTGGCTGAGCTTAAGGCCGGCCGCGACGGCAAGGCCGCACTGTTTTCGATTGCGGCCTGGATTGCCTACGTGCGCCGCGGCGAGGTCCAGGACACCCAGGCTAACGCCCTGGCCCAGGCCGTCACCGTGGAGGACTTCGTGCGGATTCTAGACCCGCAGCTGGCCGGATACCCGGCCGCGCTGGAAGCCATCGAAGGCTTCCTCACCGAGCTAGTAGAGCTTTAAACCCCAAACTTTTTGAGATTCTAAGGAGAACACCATGTTGCGAGTATCCCAAACCCTAACCCGCGAGGTCCTAAGCCTGGACGGCATCTGGGACTTTGCCGTCGACTGGAATAACGACGGCGTCGAGCGCGGCGTCTACACCAAGGCCCTGGAGGGCACCCGCCAGGTGCCGGTGCCGGCGTCTGTCAACGACATCTTCGCCTCCGAAGCAGTCCGCATGCACGTGGGCCAGTGGTGGTACCAGCGCACCGTCCGCGTGCCGCGCGGTTTCACTGAGCGCGTCATCGTGCGCTTCGGCTCGGCCACGCACCACGCCCGCGTCTTCGTCAACGACACCGAGGTCGGCTCCCACAAGGGCGGCTACATGCCCTTCGAGTTCGACATCACGGATCTGGTCACCCCGGGCGAGGAATTCCGCCTGTCCGTGGCCGTGGACAACCGCCTGGACTTCACCTGCATCCCGCCGGGACAGGTGCACACCCTGGCCGACGGCCGCGAGCGCCAGGAGTACATGCACGACTTCTTCAACTACTCCGGCCTGCACCGCTCCGTCTACCTGCTCTCCCGCCCGGCGCGCCACGTCGACGACGTCGTGATTACCACCGGCTACGAGGGCACCACCGGCACCGTCAACTGGGACATCACCGTCGCTGATGCCGCGGCCGGCGATGCCGACAAGGCCCAGGTCCAGGTAGAGGTTGTCGACCGCCGCGACGGCCAGGTCGTGGCCACCGGCACTGGCGCCCAGGGCAGCGCCACCATTGAGTCGGTCAACCTGTGGACCCCGGGCATCGGCGGGCTCTATGACCTGCGCATTACGCTGCTCGACGGCGCCGACGTCGTGGACTCCTACTCCGAGCCTTTCGGTGTGCGCACCGTCGAGGTCCGCGGGCACGAGTTCCTCATCAACGGCAAGCCGTTCTACTTCACGGGTTTTGGCATGCACGAGGACCACGAGACCCTGGGCAAGGGCCACTCCGACGCCCACCTGGTCCAGGACATGGAGCTGCTGAGCTGGATCGGCGCGAACTCCCTGCGCACCGCCCACTACCCCTACTCCGAGGAGTGGATGGACTACTGCGACGAGCACGGCATCGTCGTCATCGACGAGACCCCGGCCGTGGGCCTGAACTTCGGCGTGGCCGGCGGCATCCTGGGCGACGGCGACCCGCGCCCGACCTTCAGCCCGGAGACGATTAGCGAAGAGACGCAGAAGACCCACGCGGAGGAGATCCGCCGGCTCATCGCCCGCGACAAGAACCGCCCGGCGGTGGTCCTGTGGTCGATCGCCAACGAACCGGAGTCGCGCACCCCGGAGTCCCGCGAGTACTTCGAGCTGCTGGCCAAGCTCACCCGCGAGCTGGACCCGACCCGCCCGATGGGCTACGTCAACTTCATGTCCGCCACCTACGACAAGTGCCAGATCTCCGATCTCTTCGACGTGCTCATGCTCAACCGCTACTACGGCTGGTACGTCTTCGGCGGCGACCTGGAAACCGCCCGCCAGACCTTCAGCGAGGAGCTCGCCGGCTGGACCGAGAAGTACGATAAGCCGATCATCATCACCGAGTACGGCGCGGACACCGTGGCCGGGCAGCACTCCATCTACAACAGCATGTTCACCGAGGACTACCAGGTGGCCTACCTGGAGATGAACTCCGACGTGTTCGACTCCTTCCCGGCCGTGGTCGGCGAGCACATGTGGAACTTCGCTGATTTCCAGACCAAGTACGGCTTCGCCCGCGTCGACGGCAACAAGAAGGGCGCGTTCACCCGCGACCGCCGCCCGAAGGCCGCCGCCCGCTTCCTGCGCACCCGCTGGCACGAGATGGACGCCGCAAGCTACGGCCGCCGCGACCCGCAGGCCGATTAACCTCCCTCAACCCCCTTAAGGCCCCATCGGTGCTTGGCATCCTCCGGGCCCTCCACTTCTAGGAGTTTAAATGTCTACTACTACGACGGCCCGGCCTGCCAACGGGGCCCCGCGCATGCCGGGCCACCGCGTCTTGTCCTACGCCCTAGGCGATGCCGCCAATAACCTGTCCTTCCTCATGACATCAATGTTCCTGATGATGTTCATGACCGAGATCGCCGGCCTGACCGCCGGCGTGGCGGGTGCCATCTACGGCATCACCAAGATCTGGGCTGGTGTGTCCGACCTCGTGGCCGGCCAGACGGTGGACCGCTTCGACACCCGCTGGGGGCGCCTGCGCCCGTGGGTGATGTTCGGCAGCTTCCCGCTCATCGCCGTGTTCGTGGCCCTCTTCAGCGCCCCCGCCGGCCTGTCGACGACCGCAACCATCGCCTGGATCTTCCTCTTCGACGCCGCCTTCCAGCTGGCCTACTCCTTCGTCAACATCCCCTATGGCTCGCTGTCGGCGGCCATGACGCAGGACCCGGTGGACCGCTCGAAGCTCTCCGGAGCCCGCTCGATTGCCAACGCCGTGACCGGCGTGGTGCTCTCCGCTGTGGTCTCCCCGCAGTTCCAGGACACCACCGCCGACGGCGTGCGCCTGAAGTTCACGATTACCTGCCTCCTGCTGGGCATTTTGGCCATCATCCTCTACGGCATCTGCTTCGCCAACACGCGCGAGACCGTCCCGCGCAGCGGCGAGAAGATCTCCTTCAAGCGCACGTTCCGCATGCTGCGACAGAACCGCCCGCTCATCATCTTGTGCCTGGGCGCCTTCTTCCAGCTGGCCGCCATGTTCACCATGAACGCCGTGGCCATGTACTTCACCCGCTACGTCCTGGGCAACGCCGGCTGGTACACCTACCTGATGCTGGCGCAGACCGTCGGCACCATCCTGGCGGCCTCCTTCATCCCGATGATGACCACCCGCTTTGGCAAGCGCAACTCCTACCTGGCGCTGTCCTGCTTCGCCGTGGCCGCCTACGCGCTCATCTTCCTGATGCCGTCCGGCTCCCTCGCCGTGGGCATCCTGGCCTGGTTCATCTTCGGCGTGGGCACCGGCGGCACCAACGCGCTGCTGTTTTCGATGCAGGCCGACACCGTCGACTACGGCGAGTGGAAGTCCGGCATCCGCGCCGAGGGCGGCTCCTATTCCATGCTGTCCTTCATCCGCAAGTGCGGCCAGGGCATCGGCGGCTGGATCTCCGGCGTCATCATCGGAGGCTTCGGCTACGTGGCCAACGCCCCGGAGCAGTCCGAGGAGGCCCTGCGCGGCATCCGCATCGCGTCTGGCGCCATCCCGGCCGGCTTTACCGTCTGCGCCATCCTGGTCATCCTGGCCTACCCGCTGGGCGCTGCCCTGCACGAGCGCGTGGTCACCGACCTCAACGACCGCCGCACCCAGCAGGCCGTCGCCGCCTCCAAGGGCGTGCCGGAGGACCGCGTGCGGAGCACCACCGATGTGGGCGACGGCCGCAGCCTCCTGATGCGCGGCCCCGAGGCCCAGCACCCGCCGATTGTCACCGTCTTCGGCCAGCGCGGCTCCGGCGCTTCCGAGATCGCCCCGATGCTCGCCCGCGAGCTCGGCGTCGACTACATCGGCCAGCGCTTTACCTCCACCGAGCTAGCCCAGGTAGACAAGGACGCCCTCATCTCCGACTCCGCCTTCGACCGGTGGATGCGGTCCGTCTCCCTCGGCGGCGGCGCCTCCAGCGACCTGGCGCTCGCCAGCGACGTGGCCGCCAATAGCCACCTGGCGAAGAAGAACACCGAAGACGTCCTGGCGTCGGTCGAATACGGCGGCGTCCTGCTCGGCCGCAACGGCGCGCTGGTGCTGGGTCCTGTGGTCGGCGTCATGCACGTGCGCCTGGTGGCCTCGATGGACAAGCGCATTGAGCGCGTCACCCAGCTCACGGGGCTTCCCGTAGTCGAGGCCGAGGCCCAGTGCCTGGCCGAGGACCGCCTGCGCGCGGAGATGTCCAAGTCGCTCTACCAGTGGAACCCGAACAATGACGAGGACTACGACCTGGTCATCAACACCGGGTCTGTGACCTACGAGCAGGTAGTGGAGTTCATCGCCCACGTCTACCGCAGCAAGTACCCCAACATGCGGCCCTTGCCTGGCGATGCCGCCGGCACCAACTAGCGCCCCGCCCGCCCCGCCCGCCTCGCCCCAGGAGCCTCCCGGCCCCTGGGGCGTGCTGCGTTTCAGGCTGCAACGGGAGCTGTGGCCCCGGCCCCTTTTAGGCAACTATTGGCAACCGCTTTAGGCTGGCGGCGGCCTTGCCTACGCTGGTTGCTAGATACCTTCCAGCCGAATTCTCCGAAAGGATCCCTCCATGAGTTCGAAAATCGTCAAGGCTGACGTCTACGTCTTTTCTACCTCCCGCAACTTCGTGACGCTGCGCCTCGAGACCGAAGACGGCGTCGTCGGCGTGGGCGATGCCACCCTCAACGGCCGCGAGCTGGCCGTGGCGTCCTACCTCAAGGATCACGTCTGCCAGCTGCTCATCGGCCGCGATGCCAAGAACATCGAGGACACCTGGCAGTTCCTGTACCGCTCCGCCTACTGGCGCCAGGGACCGGTGACCATGGCCGCCATCGCCGCCGTGGACATGTGCCTGTGGGACATCAAGGGCAAGATGGCCGGCATGCCGGTCTACGACCTCCTCGGTGGCGCCTGCCGCACCGGGGCGCGCGCCTACGGCCATGCCTCCGGCACCGACCTGGAATCCCTCTTCGACTCCATCCGGTACGAGATGGAGCTGGGCTACAAGATGATCCGCGTGCAGACGTCCGTGCCGGGCATCGACAAGCTCTACGGCGTGGCCGCCCAGGAGCAGTCCTCCGGCCAGCGCTACGACTTCGAGCCCGCCAACCGTGGTGGCTGGCCCGTCGAAGAGGACTGGGACACCGCCGCCTACCTGCGCCACCTGCCCACCGTCTTCGAGGCCGTGCGCAACGAGTTCGGCCCGGAGCTGCCCCTGCTCCACGACGGCCACAACCGCATGACCCCGCGCGAGGCCGCGCAGCTGGCCAAGTCGCTGGAGCCCTATGACCTGTTCTGGCTCGAGGACGTCACCCTGGGCGAGAACCAGGACAACCTGCGCTACATCCGCCAGCAGTCCACCACCCCGCTGGCCATCGGTGAGGTCTTCAACACCGTCTACGACATCAAGGACCTCATCGACAACCAGCTCATCGACTACGTGCGCTGCGCCACCACCCACTTCGGCGGCATCACCCCGCTGAAGAAGGTCATGGCCCAGGCCGAGCCGTACCAGATCAAGTCCGGCTTCCACGGCCCGACCGACGTCTCCCCCATCGGTTTTGCCGCTGAGCTGCACCTGGACATCAACATCCACAACTACGGCGCGCAGGAGTACATGACGCACTCCAAGGAGACCCTCGAGGTCTTCGAGACCTCCATGACCTTCGAAAATGGCTACCTGCACCCGTCCGACACCCCGGGCCTGGGCGTGGAGTTCCACCCCGAGGTTGCAGAGAAGTTCCCCTACGAGCAGGCCTACCTGCCGTACAATCGCCTGCACGACGGCACCGTCCACAACTGGTAAGGATCAACGCATGCACATCGTGGTAATGGGAGTCTCCGGCTCCGGCAAGACCACCATCGGCCAGCTTTTGGGCCAGCGCCTCGGCCTCGAATACCGGGACGGCGATGACCTGCACCCGCAGGAAAACATCGACAAGATGGCCCAGGGCACCCCGCTTAACGATGACGACCGCTGGCCCTGGCTGCGCCTCATCGGCCAGTGGCTCGTCGACCACCCGGAAGGCGGCATCATCGGCTGCTCCGCGCTCAAGCGCAGCTACCGGGACCTCATCCGGGAGTCGGACCCGGAAGTCGTGTTCGTCCACGTCCACGGATCCCCCGAGCTGTTGGCAAAACGCATGGAGGAGCGCCCCGGCCACTTCATGCCGCCGTCGCTGCTCCAATCCCAGCTCGATACCCTCGAGCCGCTGGGCACCGACGAGAAGGGGCGCGTGTTCGACATCGCCCAGACCCCGGACGAGCTCGTCGACGAGGTCGTGGCCTACCTCTAGGCGCTGTCGCGCCTAGAGGATGGGCTCGCCGTCGACCTGCCAGTCCTCGGGCTCGGCCACCGGCACCATGGTGCCGTCGGCCATCTCCAGGTCGGTGAGCATGCCGTCCGGGTCGATGACCGCGATGTCGGACCCGGACTCGCGCAGGCGGCGCAGCCCCTCCTTGAGCATCCGCCGGCCCACCCGGTGAAACCCCGATACCTGCGAAAGGTCCAGTGCCGTTCGCAGGTTTTCTAGATCGCGGCTCTGCAGCTCATACAAGATGGCCTCGGCCGCCGTGAAGTTGATATGGCCCTGCAGGTGGATGACGGCGACGTCGTCGTCCATCTCCACCGCGCGCACCGGGTGCACGCCGAAGCGGTTCTCCGTAGACATCAGGTGCAGGCCCATGTCACGAGAGAGGATCTTGAAGGCCTCCACCCCGCGCACGCTATTGCCCTCCGCGTTAAGCCGCGGCGACAGCGTGGCCACGCCCAGCTGGCCCGGCAGCGTGCCCATGAGCCCGCCGGAGACCCCGGACTTAGCGGGGATGCCTACCTCGGCCATCCAGCGGCCCGCCCCGTCATACATGCCACACGAGCTCATCACGGCCAGGGTCAACCGGCACACGTCGGCATCGAGGATCTTCTCGCGCGTGACCGGCTGGCGGCCACCGTTGGCCAGCGTGGCCGACATGACCGCCAGGTCTCGCACATCCACGGCCACGGAACACTGCTGGATATACGAGTCCACGGCATCGTGGGCGTCGTCCTCGATCATCCCATAGCTGCGGATCATGTGCGCCAGCGAGAGGTTGCGGTCGGAGAACTCCAGCTCCGAGTCGCGCGCCTTCTGGTCGATGTGCAGCTCACGGCCCGCCAGGCGGGAGAAGTAGACGCGGATCTTCTCCACGCGCTCCTCCACCGTGGAATCGGAGCCGTTGATGAGCTGGTTGACCACGATGGCCCCGGCGTTGATCATCGGGTTGACCGGGCGCTTGTCCTCCCCCAGGGAAAGCTCGTTGAAGGCCTCCCCGGAAGGCTCCATGCCCACCACGGAACGCACGGCCTCCAGCCCCAACTCCTGGAGCGCTAGCGCATAGACGAAGGGCTTGGACAGGGACTGCAGCGTAAACTCCAGCTCGGCATCGCCCGCCGAGTAGACGTGCCCGGTGGCCGAGCACAAAGCCACGCCGAGGTTGTCCGGGTTGGCGTGCGCTAACTCCGGGATATAATCCGCCACCGTGCCGGCGTCATTGCCGCGCACCTGGTCGAGGATTTCGCTTAAGTAATACGGGATTGGTGTCTTCATCGCGCACCATCCTACTTCCCGCTGTTACCTCTTCCGGCTTCGCGCAGGCCAGGATAGACTAGTCCAGCATGACCACAGCATTAGTTATCGTTGATGTACAAAATGACTTCTGCCCGGGCGGCGCGCTGGCTACCGCGCGCGGCAACGAGGTAGCAGAAAAGATCGCCGGCCTGCAGGCAGGCTACGACACCGTGGTGGCCACCCAGGACTGGCATATTGACCCGGGCGAGCACTTCAGCGAGTGGCCGGTCCACTGCGTCGCCGGTACCCCGGGCGCGCAGATGCACCCGGCCGTGGGCCCGGCCGAGGCTTACTTCCGCAAGGGCGCCTACACCGCGGCCTACTCGGGCTTCGAAGGCGATGCCGACGGAGTGGGGCTGGCTGACTGGCTGCGGGACAAGGGCATCGACAAGCTTGATGTCGTGGGCATTGCCACGGATCACTGCGTGCGCGCCACCGCGCTCGATGGGCTGGGCGAGGGCTTTGAGGTACGCGTGCTCTCTGCCTACTGCGCAGCCGTAGACGAGGAGCAAGGAAAAGCCGCCCTGGAGGAGATCTCACAGAGCGGCGGCGCGGTGGATGACCGCGAATTCTAAATCAGACTAACGCTGCGCCAGGAGCTTCTGCAGCTCCTTGATGTCGCTGGAGCGACGGCGGGAGCGAACCACGCTAAGCGCGATGAGGCCCACCACGGCGGCGGCGACGCCGGCCAGGGCCAGCTGGACGTTCTTGTCCTGCAGCTTCACAGCGGCTTGGTCCTTGGCGTCGTTGACCAGGTTCTGCGGCTTGGAACGATCCGCGATCTCATCCAAGGTGCCGGCCAGCTGGCGGCGGGTGCGCTCGATATCGCGCTGAATATCCTCAATATTGCGGGCCACGGGGTAACTCCTATCCATTGACTTTTCTCTCCTAGATACCCTAGCGCACCGCAGGCCAACCCGTCAGGAATGGGCACCCTGTAATGTGGAGGGCATGACTGAGCTAAACCGTTTGGAAGTGGGCGCCAAGGCCCCGGAGTTTTCGCTTTCCGATGACGCGGGCAATACCGTCTCCCTCGCCGACTATGCCGGCCAGCGCGTGCTGATCTACTTCTACCCGCGGGCCAATACCCCGGGGTGCACCAAGGAGGCCTGCGACTTCCGCGACGCCTTCGCGCAGCTCAATGACTCGAAGATCGCCGTGGTGGGCATCTCCCCGGACAAGCCGGCCGCCCTGGCCAAGTTCCGCGCCGACCACGAGTTGAACTTCCCATTACTGTCCGACCCGGAGAAGGAAACGCTTACTGCCTATGGCGCCTTCGGGGAGAAGAAGAACTACGGCAAGGTAGTCCAGGGCGTTATCCGCTCGACCTTCCTGGTCGAACCCGATGGCACTATTGGCCTGGCCAAGTACAACGTGCGCGCCACCGGGCACGTCGCTCGGATCCTCAAGGAGCTCGACGTCGAGGTGCCCGCGCAGGACTAGTCGCAGGTGAAGTAGAAGAAGTAGATGAACCCCCACAGCGATGCCGAGCTCCTCGTCCCCCGGCGGCGCCCCGCGCAGGCGCGCAGCCGAGAGCGCTTCGAGCGCATCCTCCAGGCCGCGCGCGACGTCCTGATCGACGTCGGGTTCGAGTCTTTTACCTTCGACGAGGTCTCCCGCCGCGCCGAGGTGCCCATCGGTACCCTCTACCAGTTCTTCGCCAATAAATACGTGCTCATCTGCGAGCTCGACCGGCAGGACACCGCCGATAATGTCGCGGAGATCGCCCGCTTTTCGCAGCACGTTCCGGCCCTGCAGTGGCCGGACTTCCTCGACGAGTTCATCGACCACCTAGCGCGCATGTGGCGCGAGGACCCCTCCCGCCGCGCCGTCTGGCTGGCCGTGCAGTCCACGCCGGCCACCCGCGCCACCGCCGCCGACACCGAGCGGCAGATGCTCGGCCCGCTCGCCGAGATCATCGCCCCGCTGGCTCCGGAGATGCCCTACGAGGAGCGCGTCGGTCTGGCCGGCTTCCTGGTGCACGCGGTGGTCTCCATGCTCAACTACGCGGTCTCGGGCCCGGAGGACTCCTTCGGCGAGGTCGTCAGCGAGATCAAGCGCATGCTGCTGGCCTACCTCTTTGCCGTGGCTACCACTTAAAACCCTCCGGTCTCGGGCCTAGCAAAGGCTAGTAAACGATGACCGTCGCGGTGGCGTAGTCGCCGTCGTGGCTAATGCTCAAGCTGGTTTGCAGGTGCCCGGCCGCGCGTGCGGCATCGCCATGCAGGGCAATGGCCACCCTGCCCCAGGCGTCCGGCTGGATCTCAACCTCGGCCCAGTCCACGTCGTCGAGGACCGGCGGGCGCCCGTAGAGGGACTGCGACCAGGCCTTGATGAAGGCCTCCTTCGCCGCCCACCGCCCGGCCAGATGCTCGGCCCGGCGGGGCTTGCCGGCGGCCACCCGCAGTTCCAGGGGGCTAAAGACGCGCTCGAACTGGGTGCCGGGCACCGCCAACTGGGCGGCAAACTCTGAGACGCACACCAGGTCGGTGCCCACGGCCGGCATTAGCGCTCCAGCTCGTGCTTGAGGGCCTCGAGCTCGCTGCCGCCGGCCATGAACTGGGTCAGCTCCTCCAGCTCCACCTCGGAGGAGTCCAGGATGGGCCGGCCCATGCTCAGCACCACGAAATGATCGCCCACCAAGAAGGCGTGGTGCGGGTTGTGGGTAATGAGCACCACGCCCATGCCCTTGTCGCGGGCGGCGGCCACAAAGCGCAGGACCATGCCGGACTGCTTGACGCCCAGCGCCGCGGTGGGCTCGTCGAGGATGATGTAGCG
>CAVFKS010000045.1:0-15715 GCA_963623015.1 Clostridia bacterium
GAGGATGAGCACGCCGCCGACGAGCTCGATGAGGGCTGCGGCCGGGGCGGCAATCGAGGCCGCCGGCACGCCCATGCCCTCGAAGGAGGCGGTGGTGCCGGCGATGGTCCACTCGTTGAACTTCTGCCAGCCGTGCGCGATGAGCACGACGCCTAAGATGACGCGCGCGATGGCGATGAGGACGGAGTTCACGGGCCCGAAGGAATTATCTACGGTGAGGAATTTCATAGCGCCCGACTTTACGGTTGAAGTAATCTGGTGTCAATTCCGCACTAGTAGTAGTAGGGGAAGTCCTCCCACTGCGGGTCGCGCTTTTCTAGGAAGGCCTCCTTGCCCTCGACGGCCTCGTCGGTCATGTATGCCAGGCGGGTGGCCTCCCCGGCGAAGACCTGCTGGCCCATCAGGCCATCGTCGGTGAGGTTGAAAGCGAACTTCAGCATGCGCTGCGCGGTGGGGGACTTGCCGTTGATCTCGCGGCCCATCGCGATGGCGGCATCCTCCAGGTCGGCGTGGTCGGCGACCTCGTTGACCGCGCCCATCTCGTACATGCGCTGGGCATCGTAAGTGCGCCCCAGGAAGAAGATCTCGCGCGCGTACTTCTGGCCGACCATCTTGGCCAGGTAGGCCGAGCCATAGCCGGCGTCGAAGGATCCGACGTCGGCATCGGTCTGCTTGAAGCGGGCCTCCTGACGGGAGGCGATAGTCATGTCGCAGACCACGTGCAGCGAGTGCCCGCCGCCGGCGGCCCAGCCGTTGACCACGGCGATGACGACCTTCGGCATGGTGCGGATGAGCCGCTGGACTTCGAGGATGTGCAGGCGCCCGCCCTCGGCCTTCTCGCGCGCGAGGTCGACGGTGGAGGCGTCCGCGGTGGCATCGTCATGCTCGTGCGAGGTGGCGTACCGGTAGCCAGAGCGGCCCCGGATGCGCTGGTCTCCGCCGGAGCAGAACGCCCAGCCGCCGTCCTTCTCACTCGGCCCATTGCCGGTGAGTAGCACCGTGCCCACATCCGGCGTGCGCCGTGCGTGGTCCAAGGCCCGGTAGAGCTCGTCCACGGTGTGCGGGCGGAACGCGTTGCGCACCTCCGGGCGGTCGAACGCAATGCGCACGATGCCATTGCGGTGACCCTCCCCCTTGAGGCGGTGGTAGGTGATATCCGTCAGCGAATCAAACCCCTCGACCGGGCGCCAGAGCTCCGGCTTGAAGGGATTATCCGTGCTGTATTTCTTCTGCTCGCTCATATTTGCCTAGCTTAGTTGCGTAGCGGCCTTAAGCGGGGCACATGCAATTGGTTTCCTCTTCATCGGCCTGTCTCCTCGACGAGCGACTGTTCTACCCACGTGTCCCTGCCAAGCGAGGTAAATAGCAATGCAGCCGTTTCCGAGAGTTTGCCGTCAGTATGTAGCGCGTCAATAGCGCGCAAAAATCCTTCGTCGGTATCCGTCATGGGGTCAGCGCCGCGCCATCGCCGAACAATGCCTAAAGCTCCAGGTCGCACGTCGCCTAGCGATGCCTCTGACACCTCACGGGAAGACCCTAACAATTTCGGCACGCCGTCTTAGAGCCAGTTCTACCGTTGAAAACTGTATTCATTGCCAGTAACCTGTGGCTTGCCAGCATAGTCATTTATCACAGGTGGGAGGCTGAATGCCCAAGCTAAAAAATGGTCCCTCTCTGTAGCGATTGTAATTGCCTTTGGTACAGTGCAGCCTGCTTACGCGGTAGGGGGAACTAACGCTCGTGCCCTTCAGTCCAAGGGGCACAACTTAGAAGAAATCGCGAACGCAAAATCAATCCAGATTGGTGACGAGGTTTTCACCCAGCAGGTTCGAACTGAAGTTCAAGAGGATTTTAGGAATTTTCAAAAGGGTACAACGACCAACAACGTCGGTAAGTCAGAAGTCACCACCTACGGAATCGGCTCTTTAGTCCGCAAGGCGGTTGTCTATGTACTAAAGCATCAGAAGCATCGACTGCCGAAGAAGGTGGTTCCGTGGGCCGATAAAATCATTGCCGCTTTAGACTTCGTAGAAGCTTGGGAGGTCGGTTCAATCGCTAGTGTCCTAGTATCGCAGGGGGTACCGCCTGATGTAGCGTATGACTTTGCCTACTGGGCAGTGTTCATCTTCTCTCCAGTATAAAAGAGTCAGTTTTCATGTTTGGCAAAACATTGGCCGCCCTAGTTGCGGCCTTTATTATCTTGTTTTCTTATGTCCTGCCGTTAGCCCTTCCGTTTGCGGCAGTTCAAGTACTTCCTGGAGTAGAGTTCAACTACTCGCCAGGCTCTTTTCTGGGATGGTGCGCACTCCTGATAGCTACTGCATTCTTATTGTGGTCAGTTGAAATGTGCGGAAAGTTCGCGTGTGCCCAAGCCACCGTTTTCCCTAATGTGCGTCCTCATGCTTCGCAGGCGGGATTCTGGGTAGAACTTATTCTAGGTTCATTAGTCTTCCGGCTACTCATTTCTTCACTGCTTATCTCAGTGCTTTGTTCACTTCTATTAATGCTCCTGTCCTACTTTTTGGAAGGAAAATTTAACGTCCACAGTCAAATTGCGAGCAAAAAGGGATAACTTCGTAAGTACGCTTGTCGTTTGGTAAGTGCTTCATTCCGAAATGGCCACTTTGCGATTGGAGGGCTCCAAGGTCAAGTCCGGGGAAGTGGTGTATCTGTCCTTTCTGAATCGGGGGTTGGTGTCAGGGTCGTAAAAGAAGTGGAACGAAACCCAGGACGTTTCATCTGACAAGGAACCGCCTACTAGGCCAAACCCTACTCCGCAACACGCCGCACAGACACGCTTTTGCTACTTAACCCTGTTCCGAAGACTTTCAAATAGAAGGAAATCCTAGACCCGAGGGGTCGGCTGGAGCATTCAGCATCGGAAAAGAGCCGATGCTTACTGAGGTTCAATTCTTAAGGCTTAAAGCTAGCAGCATCCTTTCGGAACTGGTTGAACCTTAACGCAGACATTTGGTGAAGCAAGCATTATTTGTCCGGTGGGTACCGCAGAAGCGCTACCCGATGAACATGAACGAAAAAATCGTGTTGAGCACGGTGGCCACGATCATGGGCACGGCGGTGCGCTTGACCAGGAGGATGGGGTTGACCTTGATGGCGCCGGCGACGATGAGGACGGCGGCGTTGACGGGGGAGACCTGCCGCATCAGGTTCGAGGTGCCCCAGATGGCGGTGAGCATCTGCGGGGCGTGGATGGAGGTCTCGGCCGCAAGTCCCGGGACCACCTCGGAGAAGGCGAAGTAGGGGGCGGTGCCCGAGCCGGTCAGGGCGGCCATGGCGGCGGTGGCGGCGACGAAGATGAGCACGATGATGACGGCGGCGCCGGAGGAGCCCTCGGTGGCGGTGATGAGCATGTCGATGACGCCCATCTGGGTAATGCCCTCGACCAGGACGGCGGCGGCGACCAGGAGCGCCACCACGCCGGCCGCACCCTCGCCCATGCCCTTGAATAAGGAGCCGGTGGCGTCGATGGCCTCGGTGATGTTGCGGTGGCGGGCGGCCTCGATGAGCATGGCGATAAATAGCGATACCACGGTCACGGGCAGGATGTCGGCCTCAAAGGGCAGCACGCCGGTGCGGTTGAGGATGGCCGAGACGATGATGAGCAGCAGCGGCAGCAGCGGCAGGACGGCGTAGTAGCCGGGCAGGCCGGCGGCGCGCTCGACGGCCTCGCGGGCCCGGCGCTCGGACTCGGTCTCCGGGGCCTTATCGATGCCGGCGTCGGCGGCGTCGGCGGCATCGGCAGGCTCAGCAGCCGCGAGGGCGCGGCGGGCGTCGACCTTATCGCAGCGGTGCTGCCACCACATGTGCACGAAGGCGGTGATGACCAGTGTGGGCACGGTGGCATAGGCCACGGAGCCGTAGACGTACTCGGTCACCGGCAGGCCGGTGAGCTCGGCGCCCTGGATGAGGCCGGCCTCCAAGGGGGTGGGGATGATGGTCGAGGAGGTCACCACGATGGCGCCCACGGTCAGCGGGGTCAGCCCGGCGGCGATGAGCGCGGGCAGCAGCGTGGCCACCAGCAGCAGCGACAGCGCGGAGGCCGAGGGGATGACCAGGGACAGCAGCGAGCCGATCACGACGCCGACGGGGACCAGCCAGTAGGAGCCGTTGAACCGCTTGAGCGGGGAGGAGAGCACCACCACGGTCTTGGCGTCGGCGCCGATGTGGCGCATGTAGGACACGAAGCCGAAGAGCACCATGATGGCCATGCCGATGCCGCTAAACCGCGCCTTGAACAGGGCGTCGACCACCAGTAGCTGGTCGTAGAAGGAGTTGCCGGTGGCCTCGATGTCGAGGGTGTGCATGTCTGCGCGGCCGGTGGCGGCGGCGAGCATGAGCAGCAGCACGCCCACGGCGAAGATGGCGGCCGCGGCGTGGACCTTTTTATAGATGAGCCACATCACGGCCACCACGGCCGCGAGCGCGAGGAGGAGATAGAGCATGGAAATCCTTGCCGTAGACAAGCGGTTATAACCTGTCGTTTACGGTATCACCACACCCCGGGGTTGTCGCCGCAATCCGGGGCCGGGCACCCGTGCGGGCACCGGGCGTTCTACCCTGGGAGCATGCATGAACAATCTGACAACGCCGGGCGTTTCGAGCCTGGCCGTGCCGGGGTGGTCCTGGACGAGGTGCTCGACCGCGCCCACGTCGTCGCGCTGCCGATGGCGGTGAAATTCCGCGGGGTCACCACCCGGGAGGCCCTGCTCATCGAGGGCCCGGCGGGCTGGGGCGAGTTCGCGCCCTTCCTGGAATATGACGCGGCCGAGTCCGCGTCCTGGCTGCGAGCCGGGCTGGAGGCCGCCTACGCGGGGTTCCCGGAACCGCAGCGGGCGCGCGTCGAGGTCAACGCCACCATCCCGGCGGTCGAGGCCGCCCGCGTGCCGGAGCTGGTGGCCCGCTACTCCGGCTGCCGCACGTTCAAGATCAAGGTCGCCGAGCCGGGGCAGACCCTGGCTGACGATGCCGCCCGCGTCGAGGCCGTGCGCGCGGCCGTGGCAGACCAAGGAATCATCCCGCGCCTGCGGGTTGATGCCAACGGCGGGTGGACCGTGGACGAGGCCCTGCGTGCGGCCCGCGAGCTGGGCCCGCTGGACTACCTGGAGCAGCCCTGCCGCACGGCCGAGGAGCTAGCCCAGGTGCGCTCCCAGCTGATGCGCTCCGGGATCTTCGTGCGCGTGGCCGCCGACGAGGCCATCCGGCGCTCCCGCCTGCCCTTCGATCAGGCAGCCCTCCAGGTCGCACAGGCCAAGGCTGCCGATGTCGCCATCGTCAAGCCCGCGCCCCTGGGCGGCGTGCGCCCCCTGCTGGCGCTGGCGAAGCAGCTGCGCGCCCAGCACATGGACATCACGGTCGCCTCCGCCTTGGATACCGCGGTGGGCATCTCCATGGGCCTGGCCGCCGTGGCGGCGCTGCCGCGCTTTACCGACGACGATGAGATGGACGTGGCGCCTGCCGCCGCAGGCCTGGCCACCGGGTCGCTTTTTGTCGAAGACGTCTGCGAGCCGCGCCAGGTGGTCGACGGGCACCTGGCCGTCGATGCCCCGGCCCCGGATCCGGCCCGCCTGGAGGCGCTGGCGGCATCGCCAGACCGGCGCGACTGGTGGCTAGACCGCGTGCGCGACTGCTGGGCCTGCCTCTAGCAACCCGCCGCGTACGGTTGAGGGTATGACCATCTCCATTCGCGACGCACACCTACACAACCTGCGCCACGTGGACGTGGATTTCCCCCGCGGCCAGCTCGTGGCGTTTACGGGCATCTCCGGCTCGGGCAAATCCTCCCTGGCCTTCGGCACGGTCCACGGGGAGGGGCAGCGCCGCTACTTCGAGTCGGTGGCGCCCTTTGCCCGCCGGCTCATCGGATCGGCGGTGGATCCCCAGGTAGGCAGCATCGAGGGGCTGCCGCCGACGGTGGCGCTGCAGCAGTCCACCACGGGTGGCACGGCGCGCTCGACGGTGGGCACGGTGTCCTCGATGTCGAATACGGTGCGCCTGCTATTTTCCCGGGCTGCCGATGCCCCGCACGGGTTGTACTCGGATTCCTTCTCCCCGAACACGCCGGAGGGCATGTGCCCGCGGTGTCAGGGCACGGGCGTGGTGCACGAGGCCACGGAGGCCTCGATGGTCCCGGACCCGACGCTGTCCATCGAGGATGGCGCGATTGCCGCCTGGCCCGGCGCGTGGGCCGGCAAGAACTTCCACGACATCCTAGAGACCTTGGGCTATGACTTAGATAGCCCGTGGCAGGACCTGCCGCAGGCCGACCGCGACTGGATCCTTTTCACCGAGGAGCAACCCGTGGTGGAAATCGCGCCGCTGCGCGGGGCGGACCGGGTCCAGCGCACCTACCAGGGCACGTGGCGGTCGGTGTCGAGCTACCTGTACAAGACGCTGCGCGAGACCGAGTCGGAGTCCCTGCGCAAGCGCACCCTGCGTTTTCTCGAGCGGCATGACTGCCCGGAGTGCCACGGGCGCAAGCTGGGGCAGGCGGCGCTGGCGGTGCGTTATGCGGGCCTGGCCATCGACGAGCTGGGCGCGCTGCCGCTAGATGAGCTCGCCCGCCTGCTTGCGGCGCGCGATCCGGAGGAAAACACCGCGGAGTATCTGCTGCTCAAGCAGTTAGTTCCGGTGGTGCGCTCTGCCGTGGAGCTGGGGTTAGGCCATATCAGCTTGGATAGGCCCACCACCACGCTCTCGGCGGGCGAATTACAGAGAATTCGGCTGGCGGCCCAGCTGCGCACCGGGTTATTTGGGGTGACGTATGTGCTCGACGAGCCCTCGGCCGGCCTGCACCCCGCGGAGCGCCAGGCGGTCATCGATATCTGCCGGCGCTTCATCGCGGAGGGCAACACGGTCCTGCTGGTCGAGCACGACATGGGGCTTGTCGCCCAGGCCGACTACCTGGTCGATGTGGGGCCGGGCGCCGGCGAGTCCGGCGGCACCATCGTCTACTCCGGGCCCGTCGATGCCTACGATGCCTTAACGCCCACCTCCCGCGCCCTGCGCCATCGAGCCCTGGCCCCGCGCCAGGCTGCCGATGCCGTGCCCACGCACGGGCGCCTGCGCCTGGAAGGCGTGGCGGCTCATAGCATCGCGGGCCTGGATGTTGAGTTCGGCCTAGGCCAGTTCACGGCGGTGGCCGGGGTTTCTGGCTCGGGCAAGTCGACGCTGGTGACCACGGTGCTCGGCGGGCTGCTCAAGCAGGCGGCCGCTGGCGCTGCCGCAGACGTCGAGCCGGACGCAGCGGCCCCGCAGTGGCAGGTGGCGGCGGCTACAGGCCTCGAGGGCATCGATCGCGTGGTGCAGATTACGCAAAAGCCCATCGGGCGCACCCCGCGCTCGATGCTGGCGACTTACACCAACCTCTTCGACGAGGTGCGCCGGCTCTTCGCCGGCACCGACGAGGCGCGCCGGCGCGGCTGGAAGGTCTCGCGTTTTTCCTACAACGTCAAGCAGGGCCAGTGTGCCACCTGCGGCGGGGCCGGAAAGATCGAGGTGGAGCTGGTATTTTTGCCGGGCGCCTATAGCGTGTGCCCGGAGTGCAAGGGCGCGCGCTATAACGCGCAGACCCTGGAGGTCGACTGGCACGGCTACACGATTGCTGACGTTTTAGCGCTCAGCGTCGACGAGGCCGCCGAGGTCTTTGCCAAGGAGCCGAAGATCCGGCGCATGCTGGATACCCTGCAGGCACTCGGCCTGGGCTACCTGCGGCTGGGCCAGGGCGCGCCGGAGTTATCCGGCGGGGAGGCCCAGCGCATCAAGCTCACCACGGAGCTGCAGCGGGCCCATACCAAGCGGCGCGGGCACACCGTCTACCTGCTCGACGAGCCCACCACCGGCCTGCACCCGGCCGATGCCGAGCTTTTGGTCAAGCAGCTGCGCACGCTGGTCGATGCCGGCCAGACCGTCATCGTCGTCGAGCACGACCTGGCGGTCATCGCGCAGGCCGATCGCGTCCTCGAGCTGGGGCCAGGCGCCGGCCCGGAGGGCGGGCGGATTGTCGCCGATGCCGCCCCCGCGGACCTGGCGGGCCTGGACACGCCCACCGGCCGGGCGCTGCGCGCCCGGGTCGAGGGCTAGGCGCCGGGGCTGGTGGGCCGCGTTTGCTTCTTTTGCTCGCTCACGGCGTTTACTCTGGGTTTTGACAGCTCGACAGTGTAGGAATTTTTAGCATGACCAATAACGACAAAGATTTCCCCCATCACCGCGCGCCCGGCCAGTCCGGCGGCGAGGAGACGCAGTGGATCGGCCGCGTGCAGGGCGAGGAGACCCAGGTCTTTGGCGCCGGCGCCGGCGAGCCCGAGCAGCCCCGCCCCCGGCAGGTGTTCCCGGACCGCCAGGCCGGCTATTCCCAGCCGGGCTACGACCAACAGGGCTATAACCAGCGAGGCTACGGCCAGGCGGGCTATGGCCAGCAGAATTACAACCAGCAGGCCTACTACGAGGAGCCGCCGCGCTCCTATGAGCCGCCTGCCGGCCGCAAGAAGGGCGGGGCGGCCGCCGCCATCCTCGGCGGGCTGCTGGCGCTGGCCTTAGTGGTGGCCGGGGCATTTGCGTTCATGTACCTGCAGACCTCCAACCGGCCGGCCCCGGAGCCGGTGACCGAGACCATGACCACCACCGCGACCACCACGGCCGAGGTCACCGAGACCGTCACTGAAGAACCCGCGGAGCCCGCCGGCACCACCGAGCCCGGCCCGTTTGGCGGGGACTCCGGCGCGCGCCTGGACGATCTCCAGGACCGCGTTGACCAGGGAGCCCAAGATCTCGGCGGCCTGGTCGAGGAGCTCTTCGGCTCCCAGCCCGGCTCCCAGCCCGGCGCTGAGGCCGGCGCGGGCCAGGGGGCGGGCGCCGGGTTCTAGGCGCCGCCGCGGGGGCAGTAAGCTTGGGTGCTATGACTGAACACACCGCATCGATGGATCTGGCCCAGGCCGTCGCCGCCCAACTGGCCCGGCACTGCACGGATGTCGTGATCTGCCCGGGCTCCCGCAACGCCCCGCTGAACCTAGCGGTGCTGGCGCACCCGGACCTGAAGGTGCACACGCGCATCGACGAGCGTTCTGCCGCCTTCCTAGCCCTGGGGCTGGCGCGGGTGCAGCGCCGCCACGTGGCCGTCATCATGACCTCGGGCACGGCGGTGGCGAATACCTACCCGGCCGTCATCGAGGCCCGCCACTCGCACGTGCCCCTGGCGGTGGTCTCCGCCGACAGGCCCCAGCGGCTGGTGGGCACCGGCGCGTCCCAGACCATCGCGCAGCCGGGCATGTTCGCCCACTTCGCCACCACCACGCAGGTCACCTGCCCGGCCGACTTGCCGGCGATGGCCCAGCGTTTTAGCCAGGACCCGGTGGTCCACATCAACGTCGCGCTGGATACGCCCCTGGTGGGCGAGGAGCTGCCCGCCCCCGTCACCGACCGCACGCTGCGCCGCGCGCCGGGCCCGGGCTTTGTGGACAACGGCGAGGTCGAGGTGGATCTCAGCCGCAACACGCTGGTCATCGCCGGCGACGAGGCCTGGGAGGTCCCCGGCCTCGAGGACGTGCCGACCATCGCCGAGCCCACGGCGCCGGCGCCCTATCATCCGGTCCACCCGGCCGCGGCCGCGTTCTTCCGCCGGGACGCGGTGGAGGCTAACGGGTTCGTCGCCCACACGCGCGTCGAGCAGGTCATCGTGGTCGGCCACCCGACCCTGCACCGGCCGGTGCTGGCCCTGCTCCACGATCCGGACATCGAGTTCATCTCCCTGTCGCGGAGCACGGATTTTACCAACCCCCGCGGCGAGGAGGCGCGCCTGGGCAGCCGCGTGAAGGCCACCGGCGCCCCCAGCCGCGACTGGCTGCGCCTGTGTGAGGGCGCAGCGCAGATGGCTGGCGATGCCGTCCGCGAGGTCCTCGAGGACCCCGCCTATGGGTTTACCGGCCTGCACGCGGCCGCCGCCGTTGCCGACACCCTGGCGGTGGGCGATGCCGTGGTACTCGGCGCCTCCAACCCCGTGCGCGACGGGTCCCTGGTGGGACTGCCTTTTGACGGCGTGGACGCCTTTAGCCAGCGCGGGGTAGCCGGCATCGACGGCACCGTGGCGCAGGCCGTGGGCGTGGCCCTGGCCGTGCAGGCGCGCGAGCCGGACCAGGTGCGCGCCCCGCGGACGGTGGCGCTGGTAGGCGATATCACTTTCCTGCACGACGCCTCGAGCCTGATGATTTCCGAGGACAACCCGCGCCCGGAAAACCTCACCCTCGTCGTGGCCAACGACAACGGCGGCGGGATCTTCGAGACCCTCGAGGTTGGCGCAGACGGCCTGCGCGACTCCTTCGAGCGTGCCTTTGGGACCCCGCAGCAGGTGGACATCGAGGCGCTGTGCCAGGCCTATGGCGTCGACTACCGCCGGGCCGATAGCGCCCAGGAGCTGCTCGATACGCTGGCCGAGCTCAAGGAGTTCGCCGTCGGCATCACGGTGGTCGAGGCGCGCACCACGCGGGAAAAGCTGCGCGCCCTGCACGCCGATCTGCGCTCCAAGACCGGAGCCTAAGGCCGACATGTCAGGCCAGCTCCGCCCCGCGACTCGTGAGCCTTCCTCTCCCGAGCGCCCTGCTCGCTCACTCCGGCGGGCCCACCAAGTCATCGGGGCGCTGTACGTGGCGGTGGTGCTCGCGTGCGTGGCGATGGTCGCCGGCCCCTTCCTCAACGACCGGGCGATCGCGGCCGAGCCCGCGCGCGCCCTGGGTACCATCACGGACGTGGGCTGGATGCGCACCACGGTGGACTTCCAGGACCGCGAGGGGCTCTACCATTCGCCGCCGACGGGGCTGCTCTATCCCACCGGCCTGGGCGAGGGCCAGAAGGTCTGGGTGGTCTACCAGGCCTCCAACCCGGACATCGTGAAGGTGGAGGGCCGTGAGTGGACGCTGTCTATCATCCCCGCGCTGTCGGTGTGGGCGGTAGCCAGCGGACTGGCGGCGCTTGCCTGGTGGCTGGTGGGCCGGCCGTGGGGCCGACGGCGGCGAAAATAGCCGTTTATTAACATTGTGTTCATCACTAGGTGACGTGGATATGTGAGGGTAGTGCACATGCGAGTTGCAATTGTCGCGGAGTCTTTCCTGCCGAATATCAACGGGGTAACCAATTCTGTGCTGCGCATCTTGGAGCACCTTTCGGCCACCGGGCACGAGGCCATCGTCGTGGCGCCCGGCGCCCGCGACGGCCAGGAGGAAGTGCCCGACTACCTAGGCTTTCCCATCTACCGCGTGCCCACCGTGCGGGTGCCCCTGGTGGACTCGCTGCCCATCGGCGTGCCCACCACCGCAGTCGACGAGGCCATCCGTCAGTTCCAGCCCGACCTGGTGCACCTGGCCAGCCCGTTCGTGCTCGGCGCCGCGGGCGCCTTCGTGGCCCGCCAGCAGCGCATCCCGGCGGTGGCGGCCTACCAGACGGACGTGGCGGGCTTTGCCACCAAATACCAGCTCTCCGCCCTGGCGCACGCGGCGTGGGACTGGACGCGCACCATCCACAATTCCTGCCAGATGACCCTGGCGCCGTCCTCCCTGACCATCGCGGACTTGCGCGAACACGGCATCCGCGACGTCTACCACTGGGGCCGCGGCGTCGATGCCTGCCGCTTCCACCCGGCTAACCGCAGCGAGACCCTGCGCCGGCAGTGGGGTATCGGCCGCGCCGGCGGGCCGCGGCATGCGGTTGGTTTTGTCGGCCGGCTGGCGGCGGAGAAGGGGGTGCATCGTCTAGCGGCGCTCAATGACCGCCGCGACCTGCAGCTGGTCATCGTGGGCGACGGCCCCGAGCGCCCCGCCCTAGAGGCCGCGCTGCCCGGCGCCCAGTTCATGGGCGCGCTGGGCGGGGAGGAGCTCGCGCGGGCCTATGCCTCGCTGGACGTATTCGTCCACCCCGGCGAGTTTGAGACTTTCTGCCAGACCATCCAGGAGGCCCAGGCCTCCGGCGTGCCCACCATCGGCCCGCGCGCCGGCGGGCCCGTCGACCTCATCGAGCCCGGCCACAACGGCCTGCTCCTCGAGGTCGACTCGTTTGCCCGGGATCTGCCCCAGGCTGTCGATGCCCTCTTAGTCCCCGCAGCCCATCCGCGCCTGCGCGCCCAGGCCCGCGCGTCCGTGGAATCCAAGACCTGGCTGGCGCTGTGCGAGCAGCTGCTGGGCTACTACGAGCAGGTCCTAGGCGGTATGCGGCAGCCCGCGCCGGGGGAGGCGGGGCATCGCCCGGGCCTGCCGCGGTGGGCGGCGCGCGCCCTGGGCACGCGCGTGGCTTAAGGCGGGCCGTGCCCGGCCGGGGCGCCGGCGCGTCTAGACTAGGTAGCCGTGGCTAAAGAAAACTCCAAGGCAGATCTAGACAAGCAGCCCTTCGACGTCGCCCGCATGTTTGACCGCGTCGGCAAGAAATATGACATCACCAACACTGTGCTCTCCTTCGGGCAGGACGCCGGGTGGCGCAAGCGCACCCGCGAGACCCTGGGCCTGCAGCCAGGGGAGAAGGTGCTCGACTTGGCGGCCGGCACGGCGGTGTCCACCGTGGAGTTGTCGCGCTCCGGCGCGTGGTGCGTGGCCTGCGATTTCTCTCTCGGCATGCTCGCGGCCGGCAAGGGGCGCAACGTGCCCAAGGTGGCCGGCGACGGCATGCAGCTGCCGTTTGCGGACAACACCTTTGACGCGGTGACCATCTCCTATGGCCTGCGCAACTTCCATGATTTCGAGGCCGGCCTGCGCGAGATGGCGCGCGTGGCCAAGCCGGGCGGGCGCCTGGTCATCAACGAATTCTCCAAGCCCATCGTCCCCGTCTTCGGCACGGTGTACAAGGAATACCTCACGCGCCTGCTGCCGCCGATTGCCAAGGTGGTCTCCTCCAACCCGGACGCCTACGAGTACCTGGCGGAATCCATCCGCGCCTGGCCGGATCAGCAAGAGCTTGCCGATGCCATCAACGCCAACGGCTGGTCCGGAGCCCACTGGCGCAACCTGACGCTGGGCATCGTGGCCCTGCACGCCGCCGTCAAACCCGCGCCCTAGCTCACTCCCCACAGCGGGGAGCCCGCGCGCGCCTTCGCCATGCCGCGCCCGGCCAGGTGCCAGGCCCGCGCGATGACGTCGCGGTCGGCATCCGTTATCAGGTTGCCCATCAGGCGCGCTGCCGCCGGCATGAGCGCATGCGCCAGCGGCCCGCGCAGCGCCACCGGGCCGGCCACCGGCAGGAACTGCGGGTAGGTCAGAAGGCGCGCGGCGGTGCGCGCCAGCAAGAAGGCCTCCCCGTATTCCGCGCGCAGCCGCTGCGGCCAGGCGCGGGTGAGATCCCCGGAGCCGAGCATCTCAACGGCCAGAGCGGCGGTCTCCAGCCCGTAGTCGATGCCCTCGCCGTTTAAGGGGTTAACGCACGCGGCGGCATCGCCAATGCACAGCCAGTTAGCGCCTGCGATGTTGCTGACCGCCCCGCCCATCGGCAGCGCGGCTGAGGCCACCTGCGTGACCTCACCCAGACCCCAGTCGGCGCGCTGCTGGGCGGCGTAGACCTCCAGCAGCTTCTTCGTGTTCAGCTTGGCCGGCCGGCGCGCAGTTGACAGCGCGCCCAGCCCGATGTTGACCTGGCCCAGCTCGCCGCCCAGCGGGAAGATCCACCCGTACCCCGGCTGCACCACGCCGGCGGCGTCCTTGAGCTCGACGTGGGAGTGCATCCACGGCTCGTCGGCCTGCGGCGAGGTCGCATAGGCGCGGGCGGCAATCCCGTAGACCTCCTCCTTGTGCCAGACGCGCCCCAGCTGCTTGCCAAAAGTAGAGCGCACCCCATCAGCCACGATCACCCAGCGCGCCTTGACCGTATCCTCGCCCACCCGGAAGCTGGCGATGCCGTTCGCGCCCTCCTCCGGGGCCGTGGCCGTGCCCTGGATAAAGGTGGCGCCGGCGGTAAGGGCGGCGTCGCGCACGAGGGCATCGAATAGCGTGCGCGGGAGTGCCGTGCCTTCCGCGGTGGGGTAGGTAGCAGGCCACGGCGCGGTGACGGAGCCGCCGTAGCCGTGGAGCTTGAGGCCGCGGTTGCGGTAGCCGGGGTTGACGTCCACGCCCAGGGCTGCGAGCTGGTGCATCGCCCGCGGGGTCAGGCCATCGCCGCAGGTCTTGTCGCGGGGAAAGTCCAGGGAGTCGATGAGGGCCGTTGAGTATCCGGCGCGGGCGGCGTGGATGGCGGCGGCCGACCCTGCCGGGCCGGCGCCGATGATGGCCACGTCATAAAGCTTTTCCATAGGCCCCATTGTCGCATTAGCGCCCCTCAACTATGTCGATGGCCTCCGCGTGGACTAGGTTAGAAGGGGATTATCGGCGTCATGAGACTTAAAGGATTTTCGAAGCATGAGCAACGGCGACAACACCGTAGATTTGGGTGACCCGCAGCTGACCGCGCGCGTGGCCAAGGGTGTCGCCGCCGTGGAAGAGATGCTCCTGTCGGAAATTGACCGGGGTGAGTCCTTCGTCATCGACAAAGCCCTGCACCTGACCCAGGCCGGTGGCAAGCGCTTTCGCCCGGTCATGGCGCTGCTGGCCTCCGAGTATGGGCCGCGCGCGGGCTCCTATGAGGTCATCAAGGCTGCCACTTCGGTGGAGATGGTGCACGTGGCCACCCTCTACCATGACGACGTCATGGATGAGGCCGACCGCCGCCGCGGCGTGGACTCTGCCAACTCTAGGTGGGGAAACTCCGTGGCCATCTTGGCTGGCGATGCCCTCTTGGCGCACGCCTCCCGCCTGATGTCCCAGCTCGATACCCACACCGTCGAGCACTTCGCGGAGACCTTTGAGGAGCTGGTCACCGGCCAGATGCGCGAGACCGTCGGCGCCGGGGAGGCCAACCCCGTGGAGCATTACACCGCGGTCATCCGGGAAAAGACGGCCGTGCTCATCGCCTCGGCTGCCTATCTGGGCGCCTACCATGCCGGCGCTTCTGCCGAGGACGCCGCCCGGCTGAAGAAGATTGGCTCTGACATCGGGATGATCTTCCAGATCGTCGACGACATCATCGACATCTTCTCCGACCCGCGCCAGTCCGGCAAGACGCCGGGCACGGACCTGCGCGAGGGCGTGTTTACCCTGCCGGTTCTCTACGCCCTGCAGGAGGACTCCCCGGCCGGAGAGGGCCTGCGGGAGCTGCTGACCGGGCCGCTGACTGACGATGTCGACGTCGCCCGCGCCCTGGAGCTCCTCCACGCCTCCACGGGCCGGGACCAGGCCCTGGCGGCCGTGCGGGGCTACTTCGACGAGGTCGAGTCCATGCTGGACGAGCTGCCGCAGAATGAGGCCACCTCGGCCCTGCGCCAGCTGTCGTCCTACACCATCAAACGCGTGGGCTAGCAGGCGATTTGCGCTTTTTGCTTGCGTCTAAGTAAAGTATCTACACGCACCGCGTTAGTCCTTGTGGATTGCGCAATAGTGCTTGCCAGGTTGCCCGAGCGGCCAAAGGGAGCGGACTGTAAATCCGCCGGCGTAGCCTTCAGAAGTTCGAATCTTCTACCTGGCACCATCTCCCCGCGAGTCATCGCGGGGATTTTGCGTTTTTGGCTTAAGGGGCATTTCGGGTTAAGGGGGCTTAAGGGACATTTCGTGTGGATTTGCGGCGTGTCACGTTAAGGGACATTTCGGGGTTAAGGGTCAAAAAGTGTGTCTGGGCCGGCGTGTCGCGGGTGTTAGATTTG
>CAVFKS010000046.1:0-15117 GCA_963623015.1 Clostridia bacterium
TTTTCGTAGAGGGCCACAGCATCACGTTTGAACTGTTCAGAATACCTAGGCATGGAGTTAGATTGCCTTTCTTCCCAACCCGACCGGGCTGGATATCAGGTGTCCGCCAAACAGGGGTCAGGTCCGGATGTTGATTTCTCAGTCCAACTAATGGGGAGCAGTTCAACGGTCAGGGGCTCAATGTCGTCCAGGGCCGAAATCAGCCGGCATCCGCCAGCGCTGGGGGCCGCTGTCGCCTGCAACACACCACCGTGCCCGCTGTGAGAATGGAGCAGAAGTTGGCGCCGGGGAGCCCTCGGCGGGGACAATCAAAGTTACTAATCTTTTTCGTTTATTAAAGGGGTGTTATCCATGGCACGTACCTATGCCGAACAATTGGTGGCCACGCTGGAGGCCCAGGGGGTCGAGCGCATCTACGGGCTGGTAGGGGACTCGCTCAACCCGATCGTGGACGCGGTGCGCCGCTCTTCCATCGAATGGGTCCACGTGCGCAACGAGGAGACCGCGGCTTTTGCGGCCGAGGCCGACTCCCTGACCACGGGCAAGCTGGCCGTGTGCGCCGCCTCCTGTGGGCCGGGCAACACGCACCTGGTGCAGGGGCTCTACGATGCCCACCGCAACGGCGCCAAGGTCTTGGCCATCGCCAGCCACATTCCGTCCCGCCAGATCGGCTCCAAGTTCTTCCAGGAGACCCACCCGGAGGCCCTATTCCAGGAGTGCTCCGGCTACTGCGAGATGGTCAATTCCGCGGATCAGGGCGGGGTTATCCTGCACCACGCGCTGCAGTCCACCCTGGCCGGCAAGGGCGTGTCCGTGCTGGTCATCCCTGGCGATGTCTCCACGCAGGAGGCCAGCGATGACACCTTCGTCGAGTCCAAGCTGTCTGCCGGCCGCCCGGTGCTCTACCCGGACCCGGCCGAGGCCGCCGCCCTGGTGCACGCCATCAACGAGGCCAAGACGGTCGCGCTCTTCGTCGGCGCCGGCGTGCGGGGTGCCCGCGAGGAGGTCCTCGCGCTGGCGGAGAAGGTCAAGGCCCCCATCGGCCATGCCTTGGGCGGCAAGATGTACATCCAGTACGACAACCCCTTCGACGTGGGCATGTCCGGGCTGCTCGGCTATGGTGCGGCCCACGATGCCACCCACGAGGCGGACCTGCTCATCCTCCTGGGCACCGACTTCCCGTACAACGACTTCCTGCCCACGGCGAATGTGGCCCAGGTCGACATCGACGGCTCCCACATCGGCCGCCGCACCAAGATCTCCTACCCGGTGGTGGGCGATGTGGCAGCGACCATCGACAACATCCTGCCGCACGTGGAGGAAAAGACCGACCGCAGCTTCCTCGACCGGATGCTCAAGGAGCACTACGACAAGCTCAACCACGTCGTCGAGGCATACACCCAGGACGTAGAGAAGATGGTGCCGCTGCACCCGGAGTACCTGGCCAACATCATCGACGAGGAGGCGGACGCCGATGCCGTCTTCACCGTCGACACCGGCATGTGCAACGTGTGGGGCGCGCGCTACATCACCCCGAACGGCAAGCGCGAGCAGCTCGGCTCCTTCCGCCACGGCACGATGGCCAACGCCTTGCCGATGGCCATTGGCGCGCAGGCGGCTAACCCGGACCGCCAGGTCATCTCCTTCTCCGGCGACGGCGGCCTGGCCATGCTCATGGGCGAGCTGCTCACGGTGAAGCTGCATAACCTGCCCACCAAGATCTTCGTGTTCAATAACTCCTCCCTGGGCATGGTCAAGCTGGAGATGCTGGTCCAGGGCATGCCGGAGCACGAGACCGACCACGAGCAGGTCAACTTCGCCAAGATCGCCGAGGGCGCGGGCATCAAGCACATCCGCATCGAGGATCCTTCCTCCGCGCGCGCCCAGATCCGTGAGGCTCTCGACTTCGACGGCCCCGTGCTAGTCGACATGGTCACCGACCCGAACGCGCTGTCCATTCCGCCGACGCTGACTTTGGAACAGCTGCTGGGCTTTTCCAAGGCCGCCACCCGCACGGTCTTCGGCGGCGGCGTGGGGCAGATGCTCAAGCTGGCGCAGTCTAACCTGCGCAACATCCCCCGCCCCTAAGGGGTAAGTGCGCATCCTCTCACAGGGGACGCACAGATTTTAGACAGGCGCTGCGATAGGCTCGGTGACACACTGGGTTTCAATCGCAGCGCCTTTCTTCGTGATGGGCGCTTGAAGAAACCCCCTCTAGGGCCCGGAAGGTGCCCCTCTGACTCATGGAGAATGCCAATGGATGACAAGCGCGCCGAAAACGTCACCGTCCTCGTCGTAGATGACGAGCCCAACATCGTGGAGCTGCTCACGGTGTCCCTGAAATTCCAGGGGTTTGACGTGCACACGGCCAACTCCGGCACCGAGGCCCTGCGCGTGGCCCGCGAGGTCAACCCGGACGCCTACATCATGGACGTGATGATGCCGGGTATGGACGGATTTGAGCTGCTCGGCCGCCTGCGCCAGGAGGGCCTCGACGGCCCGGTGCTCTACCTGACCGCCAAGGATTCGGTGGACCAGCGCATCCACGGCCTGACCATCGGGGCGGATGATTATGTGACCAAGCCTTTCAGCCTGGAGGAGGTCATCACCCGCCTGCGCGTTATCCTGCGCCGCGGCGCCGCGGTGGAGGACTCGGCTGACGATGCCACGATGACGTACGCGGATCTCACGCTCAACGATGACACCCACGAGGTCACCAAGGCCGGCGAGATCGTGGAACTGTCGCCCACCGAGTTCAACCTGTTGCGCTACCTCATGCAGAACAAGGAGGTGGTGCTGTCGAAGGCCAAGATCCTTGACAATGTCTGGCACTACGACTTCGGCGGCGACGGCAACGTGGTGGAGTCCTACATCTCCTACCTGCGCCGCAAGATCGACACGGGGGATACCCCGCTCATCCACACCGTCCGCGGCGTGGGCTACGTCCTGCGCACCCCGCGCTCCTAGGTCGCCCCCGGATTTTTGGCCTCGGGCAAGTTATATGAAGCTTCCGAAGATTTCGCAGCTGCGCCGCCGCCCGCTGCCTAAGGCGCTGCCGCTGCGCATCTGGCTCGTCGTGCTCATCGTCGCGGTGTCCTTCTTAGGGCTGGTCGCCTCGGCCGTGGCCGTCAACGCCATGATGCGCGAGGTGGTCTACGACCAGGTGGACAAGGACTTGAAGGACGCCGCGGTGGGCTGGGCGCGCAACGAGACCCTGCTGGGCAATAGCTACATGCAGCACCCGCCCAGTGATTTCACCATCCTGAGCTACCAGCAGGACGGCACGTGGCAGTTCTTTAACGTGGATAAATCCAATATCCCGAAGGTCGACGACTTGATCATCGGCGGCCGCCCCCAGAGCGTGGGGGCTACCGCAGACGGCCAGGATCTGCCCCGCCTGCCGGAGAACGAGTGGCGGGCGATTGCCACCGAGGATGGCGGATCAATCATCGTGGTGGCAAAGAAGGTCACGCGCGAAAACGCCCAGATCAACGGCATGGCCGGCCTCCAGGTGCTCATCACCGCCTGCGCGCTGGTGCTCGTGGCCCTGGTGGGTGCTGCGGTCATCCGCCGCGCGCTGCGCCCGCTGCGCGTGGTGGAGAAGACCGCCGCCGAAATCGCGGCCGGCGACCTGGACAAGCGCGTGCCCGAGTGGCCAGAGCATACCGAGGTGGGCCAGCTGTCGAGGGCGCTGAACACGATGCTCGAGCGCCTGCAGGACTCGGTGGAGACGGCCCAGGAGAAAGAGGGGCAGATGCGCCGCTTCGTCGGCGATGCCTCGCACGAACTGCGCACGCCGCTGACCTCGCTGCGCGGCTACACGGAGCTCTACCGCTCCGGAGCCACCCAGGATGTCGACCGCGTGCTAGGCAAAATCGATGCCGAGTCCAAGCGGATGTCGTTGCTGGTCGAGGACCTCCTGGCGCTCACCCGCGCCGAGGGCAACCGGCTGGAGTTGCACACCGTGGACATGCTGGAGCTGTGTCTGTCGGCCGGTTCGACGGCGCGGGCGGCCTTCCCCGGCCGCAGCATCGAGGTCACCAACCGGGCCGGCGGCATCCCCCTGGTCAAGGGGGATCCGGACCGGCTGCATCAGGTGCTGCTCAACCTGGTCTCCAACGGCCTGCGCCACGGCGGCGAGGACGCGAAGATCCAGATCGTGCTGCGCAACGATGCCGAGCGGGTCTTTGTCGACGTCGTCGACGACGGCAAGGGCATGGACCCGGAGGTCTCCGCCCACATCTTCGAGCGCTTCTACCGGGCGGATGTGTCGCGCACGCGCGATACGGGCGGCTCGGGCCTGGGGCTGTCCATCGTGAAATCCCTGGTGGAGCAGCATGGCGGCACGGTGTGCGTGGAGTCCGAGCCGGGCCAAGGCTCGACGTTTACCGTCGCCCTGCCCGCGCTCAAAGAGGACTAGCCGCCTGCCGGATTAGTTGCGGTAGCCATCCTCGTTGGTGTTGAGGTGCTGGCGGATGCGGGTGGCGGCCTCGTCCATGGCGGCGTCATCCGTGGCATCGGCAGCGTAGCACTTGCCGAAGTCGTACTCGCTCATCTTGTCGGTGGGGAAGACGTGGATGTGGGTGTGCGGCACATCGAAGCCGGCGATGATATAGCCGGCGCGCTCGGAGTCGAAGGCGTTCTTGACCGCGACGCCTATCTCCTTGGCAATCTTGTTCAGGTAAGCCCAGGTGTCATCGTCCAGGTCGGTCCACTTGTCGACCTCCTGCACCGGCACGACGAGGGTGTGGCCGTAGCGCAGCGGCTCGATGGAGAGGAACGCCACCACCTTGTCGTCGCGGTAGACGAAACGGCCGGGCAGCTCGCCCTCGATGATCTTGGTAAATACAGAAGACATAAAAAGTACCCTACCGCCAAGTAAGATGAGCGTCATGCGCATACTAGTCATCGGTTCGGGCGGCCGGGAACACGCCCTGCTCAAAGGCCTAAACGCGGATCCTTCCTCCCCGGAGCTGCATGCCGCGCCGGGCGCAGAAGCCTTCGCCGCCATCGCCACCTGCCACCCGGAGTACACCCAGGTTGCCGATCCGGAGCGGATGACGCAGCTGGCCCAAAACATCGCCGCGGATCTCGTGGTGGTGGGCCCCGAGGTGCCGCTGGTCGCCGGCGTGGCGGACGCGCTGCGGGAGGCGGGCATCGCCGTGTTTGGCCCCTCGGCCGCCGCCGCGCAGATTGAAGGCTCGAAGAAGTTCGCCAAGGACGTCATGGACGCCGCTGGCGTTGCCACCGCCCGCGCCGAGCAGCTGCTGCCCGGGGCCAGCGCGGCCGAGCTGGATGCCGTACTGGACCGCTTCGGCCCCCACTTCGTGGTCAAGGACGACGGACTGGCCGGTGGCAAGGGCGTGGTGGTCACCGAGGATCGCGCCGCCGCCCGCGAGCATGCCGCAGCCGTCCTGGAGGCCGGCAACCCGGTGCTATTCGAGTCCTTCCTGCCCGGCCCGGAGGTCTCCCTGTTCTGCCTGGTCGACGGCGAGACCGTCGTCCCGCTCCTGCCGGCCCAGGATCACAAGCGCGCCTTCGACGGCGACGCCGGGCCGAATACCGGAGGCATGGGCGCCTACACCCCGCTGCCGTGGCTGCCGGCCGATGGCGTCCAGCGCATCGTGGACGAGGTCTGCGTGCCCGTGGCCCGCGAGATGGTCCGCCGCGGCACCCCGTATTCGGGCCTGCTCTACGCCGGCCTGGCCTGGGGGCCGCAGGGCCCGGCCGTGGTCGAGTTCAACTGCCGCTTCGGCGATCCGGAGACCCAGGCCGTGCTCTCCCTGCTGCGCTCCCCGCTGGCGCAGACCCTGCAGGCGGTAGCTGAGGGCCGCCTGGCCGAGCTGCCGCCGCTGGAGTGGGAGGAAGGCTTTGCCATCACGGTGGTGCTCGCCGCCGAGGGCTACCCGGCCGCCCCGCGCAAGGGCGCGCCCATCCAGGCTGCCGATGCCACCTTGCTGACCGACCCCGACCGCGTCCTGCACGCCGGCACCGCGCGCGGTGCGGACGGCGGGTGGGCCGCACACGGCGGGCGCGTGCTCAACGTGCTCGGCCGCGGGGCCACGCTGGCCGATGCCCGGGCGGCGGCCTACCAGGTGCTCGACGGCATCGACATGCCGGGCGGATTCTACCGCCGCGACATCGGGCAGGCGGCCCTGGAAGGCCGCATCAGCATCGACGGCTAAATAGTCTCCCTTTTGGGCCACGGGGTGGTTGTTTAGTGCAATAATGAGCGTCGTGGCTGAAAAGAAGAATATTTCCAACGTCCTGTCCTCCCGCTATGCTTCGCCCGCGATGACCGAGATCTGGTCCCCGGAGCACAAGATCGTCCTCGAGCGCCAGCTGTGGATCGCCGTGATGAAGGCCCAGCGGGAGCTTGGCGTCGACATCCCCGCCGAGGCCATCGCGGCCTACGAGGAGGTCATCGACCGGGTGGACCTGGACTCCATCGCCGCCCGGGAGCGCGTGACCCGGCACGACGTCAAGGCGCGCATCGAGGAGTTCAACGCCCTGGCCGGCTTCGAGCACATCCACAAGGGCATGACCTCCCGGGACCTGACGGAGAACGTGGAGCAGCTGCAGATTCAGCTGTCCTTGACCCTGGTGCGCGACAAGGCGATTGCCGTGGCCAGCCGGGTGGGTGAGCGCGCCGCGCAGTACCAGACGCTGGTCATGGCCGGCCGCTCCCACAACGTCGCGGCCCAGGCGACCACCTTGGGCAAGCGCTTTGCCTCCGCTGCCGATGAGATCCTGCTGGGCATCGAGCGCGTCGAGTCCCTGTTGGAGCGCTACCCGCTGCGCGGCATCAAGGGCCCGATGGGCACCTCCCAGGACATGCTCGATCTCATGGGCGGCTCCGAGGACAAGCTGGCGGCGCTGGAGACCCGCATCGCCGACCACCTAGGCTTTAGCCGCATCTTCAACTCGGTGGGGCAGGTCTACCCGCGCTCCCTGGACTTCGACGCCCTGTCCGCCCTGGTGGAGCTGGGCGCCGGCCCGTCCTCGCTGGCCACCACCATCCGGCTCATGGCCGGCAACGAGACCGTCACCGAGGGCTTCAAGGAGGGCCAGGTTGGCTCCTCGGCCATGCCGCACAAGATGAACGCCCGCTCCTGCGAGCGCGTCTGCGGCTTCCAGGTCATCCTGCGCGGCTACATGTCCATGGTCGCCGACCTGGCCGGCCAGCAGTGGAACGAGGGCGACGTCTTCTGCTCGGTCGTGCGCCGCGTGGCCCTGCCGGACGCCTTCTTCGCCATCGACGGCATGTTTGAGACCTTCCTGACGGTGCTGGCCGAGTTTGGCGCTTTCCCGGCCATGATCGACCGCGAGCTGGAGCGCTACCTGCCGTTCCTGGCCACCACCCGCATCCTCATGGCCACCGTGCGCGCCGGGGTGGGCCGCGAGACCGCCCACGAGGTCATCAAGGAAAGCGCCGTGGCCGTGGCGCTGAACATGCGTGAAAACGGCGGGGAGCAGGATCTGGTCGAGCGCCTGGCCGCCGACCCCCGCCTCCCGCTCGACGCCGCTGCCCTGGAGGAAGCCCTGTCCGACAAGCACGCCTTCATCGGCGCCGCCGAGTCCCAAGTCTCCCAGGTCCTGGGCCGCATCAAGGCCCTGGCGGACCAGCACCCGGACGCCGCGGCCTACGCCCCAGGCGAGATCCTCTAGCTCCGCACCTGTGGCGGTACTTTTTGGGGCCACGATTTGCAAAAACGTACCGCGCGGGCCCGGTCCATGTACATTTCGATCAATTAAGGTTGCCCAGATCGAGTTTTCTGGCCCCTTATTTGATCGAAACGATCAGCTAGTCACCTTGTGCTTAGAACGCATCTTGAAGCAGGCTCGACGGGTCTAGGATGTATGTCATGCGCCCTGAACTTTCTTCCTATGCCCACATCGCCTCCGGCAAGGTCCGCGACATCTACGAAATCGATGACAACACCCTGCTCATGGTGGTCAGCGACCGCATCTCGGCCTATGACCACATGTTGAGCCCAGCCATCCCGGATAAAGGCCGCGTGCTCACCGCGACCTCCGAGTACTTCTTCAACGCCATCGACTTCCCCAACCACCTGGCCGGCCCGGTGGACGATCCCCGCATCCCGGACGAGGTCTTAGGCCGCGCTTTCGTGGTCAAGAAGCTGGATATGTTGCCCTTCGAGTGCGTCGCCCGCGGCTACCTTACCGGCTCCGGCCTGAAGGAATACCAGGCCTCCGGCACGGTGTGCGGCATCGAGCTACCCGCGGGCCTAGTGGAGGCCTCCCGCCTGCCGGAGCCCATCTTCACCCCGGCCACCAAAGCCGAGCAGGGCGAGCACGATGAGAACGTGTCTTTCGATGCCGTCGTGGACAAGCTGGGCGCCTCCCGCGCCGAGCAGCTGCGTGAGGCCACCTTGAGCATCTACTCGCAGGCCGCAGCCCTGGCGGAGGCCAAGGGCATCATCCTGGCGGACACCAAGTTCGAGTTTGGCCTGGACCACGACGGCACCTTGGTGCTGGCCGACGAGGTGCTCACCCCGGATTCCTCCCGCTACTGGCCGGCGGATTCTTATGAGGAAGGAAAGGTCCAGCCCTCCTTCGACAAGCAGTACGTGCGCAATTGGCTGACCTCGGAGGCCTCTGGCTGGGACCAGGCTTCCGATGCCACCCCGCCGCAGCTGCCCGCCGATGTCGTCGCCGCCACCCGCGACCGCTACATCGAGGCCTACGAGCGCCTGTCTGGCAAGGACTTCGCGGACTTCGTCGCGCCGGAGGCCTAGCAGCCGGCTCCCCCGCGCCACGCGTAGAGTGGGTGGGCATGAACAACGCCAATGTTGCGGCCCCGGTTGCCGCTGTCCACCCTGTTGTGCGCTCCTTCCACGGCCGTGAGTTCGTGGATGATTATGAGTGGCTGCGCGACAAGGAATCCCCGGAAACCCTGGCTTACCTCGAGGCCGAAAACGCCTATACGCAGGCGCAGACCGCGGGCCTGGAGGAGATGACGGAGAACATCTTCCAGGAGATTAAGTCCCGCATCAAGGAAACCGACATGTCCGTGCCTACCCGCCGGGGCGACTACTGGTATTACGGCCGCACGGCGGAGGGCAAGAGCTACGGTTATTCCTGCCGCCTGCCGGTGGATGAGGATTCGGACCCGTGGACCGCGCCCGTCATCCCGGCCGAGGGCACCCCGGCCGGCGAAGAGATCATTTTGGACGCCAACGAGCTGGCCGAGGGCAAGGATTTCTTCTCGCTAGGCGCGGCCGCCATCTCTGAGTCCGGCCGCTTCCTGGCTTACTCGGTCGACTTCGCCGGCGATGAGCGCTTCGAGCTGGCCATCAAGGATCTCCACACCGGCGAGCTCCTCGAGGACCGCCTGGAGGGCATCTTCTACGGCGCGACCTGGGTGGGAGATAGCTATATCTTCTACACCACGGTCGATGACGCGTGGCGCCCCAACGCCGTCTGGCGCCACAAGGTCGGCACCCCGCAGTCCGCGGACGTGGAGGTCTTCCACGAGGATGATGAGCACTTCTCCGTTGGGATTGGCAGCGCCCGCTCCGATAAGTACCTGTTCATCGGGGTCGGTTCCAAGGTCACTGCCGAGGCCTGGGTGCTCGAGCAGGACAACCCGGAGGGGCAGTTCCGCCTGCTGTGGGAGCGCGAGGCCGGCGTGGACTACGACGTCGACCACGCCGTGGTGGGCGGCGAGGACTACTGGATTGTCACCCACAACGCCACCGGCCCCAATTTCGAGGTGGGCTATACCAAGGCTAGCGATGCCCTGCCGGCCCTGCGCGACCTGCCGGCGCTCATGCCGCACGCGGAGACCACCCGCATCGAGGGCGTGGATACCTACCGCGATCAGATCGTGGTGGGCTACCGCCGCGGCGGCATCGGGCGCGCCGCCATCATGCGGCTTGATGGGGGCTTCGGCCAGTTCGAGGAGCTGCAGTTCAACGAGGAACTCTTCACCGTCTCCGTGGGCGGCAACCCCGAGTGGGACGCGCCGGTGCTGCGGGTGAGCTACTCGTCCTATATCCAGCCCGCGCAGCTTTTTGATTACCGCGTGGACACCGGAAAGTACACGTTGCTCAAGGAACAGGAGGTCCCCGGCGGCTATGACCCGGATGATTACGTGGCCTACCGTTTGTGGACCACGGCTGCCGATGGCGCCCGGATCCCGGTCTCTGTGGTCCACCGCGCGGACCTGGACCGCACGCGCCCCAGCCCGACTCTGCTCTACGGCTATGGCTCCTACGAGGTCAGCATCGACCCGGGCTTTTCCGTCACCCGCCTGTCGCTGATGGACCGCGGGATGATCTTCGCCGTGGCGCACGTGCGCGGCGGCGGGGAGATGGGCCGTGGCTGGTATGACGACGGCAAGATGCTCAATAAGAAGAACACGTTCACCGACTTCATCGACGTCGCCGATGATCTCATTGCCCGCGGGGTGACCGCCGCGGATCAGTTGGTGGCCGAGGGCGGATCTGCGGGCGGCATGCTCATGGGCGCCATCGTCAACTTGGCCCCCGATCGCTTTGCCGCCATCCAGGCCAACGTGCCTTTCGTGGACCCGCTGACCTCCATCCTCATGCCGGAGCTGCCGCTGACCGTTCCCGAGTGGGAGGAGTGGGGCGACCCGTACCACGCCCCTGAAGTCTATGACTACATGAAGTCGTACTCGCCCTATGAAAACGTCGAGGCCAAGGACTATCCCAATATCCTGGCCATTACCTCGCTCAATGACACCCGCGTGCTCTACGTGGAGCCGGCGAAGTGGATTGCGAAGCTGCGGGCGACCGCGACGGGCGGACAATTCCTGCTTAAGACCGAGATGGCGGCCGGGCACGGCGGCGTATCTGGCCGCTACGAGAAGTGGCGCCAGGGTGCCTTCGAGTACGCCTGGCTCATCAACCAGGCCACTGGCCAGGATAAATAGACCCCGGCCGAGGTTGCTAGCTAATTGCCAGCTTCGTGCCACGGTCATGCCAGCCAGATGGCGCATACTAATTCTTGTGCGTTTGAGAAAGGCGCATGGAGATTGTGGTCCCGGACTGAGAACCCGGGGCGGTGCAGTCGGCGGACGTGAGACACCCGCCGGCGTTATGACACCTTGAGAGATAGAGACGCATCAAGAGCCTTAGCCCCTAACCGGGCTAGGGCTCTTGGTGTGTCTTGGGGGCATAGGTTTCGGGTGCTGAACGAAAACGTGGGCCTAGAAGGTATAAGCGGGATAAACTGGCAGGGCATCTAAAACTCACGCACAGTAAGGCAAAAAATTTTCATGGCTCGTGTAGTTGTCAATGTCATGCCCAAGGCCGAGATTCTCGACCCCCAGGGCCAGGCCGTCGTTCGCGCACTGGGGAGGATCGGCGTCGCCGGTATCCAGGATGTGCGCCAGGGCAAGCGTTTCGTAATTGAGGTCGATGACACCGTCACCCAGGAGGACCTGGAGCGCGTGGCGTCGACCCTGCTGGCCAACACGGTCATCGAGGACTACGCCGTGATGGTCGAGTCCGCAGAGGCCGGTGAGTAACGAGCATGACCGCAAAGATTGGCGTCATCACTTTTCCCGGCACGCTTGACGATGTCGACGCCGCCCGCGCCGTCCGCCTAGCGGGCGCCGAGGCGGTTTCCCTCTGGCACGCGGACGCGGACCTGCACGGCGTCGACGCCGTCGTGGTGCCGGGTGGTTTTTCCTACGGTGACTACCTGCGCACCGGGGCGCTAAGCGCCCTGGCGCCGGTGATGCGCTCGGTCATCGAGCGCGTGGAGGCAGGCATGCCGGTACTCGGCATCTGCAATGGCTTCCAGATCCTCACCGAGGCCCGCCTGCTTCCGGGCGCGCTGACCCGCAACGAGGGCCTGCACTTCCACTGCGAGGACACCTACCTCGAGGTGGTCAACGCACAGACCGCGTGGACCCGCGAGTTCGAGGCCGGCCAGAAGATCCTGGTCCCGGCCAAGCACGGGGAGGGCCGCTTCCAGGCGGACGCGGAGACCATCGCCCGCCTGGAGGGCGAGGGCCAGGTTGTCTTCCGCTACACCAATAACTTCAACGGTTCGGTCAACGCGATTGCCGGCATCACCAACGCCGCCGGCAACGTGGTGGGGCTCATGCCGCACCCGGAGCACGCCGTCGAGGCCCTGACCGGCCCGTCCACCGACGGCCTGGGGCTGTTTACATCCGCCATCAACCACCTGCTCGCGGCCGCGGGCAACTAAGGGAGTTATCAAGGAAATGACCGTTCATAACGACACTGTTGCGCACGCCGCTGATTCCCCGGACCTGGAGCAGCCCTACCGTGAGCTGGGCCTGAAGGATGACGAATACGCCCGGATCCGGGAGATCCTGGGCCGCAGGCCAACTGATGCCGAGCTGACCATGTATTCCGTCATGTGGTCCGAGCACTGCTCCTATAAGTCTTCCAAGGTGCACCTGCGCTACTTCGGCCAGACCATGACCGAGGAGATGGGGGAGAAGATCCTGGCCGGCATCGGCGAGAACGCCGGCGTGGTCGACATCGGGGATGGCAACGCGGTGACCTTCCGCGTCGAGTCCCACAACCACCCCTCCTACGTGGAGCCCCACCAGGGTGCGGCCACGGGCGTGGGCGGCATCGTCCGCGACATCATGGCCATGGGCGCGCGTCCCATCGCCGTGATGGACCAGCTGCGCTTTGGGCCTGCCGATGCCCCGGATACCAAGCGCGTCCTGCCGGGCGTGGTCTCGGGCATTTCGCACTACGGCAACTGCCTGGGCCTGCCCAATATCGGCGGCGAGACCGTCTTCGACGAGTCCTACTCCGGCAACCCGCTGGTCAACGCGCTGTGCGTGGGCACGCTCAAGGTCGAGGACCTGAAGCTGGCTTTCGCCTCGGGCACGGGCAATAAGGTCATGCTGTTCGGCTCGCGCACGGGCTTGGACGGCATCGGCGGCGTCTCGGTGTTGGCCTCCGACACCTTCGAGGACGGCGCGGAGCGCAAGCTGCCGGCGGTCCAGGTGGGCGATCCCTTCGCGGAGAAGGTCCTCATCGAGTGCTGCCTGGACCTCTACCACGCGGGCGTGGTCGTGGGCATCCAGGACCTGGGTGGCGCGGGCCTGGCGTGTGCCACCTCGGAGCTGGCCGCCTCGGGCGACGGCGGCATGGAGATCAACCTGGACGCGGTGCCGCTGCGCGCGGAGAACATGACCGCGGCGGAGATCCTGGCCTCTGAGTCCCAGGAGCGCATGTGCGCGGTCGTGGCGCCGGAGAACGTCGAGCGCTTCCGCGAGATCTGCGCGCACTGGGAGGTCACCTGCGCCGAGATCGGCGAGGTTACCACCGGCGAGCACCTGGTCATCCGCCACCAGGGCGAGGTCGTCGTCGACGCCCCGGCCGCCACCATTGCCGACGAGGCCCCGGTCTACGAGCGCCCCTTTGCGCGCCCGCAGTGGCAGGATGAGCTGCAGCAGTTCCAGGGCATCGACAAGGCGGGGCTGGCCGATGCCCTGCGCCAGCTGGTTGCCTCCCCGGCGCTGGCTTCGCGTGATTTCATCACCGAGCAGTACGACCGCTACGTGCGCGGCAACACGGTCCAGGCCCAGCATGCCGATGCCGGCGTGCTGCGCATCGACGAGGAAACCGGGCGCGGCGTGGCCGTGTCCGCGGACGCCTCGGGCCGCTACACCAAGCTGGATCCGAACATGGGCGCGCGCCTGGCCCTGGCCGAGGCCTACCGCAACGTTGCGGTCACGGGTGCGACCCCGGTGGCCATTACCAACTGCCTCAACTACGGCTCCCCGGAGAACCCGGACGTGATGTGGCAGTTCCGCGAGTCCGTGCATGGCCTGGCCGACGGCGCGGTGGAGCTGGGCATCCCGGTCTCCGGCGGCAACGTCTCCTTCTACAACCAGACCGGCGAGGAGCCGATTTTGCCCACCCCGGTCGTGGGCGTGCTGGGCGTTATCGACGACGTCACCAAGTCCATCCCGTCGGCCATCGCGGCCGCTTCGGCCGCGGAGCCGCAGGTGCTCATCTTGCTGGGTGAGACCCGCGAGGAGTTCGGCGGATCCATCTGGCAGCAGGTCAGCGCCGGCGCGGACAAAGACCGGGGCCTCAACGGCCTGCCGCCGCAGGTGGAACTGGTCAACGAGCAGCGCCTGGTCCAGTTCTTCAGCGGCAACGACACCTTGACCGCCGCTCACGATCTCTCGGAGGGTGGCCTGGCGGTCGCGGCCTTCGAGATGGTCAAGCGCGCCGGCCTGGGCGTCGAGCTGGACCTGGAGAAGGTGCATGCGGACGCGTTTACCGCGGCGTTTTCCGAGTCGGCCTCCCGCGCGCTGGTGGCGGTGACGGCCGATCGCGCCGATGCCGCCGTGGCCCGCGCCGGCGAGCTGGGAATTCCGGCCGCCATCGTCGGCCGAACCACTGACGACGGCCAGTTCACCCTGGGTGGGGAGTCCCTGCCCGTGGCCGAGCTGGTGGAAGCCTGGGCAGGCACCCTGCCGGAGCTTTTCGGGCATGCCGTGGGAGCTAACTCTGTGGTGGAGTAGCTGACCGCGCTACTGTAGGGGGCATGCGAAACCCCCGAAAGTCCACTGTTGCACTGGCCGCCCTCGCCGCCGCCGCGCTGTGTGGCCTCGGCGGCGGGGCGGCCATTAGCCGTGTTATCGATGCCCCGGACCGCGCGGCGTTTAGTGCGCAGGCCCAGGGCACCGCGGACACCCATACCCTAGACCCCGCCCTCCACGACGAGGACGGGGTCTTGAATGCCTCGGAGGCTGCGCGCCTGGTGGCCGAAGGTGCTTTAGTCCGCGTCCCAGAGGTGGTTACGCAGGTCCACTACCTCCTCTTTGCCGACAATGACGACAACGTCAACGACACCGTAGAGCGCTACCTGCGCGACCGCCACCCGGAGTTGATTGGGGAGGATTCCTTCGCGGACGGCGTGCTCATCGTCGGCGTGGGGCTAGATCCGCGCCAGGCGTTTATCTTCGCCGGCGACGACGTGGCGCAGGCCCTCGATCTGCGGGAAAGCCAGCACCTGGAGCGCGCCTTGGACGCCATCAAGCCGGGGGTCAAAGACGGCGATATCCCCGCCGGCCTGGTGGCCGGCACACAGGTGGCGGCCGATACCGCGGCGGTGGCCCGG
>CAVFKS010000047.1:0-14794 GCA_963623015.1 Clostridia bacterium
GCGTTGAGCAGGGCGACCTTGCCGATCTGCTTGAGGTAGGCGCGCACCGAGTCAGCCGAAGCAGTAAGCTCGGCGTCCTTGCGGGCCTGGCGCAGCTGGGCGGATTCTTCCTCGTCCCAGACGGAGGATTCCTCTTCTTCCTCCTCCTCGTCTTCCTCGTCTTCTTCCTCGAGGGCATCGCCGTCCAAGTCCTCGTCGTCGAAGTCCTCGTGATCCGGGTCGAAGTCAGCGTCCTCGTGCTGGTCGTCAATGACCTCGTCGTCCTCTAGCTCCTCGTCTTTGGCCTTCGACGATGCCTCCTCGGGCGCCGTTGCCTTGGAGCGCGTGGACTTCTTCACGGTCTTCTTGGCTGCCGGAGCGGCCTTCTTGGCGGTCGCCTTCTTTGCCGTCTTCTTGACCGCCTTCTTGGCGGTCTTTTTGGCCGCCTTCTTTGCCGTCTTCTTGACCGCCTTCTTCGCGGTCTTCTTAGCCGTCTTCTTCGCGGTCTTCTTGACCGCCTTCTTGGCAGTGCGCTTGGGCGCGCCCGCGTCAGGAGTATCTGCCTCTGCGTTTCCGCCGAGTGCCTGGTCTGAAGATTCAGTGGCTGCCACGTACGCCCTTTCGCCTTAATGTTTCTAGAGTGATCATAAATTTCATTCGCGCGCCTTACACGGGGTCTAAGGCGCGCGCGATAAAGATCATCTTGACTGGATCGACCGCCCAGTATAACGCAAATCCTTATAGCCCGGCTGACCGGGTGCGAGAAATTTTGCGTTCCTAGGGTCGGATGCCGTGGGTAACGGCCATAGCCGCGCCCACGATTCCCGCACGATTACGCAGCTGAGCTGGCACGACGGGGGTGTCCACGGTGAGGAATTCGCCCCACTTTTCGAATTTGCGAGAAATGCCGCCGCCAATGATGAACACATCCGGGTTAAACAGCGCGGCGTAGGCGTTGAGTACCTTGCTCACGCGTTTCGCCCACTTTTTGTAGCTGAGCTCCTCGCGGTCCTTGGCTGCCGAGGAGGCCTGGTGCTCGGCCTCGGACTTGCCCACCTGCATGTGACCCAGCTCGGTGTTGGGAAAAAGCTGCCCCTCGAGCAAGAAGGCCGAGCCGATGCCGGTGCCCAGCGTCAAAAAGACCGCGGTGCCGGTGCGTGCCGCCGGGTCGCCAAAAGCGGCCTCGGCCACGCCGGCGGCGTCGGCGTCGTTGAGCACCACGAACTCGCGGCCGCCGAGGTAGCGCCCGAAGAGCTCCTGGGCGTCGACCCCGATCCAGCTGCGGTCGATATTCGCCGCCGTCCGGATGACTTGGTGTTGGACCACCGAGGGCATGGTAATCCCCACGGGGCCGTCCCAGCCGTGCTCATCGATGATCTGGGCGACGGTCGCCGCCACGGACTCCGGGGTGGCCGGCTGGGGCGTGGCCAATTTGACCCGCTCCCCGAGAAACTCTCCGGTCTCGAGGTCAACCATCGCGCCCTTGATTCCGGAACCGCCGACGTCGATGCCCAGCGCGCGCTGCGCGTTAGTGTTTTCACTCATGCCAAATATTCTAGAGGCGGGCAAGATGGTTGGCATGGAGATCTCAAGCACGAACATGCCACACTCTGCCGCCGTACTCGATGCCGCCGGCATCGCCGAGCTTCGCGCCATAGCCGTGCAGGTCGCGCGCGATGCGGCCGAGCTCGTTGCGCAGCGCCGCAAAGAGTGGCTGGCTGGCTCCGCCGGCCCGGGCGACGGGGTAGAGACCAAGACCTCGGCGGTGGATCCGGTAACCGTCGTAGACCGGGAGAGCGAGAAATTCATCCTCGCGGCCTTGCAGGCAGCCCGCCCCGCCGACGGCTTCTTGGGGGAGGAGGGCTCCGATACCCCCGGCACCTCCGGGGTGACCTGGGTGGTTGACCCCATCGATGGCACCGTCAACTTCCTCTATGGCGTGCCCGAGTACGCGGTCTCTGTGGCCGCGGTCTATGGCGGCGAGCCCGTTGCGGGCGCGGTGGCGAGCGTGGCCCGCCAGGTGATCTATCACGCCGGCCAGGGACAGGGTGCGGTGGTGGAAGATGCCGCGGGAGCAGCCCGCAGCCTGCACGCTAGCTCCCAGCCGGACCTGGCCTTGAGCCTGGTGGCCACCGGATTTGGCTACGTGGAGTCCCAGCGGGCCTGGCAGGGGAGGATACTTTCCGAGGTGCTGCCGCGGGTGCGTGACATTCGGCGGATGGGGTCGGCGGCCCTCGATCTGTGCCGGGTGGCCGAAGGCAGCGTCGACGCCTACTACGAACACGGCACGAAGGCGTGGGACTACGCCGCTGGTGTGATCATCGCCCGTGAGGCCGGCGCGCGGGTAAGTCACCCGGGCATGGATTATCGAGGCGGCGGCAATGGGCTGTGCCTGGCCGCGCCCGCGGCCAGCTTTCCCGCGCTGGAGGCGCTGGTTCGCCGCGCCGAGGAAGGATCTGATTTATAGGCTTTGACCTGCCTTAATTCCTGGTGGGGGTAGAGCAGAATTAGCCCCGTATGGGGTGGCATATGACACGGGCGCAAATGTCGTTTAGTATGCGCTATCGATAACCCCAAATGACCTTGGACCAGACCGAGAAAGGGTGCCCGACATGGCTACCGATTACGACGCCCCCCGTCGTCGTGCAGAAGATGAAATCGAGACCGACTCGCTCGAGGGGCTCAAGGCCGCAGAAACCGATAACAGCGGTATTGATGATGACGGCGAAATCGTAGAGCCTTTCGAGCCGCCGACGGTCGACCTGACCGGCGAGGAGCTCAATATCCAGGTCGTCCCGCGCCAGGCCAACGAGTTCACCTGTGCTTCTTGCTTCCTCGTGCAGTCCAATAAGGCGCTCGACCACTACGAGGGCGACGACCCGATCTGTCGCGACTGTGCTTAACGCATCCTGAGCCAAGGCCCCACGGGGCCTTTTTTCATGCCCCCGCAGTTCCGCGCTCACCCGCAAGGGCCCAAGCGGAATATTTTGCCACTTTTAGGCCCCAAACCCGGCCCGCGGAGGCAAGAAAGTGGCAAAATATTCCTCCTCAAAGCGCAGTGCTTAGCATTTGCGCCACTTTCGCGCCGAAAACGGGGCTGCGGCCGGGGCAACAGCGGCAAAGCTTAAGGTGCGCGGCCCAGGCTAGGGCCGCGCACAAGAATGCGTGAGGGAATTCCTAGGAGGCCAGGCGCGGGACGAAGGCCTCGATGAGCTTGTCCGGGTTGCGGGTGGCGATGAGCCAGTAGGGGGTGTCATCCTCCGGGTCATCGAGGACGAACATCGCATGCGTCTGAATCCAGGCGTGGGTGACTAGGAAGGCGGCCGGGTCGAGCTGCGGGCCAAGCGCGTTGCGGCGGGCGGTGGCGGGCACGGCCAGGCAGCGGGAGACGACATCGGCAGGCAACTGTGCTCCCTTGACGGTGAGCCAGCGGGTGCCATCCGGGTCTTCTTCGACGCGGATGATGGTCCCCGACCACGAGACCAGAATCCACACGCCCAGCAGGGTCAGGATCGCGGCGGTGACAATAGCCCAGATGGGCTCACGGTTGAGGCCGACGGTGGCGGCCGTAATCGCAATGACAAAAAAGCCGTTCATCCAGAAGTACCAGGGAACCCACTGGCGCTCGCGGTAGATGACGTTCGGATTCAGGCTTTGATTAGACACAAGGCAATATCATAACGGGTTTTCAACGAGGGTAGGCTTAACCCCCGTGACTGAAACAATTCGCGTGAAAAGACTCGACCAGGGCCTCCCGCTCCCGCACCGCGCCCACCGGGGCGACGCCGGGGCGGATCTCTATGCGGCCGAAGACTTAACGCTTGAGCCCGGCCAGCGTGCGCTGGTGAGCACGGGCATTGCCATCGCCCTGCCGCTGGGCACGGTGGGCCTTATCCACCCGCGTTCCGGCCTGGCGGCCAAACACGGGCTGTCAATCGTCAACACCCCAGGTACGGTGGATGCAGACTACCGTGGCGAAATAAAGGTCTGCCTCATCAACCATGACCGCACCGAGCCCATTGAAATCACCCGCGGTATGCGGATTGCACAGCTGGTGGTCCAACGCGTGGAGCTGGTGGATTTCGCCGAGGTCGAAGAATTGGATGACACCGAGCGCGGCACCGGCGGCTACGGCTCGACCGGAGTCCACTAGCTGCACGTAGACGCCCGGACCGGGCAGCGACTAAGCCCTAACCCCAACCCCTACAAGGAGGACGCAATGGCATTGTGGCCATTTGGCAAAAAGAATAAGGCCAAAAAGGAAGAGCAGGCTCAGCAGGCTGGGCAGTCGGACGCACAGCGCCCCGAGGATTCGGCCCTGACTCAAGATTCTGCCAGCCTGGTGGACTCCGCCGCAGGCGCGGGTTCTATGGCTGACGATGCCGGCGCGGCCGGCCTTCAGGTCAAGGTCGTCGACCACGATCCGGTGGGCGGGGACATGGGCCCCTTCGACGGTGACAAGGTCGCCATGGAGGAGTTCGACTTCAGCGATTTTTCCACTAACTTCCTTGACCTGGGCTCGCTGAAGGTGCCGCTGCCGAAAGGCTCGCAGGTGCAGGTGGAGATGGGCGAGTCCGGCCCGAAGATGCTCCACGTGGTCACCACCGCAGGGCGCATTACCCCGGTAGCGTTTGCCGCCCCGCGTTCTTCCGGCCAGTGGGCCCAGTCCGTGCCCGAGATTGTCGAGGGCATGGAGCGCGACGGTCTGCCTACCCGCCTGGAGGAAGGCCCGTGGGGCACCGAGGTGGTGGGCGAGAACGCCAACGGCACCATCCGCATCATCGGCATCGAGGCTCCGCGCTGGATGTTGCGCCTGACCCTAGCTGCCCCGAAGGGGAAGGACGCGGAGCTTGCTACCGTCGGCCGCGAGCTGGCCGCCCGCGTGTTTGTCTACCGCGGCGACGCCCCCATCCTGGCGGGCAGCTCCCTGCCGGTTACCGTCCCGGCCCCACTGGTGGAGCAGCTGCAAAAGGCCATGCAGGAGCGCGAGGAGGCGCAGAAGCAGCAGGCTGAAGCCAACTCCCCGGAGAGCCAGCGCGCCGCCTACGAGGCCGCGAAGGCACAGGCCCGTGAGCAGATCCACCAGCTGCACACGGCCCCGCTCAACGGCGAGCAGTCCCCGAAGGCCTAGGCGCGCGTGACCGAAGTAGAAAATAACTCCAGCGAGCCGACGCTACTGGAGCAGATGGGCGGGCTCACCGGCCTCGTGTCGGCCACCCTGCCGGTGCTAGTCCTCGTGCCCGTCAACCAGTTATTTGGCATGGGCCCGGCACTGGCTGCCGCGCTGGCGGTAGGGGTGGTCATCATGGTCTGGCGCATCGCGCGCAAGGAGAACTTGCAGCCGGCCGTATCCGGGTTGTTGGGCGTCGCACTATGCGCCGCTATCGCCTGGTTTACCGGGTCGGCCAAGGGCTACTTCCTATATGGGATCTGGGCCTCTTTCGTGCTCTTTATCCTGGCCTTAGTCTCCATCCTGGCGCGCTGGCCGGCGGTGGGCGTGGTGTGGAAGGGCCTGAACTCGGAGCCGATGGTCTGGCGTCGGGTACCCCGCGCCCGCCGCGCCTATGCGGTGGCCACCGCCGGCTGGGCCGTGATCTTCCTGGCCCGCTTCCTGGTCCAGAACTCCATTTATAACGCCGGCGAGGACACGACGACCTCGCTTGGCATCGTGCGCATCCTCATGGGCTGGCCGCTGACCGGCGTGGTCACCATCCTCACCATTTGGATGGTCCGCCGGGCCAACGCCGCGGTGGAAGACGCCGTGACCCGCGGCCTTATAGAGATGCCGGCTGGAGGCGAGGCCGCGGTCGACTCCGCGGCAGACGGTGAAGGCACGCGAGGCGCAGAGTCGAGAATCGATGACCGGAAAGAACGAAATGACTAACCCTGCAGCAAACTCTCCCGAGGCAGCAAACCCCGACGAGATAGTGACGTTAACCATCGACCGGCTCGCCCACGGCGGCGAGGGAGTAGCCCGCGATTCGCAAGGCCGCGTGGTCTTCGTGGCCGGCGGGCTGCCTGGTGATGAGGTAGAAGCGAAGATCACCGCGCGCAAGAAGAATTTCGCGCGCGCCGAGGTCGTGGGCGTCGTCTCGCCCGGTGACCTGCGCGTGGAATCCGCCTGCCCGGCGGCCGCCCAGGGCGCCGGCTGCTGCGACTTCGCCACCCTGGACCCGGCACATGAGCTGGAGGTCAAGGCTGGAATCCTCGCCGACCAGCTGCAGCGGGTGGGCAAGCTTACCCAACTGCCCACCCCGGAACTTATCGAGCTGGCGCCCCACCGCGGATGGCGCACCCGCGTGCGCCTAGGCGTTGATGCTAAGGGTCGCGCCGGCCTGCGCCGTCGGGGCTCCCACGAGCTGGTCACCGACGTGGCCTGCACGCAGCTGGCCCCGGGCTTAGTCGACGGGCTAGTGGGTGAGGGGGCACGCCGGTTTACCCCGGGCGCAGAAGTTATCGTCGTCCTCGACAGCGATGGCAACCGCCACGTGGTGGAGACCCGCCGCGCCCCGCGCGGCAAGCGCGTCGAGCGCATCGAGGAGGTCCTGGAGGGCTCGGGCACGGTGGTAGAGCGCGCCGGCGGCCACGAGTTCCGCTTCCCGGCCACGGCCTTCTGGCAGGCCCACACCAAGGCTGCCGATGCCTACGTTCACCTGGCGGATACCTGGCTGGCAGGCCTCGAGCCGACCGGCGGTTGTGCCTGGGATCTCTACGGCGGGGTGGGCGTCTTCGTGCCGGTGCTCGCCGAGGCCCTGCAGGCCCCGGACGGCAAGCCCGGCCGAGTCGTGTCCGTCGACTACTCGCCGGCGGCGACGCAGAATCTACAGCCCAGCCTGGAGCCCTATGGCCCCGAGGTAGTCTCCGCCAAGGTGGAGGCCGCTATCTCCCAGCTGCCGGGCCCCGACGCCGTGATTTTGGACCCGCCCCGCACCGGCGCCGGGGCGCGCGTCGTGGCCGACATCGCCGCGGCTGGCCCCCAGCGGGTCATCCACGTCGGCTGCGATCCGGCCACCTTCGCCCGCGATCTGCGGGCCTGGGAGGATGCCGGGTATGGCATCGACAAGCTGGCGGTATTCAACGCCTTCCCGGGCACCCACCACATGGAAGCCGCGGCCTTGTTGGTGCCCCGGCCACGCGACTAGCCGGCCTGGCGCGGCGGCGCCGGGCACCGCCTCAGGGAGGCGGGGCGCGGAGTTAACGGTAGGACTATCCCGGCGGGTAACCTGGGAAGAAGATTTTATGCGGGAAAGAGGTAAAAGGAGCCCAATGTCAATCCTGGATTCGGTGAATTCGCCGCGCGACCTGAAGAAGCTTTCCGCGGCACAGCTCGAGGAGCTGGCGGATGAGGTGCGCAAGCTGCTCATCGAGAAGGTCTCCGTCACCGGTGGGCACTTGGGGCCCAATCTGGGCGTCGTCGAGCTCACCATTGCCTTGCACCGCGCCTTCGACTCGCCAAATGATGCCATCGTGTTCGACACCTCGCACCAGTCTTATGTGCATAAGATGCTCACCGGCCGGGCGCAGCAGTTCGATACCCTGCGCCAGAAGGGTGGGCTCTCTGGCTACACCTCGCGCAGCGAGTCGGAGCACGACTGGACCGAGTCCTCGCACGCTTCCGCGGCGATCTCCGTGGTCGACGGCCTATCTAAGGCCTTTGCCCTCCAGGGGCACACTGAGCGCAACGCGGTGGCCGTAGTCGGGGACGGTGCCCTTACCGGCGGCATGTGCTGGGAGGCGCTCAACAACATCTCCGCGGACAAGACTCGCAATGCCGTGATCGTGGTCAACGACAATGGCCGGTCCTATTCGCCCACCATCGGCGGGCTGAGCGAGAACCTGTCCAAGATTCGCGCCCAGCATGGCTATGACGAGCTGATGGCGCAAGGAAAGAAGCGCCTAAAGTCGCTGGGCTGGGTCGGGGAGCGCGCTTTTGATGCGCTCAACGCGGTCAAGGAGGGCGCTAAGTCGGCGCTCATCCAGGAAGAGATGTTCCCCGAGCTGGACATGAAGTACATCGGCCCCTTCAACGGCCACGACCTGGACGCGCTCGGCCGGGCTTTTTCCTATGCTCGCGACTTCGACGGCCCCATCATGGTCCACGTGGTCACGGAGAAGGGCCATGGCTTTGCCCCGGCGGTCAACGAGCCTAATGACCAGATGCACTCCACCGGCGCCATCGATCCGGTCACGGGTGTGCCGAAGGGCAAGTCCCAGCCGGGCTGGACCGCGGCATTTTCCGAGGAGCTGCTCGATGCCGCCGCCCAGCGCGAGGATCTCGTGGCGATTACCGCCGCTATGGCCGGGCCCACCGGCCTGCAGCCCTTTGCGGACAAGTACCCGGAGCGCTTCTTCGACGTCGGCATCGCCGAGCAGCATGCTCTAGCGTCTGCCTCCGGCCTGGCTTTAGCGGGGCTGCACCCGGTGGTGGCGTTGTACTCGACCTTCCTCAACCGCGGCTTCGATCAGCTGCTGATGGACGTAGGATTGCTGCACCAGCCGGTGACCCTGGTGCTCGACCGTTCCGGCGTGACGGGGTCCGATGGTGCCTCCCACAATGGCGTATGGGACATGGCCATCGCCTCGATCGTGCCGGGCATTCGCATTGCTGCCCCGCGCGACGGCTCCCGCCTGCGGGAGCTCTTCCGCGAGGCCATCGCGTTAGAAGACGGGCCCACGGTGGTGCGTTTCCCGAAGGGCAACCTGCTCGACGATCAGCAGGCCGTGGACACGCTCAAAGACGGCGTAGACATCCTCTACTACTCGGACTTCTCCGGGGCCGAAGCTGCCGATGCCCCTGAGGCAGGCGGCAAGGGCGCGGTAAGTGACGCGCCGGACGTGCTGCTCGTGGCCATCGGTGCGATGTCCCAGCGCTGCCTTGACGCCGCTGCCTTGTTGGAGGCCGACGGTATCAACGTCACCGTCGTCGACCCGCGCTGGGTAGCCCCGGTGCCGGCGTCCATCATTGGGCTGGCCGCCGACCACGACCTGGTGGTCACCGTCGAGGACGGGACCATCCGTGGCGGGGTGGGCTCGCTTATTTCCGAGGCCTTGAGCGCCGCCGAGGTCGATACCCCGCACCGCCGCCTCGGCTTCCCGAATTACTTCCCCGAGCACGCCTCGCGTGGCGAGCTGCTGGAAGAAGTCGGCCTGGCCCCAGAGGGCATTGCCCGCCAGGTTCGCGAGTGGCTGGAGCCACTGGCCGACGACTAGGCGCTGAGCACCCTCAAGCGCCCGGGATGCCCAGCCGGCGGGCGATGAGGCCGCCGGCTAGCTCAGCCTGCCAGGGGCGCGCGCCCTCGTCTAGCAGAACGGCGCGGACCTCGGCGGCGGAGGCGATGGCCTCGGCCTGCGGGCCGATCGCGCGCCACAGCACCGCGCGTAGCGCGGAGTTCTTGAGAATGGTCTCCGGCTGCATGATGAGCTCGTCGGCTAAGTCTGCGATATCGTCCCGGATGTCTTGGTATACCTCCCACAGCTCCGGATAGTCGCGCGAGAGCGTCCCCTTATTGGGCACCCCGCCGCGGCTGCGCTCGCGGGTGGGCCAGGTCTCCGGAGCCGTGCGCGCGGCGGTGGCCAGGGTGCTAAACCACAGTTTCGGCGCGCCCCGGCGCCGGCGCGGAAATCCCTTCACCTGGCTGACCGCGGCCACGGAGCGGGGGAGAGTGCGCGCGAGTTCCAGGAGGACCTTATTGGGCAGCACCCGGCCCGGGGCGAGGTCGCGGGCCCGCGCTATCCGGTCGCGCTGCATCCACAGTGCCCGGGCCGCGTTGAGCTGAGCAGGGGACTGCAGGGTAGCGATGCCCCGCAGATCACGCCACGAGGTCTCCGGCGGGCTGGCAATCCCGGCGTGCTCGTCCACGATGGCCGCGAACTCCTGGCGGGCCCACTCCAGCTTGTCGTCCTCGTTGAGCAGGTCGGTGAGCTCCTCGGCCAACTCGATGAGCAATTCCACGTCGAGCGCGGCATAGGCCAGCTGCTCGGGGCTCAGTGGACGGTGCGACCAGTCCGTGTTGGCGTAGCCCTTCTCCAGCTCGACGTCGAGGAGCTCGGCCACCATGGCGCCCAGGTTGGGGTGCTCGAAACCGGTGAGCCGCGCGGCGAGCTCGGTATCGAAGATCGCCCCGGGGCGCAGGCCCATCCAAGCCAAACACGGCAGATCGGAAGGGGCGGCGTGGATGATCCAGTTCTCCCCGTTTAATACGGCGGCCAGCAGCTGCCCGGCGATGCCGCGGTGGGGTGCCGGGTCGATGAGCACCGTCCCAGCGCCCCGCCGGCGGATCTGGATGAGGAAGGCGCGATCGTCATACCGGAAGGATGAGGCGCGCTCGGTGTCTATAGCAAAGGGGCCGGTGCCGCCGGCCAGCTGGCGGGCGGCCGCGGTGATGTCCTCCGGGGTAGCAGCCAGCGGCGGCACGCCGGCGGCAGGTGTCTTCCGCGGTTGCGGCATGGCGGCTACCCGCGCCGCAGCTCGGTGATGCCCTCCGGCGGCAGGCCGGCCACGTTGGCCAGCACGTGCGCGAAGGCCTCCACGTGGGGAGCCAGGTCAATGCCTTCGGCGGTCCACGAGGCGCGCATCTCCAGCTGGTGGGCGCGCGGCGGGCCGCCGATCTCCCCAAACCGCACCGACGTGGTGGAGGTGACCGTGCCGCCCAAGTTGGTGTGCTCGGCGCCGATATGGGACAGGCCCTCGGTCAGCCACTCCCAGGCCACGTCCGGCAGTAGGGGGTCGCCCGCGACGTCGGAATCCATGTCCGCCTGGATGTAGGCGACTAGGCGCATAGCGCCCTCCCAGGACTCCTCGGCGCCCGGATCGTGGAGCAGGATGAGGCGCCCGAAGGCGTCGCCGGTGGCGTCGACCGGGATGATGTCGTCCGGAGAATTGTCCCCGACTTCCAGGCCCACGGCGTGGCTAAACGGGGCGAGCCGCTGCGGCGGACGGATGGTGCCTAGGGTCAGCTCCGGCCTCAAGGTGGCGGCATGCATCGACTCCACTGCCTGGGTAAAGATGGCGGGGGTGGTGCGCTCTTGAGGGGCGGCAGACGGGGCATCGCCAAGCTGAGCCTGGGCGGCTTGCGCGCTGGTGTGCGCCGGCTGGGAATTAGCGTCGATTGGACTCACGAGCACTAAACCTAGCGGCCTAGCCCCAGTTGGGGTGTAAGGCGCGCCGGAGGCGGGGCAAAGGTGCGCCGAAACGGGTATCCAACTTATGATGGATGGCGCTGGAAATATCCGTACATTTCGCCCCTGGAGGTAAATCTCAATGGCAAAGCTTGACTTTGAAAAGCTCAACCAACTGCAGCAGTACTCGCAGCACGCGGTCTTCCGCACAATCCCGGGGGCCCTGGGCACCGAGCGGGACGAGGCCATCGCCCAGGCCCGCGCCTTCTTCGAGGATCTTGCGGCCCAGGGCAAGGTCACGGTGCGCGGCATCTACGACCTGGCGGGAATGCGCGCCTCGGCCGATTTCATGATCTGGTGGCACGCGGAGGACTTCGCGGACCTGCAGGCGGCTTTTGCCACCTTCCGCCGCGAGACCACCCTGGGCCAGGTCAGCGAGGTCTCCTGGGTGGGCAACGCCCTGCACCGCCCGGCCGAGTTCAACAAGTCCCACCTGCCGTCCTTCATCATGGGCGAGGAGCCCGGCGAGTGGATTGCGGTCTACCCGTTCGTGCGCTCCTATGACTGGTACACGATGGATGAGGCCAAGCGCCGCAAGATCCTGGTCGAGCACGGCATGCAGGCCCGCGACTACGCGGATGTGCGCGCGAACACTGTCCCGGCCTTCGCCCTGGGCGACTATGAGTGGATCCTGGCCTTCGAGGGCCCGGACCTGGGCCGCATCGTGGACCTGATGTACCTGATGCGCTACACCGAAGCACGCCACTTCGTGCGCGAGGAGATCCCGTTCCACACCGGCCGCCGCGTCGACATCGAGCAGCTCATCAAGACCCTGCCCTAAGCGGCAGTACTGCCAGAGATAGCCCTAAGGCCCCGCACACCACTGAACTAGCCCCCAAACGGGGACGGTGTGCGGGGCCTTGTGCGGCGCAGGCTTGGCCTGCTTAGCCCTTAGACGGGCTTTTCCTCCAGGTTGAGGCAGATGGAATTGATGCAGTAGCGCAGGTCGGTCGGGGTGTCGTAGCCCTCGCCCTCGAAGACGTGGCCCAAGTGCGACTCGCAGTTGGCGCAGAGCACCTCGATGCGGCGCATGCCCAGCGAGTCATCGACGCGTTCGATCACGCGATCGCCGGCCAGCGGGGAGAAGAAAGAAGGCCAGCCGCAGTGCGACTCGAACTTCTCGGTGGAGCGGAAGAGCTCGGCGCCGCAGGCCTTGCAGGAATAGACCCCCTCGGTGGTAGTCGAGGTGTACTCGCCCACGTGCGGGGCCTCCGTGCCGGCCTGGCGCAGCACCCGGTACTCCTCGGGGGTAAGGCGCTGGCGCCACTCGGTATCGGCAATCAGTTTGAAATCCGTCATGCCCGCATCTTAGCCGTGCCGGGGCCGCCGGCAGCATCGGCGGCGGGGAGAGCTGCCTTAAGATCTCGCTCGCGGGCCCACCATCCGGCACAAGCGGCGGCCGCTGCCACGAGGAGGATGAACCACCCGGCGGTGGCCAGGAAGACGTCGAGTAGGCGCCCGGCCGTGGGCCAGAGCTGGTTGGCCCAGCTCAGCGGCATCAGTGCCAGGCCGGCGCCTAGCCAGGCCGGCGCCGAGGACATGATGCTGTGCGGCATCAGGACGGTAAAAAGCAGGGGGAAGAGCCACATTGAATAATATTGCTGCCCCAGGCTGGATAGGAAGAAGATCCCGGCGAAGATGACGCCCGTGGAGCTCAGCGCCCACAGCGTCGGATCGGTGTGGTGCCAGCGCAATAGGGCAAGCAAGGCGAAGGTCGCCAGGGCGGCGCCGAGCAGCCACACCGGGTAGTACAGGACGGGGGAGAGGTCGAAGTAGGCGCGCACGCCCGGCCAGGAGGAGTTGGCATAGTCGCGCGTGTGCGCCAGGTAGGGTGCGAGGCTGTCGAGGTAGCCCGGGGCCTGGCGCCAGGCCAGCGCGTTGATGACCACCGGGGTGGCGATGCCAAAGGCTAGGGTGCGCCAGTCCCTTTTGACTGCGGGCAGGGCCAGCAGCGGGGCAAACTGCGGTTTGACCAAGATGGCCAGCCCGATGACCACGCCGGCGAGCTCACCGCGCCGGTGCAGGAAGGCCCACAAGAACACGGCCAGGGTCAGCAGGAGGAGGCCGTTGATATTGGTAAAGGTCAAGGTGTTGGTGACGGCCTCGGTGGCAAAGGCCAGTGCTACGGCGGTGGGGAAGACCGCACCACGCAATTGGTGCCCAGACAGGCGGGTAAAGATCGCCAGCGCGCCGATGATCGCGGCTGCATTGACCAGAATGAAAAGGGTACGCGCCAGCTCGAAGTCGAGCATCGCCAGCGGGGCCAGAAGCAACGTGGTGCCTGGGTTGTAGAGGTAGAGCGGATCGACGTGGTTATAGGCCTGCTCGTAGACGCCTGCCCCCGCGTGGAAGCGCTCCAGCGCCTGGTAGACCGTGGTGAAATCATCCGTGAAAGTCCCGTTGCACGCCTTGACTATCGCGTGGGCGATAAGGATAACGGCGATAGGCCAGGCGGCTACGCGCAGGCGGGGCTCCCACGCGGCGGGCCGGCGGGGTGCATCGACGGGCGGGTTGAGAGGGGTATCGGAGAGCAGCTTCACTCGACTTACCCTATTGCCCGCGTAAGCGGCGATAGCGCAGAAACACCGTGCCATCGGGATCGAGGTGGAAGTTTTCGACCCGCATGCGCCGGTGCACCGGGGCATCGGGGTGGTAGGCAAGGGCCTTGCTCACCCCGGAACTTAAGTGGGGATCCAAAGTGAGATAGAACTCGTCGATCGCATCGGCGGCGACGAGCTGGCCGATGATGCCCGGCCCACCCTCGCAGGCGATCTTGGAAAACCCCTCCTCGCGCATGACCCGCAGGTAGTCGGATATGGTGCCGGGGCCGGCATCGATGACCTTCGCGCCGGCCGCCTGGATGGCCTCGGCACGGGCGCGCACGTCCTCGCGCTCCAGGTCTGCGTGGGGTACCAGGAAGATGGGCGGGGTGTAGCACTCTGTGAAGAAGCGCGTCCCGGTGTTAATCCGCAAGCTCTGGCTGGGCACCACGATGGGGGCCGGCCGTGGGTTGGACTCGCTGCGGTGCACCCCACCGTAGTCTTCTGCCGTGACGGTGTGGGCGCCGACGAACACCGCGTCGGCCCACTCGCGCAGGCCCAGTAGGAGCTGGTGGTCGGTGGCATTGCCCATCTGCCCCGAGGTGCCTTCCATCGTGGTGGACCCCGACAGGGTAGAGACCATGATGGCGCGCACTCCGGCCTTAAGGTCCGGGCCTATCAACTGCGACAATTTCTGCTCTTCCATGCTGCAAACGCTACCGCACGCCTACGCGGGGGCCGCTGGCGGTTAGGGGGCTGGGCGAAAACGCAGAAAAGGCGCTGTTGCCAGCGCCTTGTCGTTGGTGGTCCCAGCTGGGATTGAACCAGCGACCTTTCCGGTGTGAACGGAACGCTCTCCCACTGAGCTATGGGACCTGAATGGGATAGGAACTAAGTTAGCACCGGCTGCCTCCAATTCCTAATCCCAAGGCCAGCGCCCATAACTAGCCATAAGTAGTAGTTTGTGGATGGGCCTGTTGGCGCCGTGGGTGGGGCCAGCTTCGTGAAGGGGAGATGGTTGTGGTCGAGCCTAGGGGTAGGTGCGCGTGCCGGTGGTGCCCGAAAATCGGTTCCGCGCCAGGTTTGGGCCGGGAGGC
>CAVFKS010000048.1:0-14775 GCA_963623015.1 Clostridia bacterium
GGCCGCCTTCGATGCCCTCGGTGGACTCCGCGACCTTCACGTCTGCCCCGTCGAGGACGGCGGCAACCTCAGCGTGGACGCCGTCGTCGCCGGCGGAGATGGTGGCGTTGCCCCCGCTCAGGCGCAGCCCGCCGTCGGAATGGAGGCCATCATCGCCGGCATCGATGCCCAGCTCGCCGCCCTCCATGAGGATGTAGGCGCCAGCGGTTACCGCCTTGTCGGTGGCCTCGATGGCGGTGGTGCCACCCACAATCGCCACGTCGGTGGCCGCCGCGATGCCGTCATCGCCAGCCTTAAGCTTCAGGGTGCCGCCGGATACCTCCACCCAGCCCTTCGTCTCGTCGTCGTCCTTGGAGGATTTCAGGGCGTCCCCGCCGGTGGCCTCCACGGTGACGGTGCCCCCGGTGATGGTTAGCGAATCGGTGCCGCGCAGGCCGTCATCGCCGGCCTTGACGTTGAGGGTGCCGCCCGCCACGACCAGATCATCCTTGGAAACGATGCCGTCCTCCGGCGCGTCCACGGTGAGGGTCCCCGGCCCGGAGATGGTCAGGTCGGCCTCCGAATACACCGGGCCCGAGGTGGACTCACCCTGCAAGTAGAGGGCCACGTCGTCGGCCGAGTTGACGGTGATGCCATCTAGGTCGGCGCCGTCGAGGACCAGGACCACGAGGGCATCGTCAGGCGCGGACACGACCACCTGGCCTTGGGTGACGCGGTAGACGCCGGCCTCAGTGATCTCGGCGGGGGCATCGACGGCGTCCTCCATGGACCAGTCGTCCTCGCTGACCACGGTGGCCTCGGAATTGGCGGCGGCGGACTGGGCGATGGTGGGCGGCGCGGCGGTGTCGAAGTCGGCGGCCTGCGCGACCGGGGTGGTGGTCACCTCGGCGGGGGAACAGGCGGCAAAAGCGAGCGATGCGGTGGCCAGGACGGCGGCCAGGAGGGGCTTTTTCATGATGGTTCCTTGGTCTTTAAAGTGGGTGTTGGAGCTAGAAGTGAGTCTTGAGTACGCGATGCCATTTATTGGCCGGCAGGCCCGGGTGCAGGGCGGCCATCCCGGTGCCAAACTTGGACACGCTGGTGGGGCGGCGCCCCAGCCCCCACAGGAGGCGGTCGAGCGGGGAGGGGCTCGCGCCGGACTTGGTCTCGATGAAGGCCAGATCCAGGCCCTTCAGGTCGGCCCCGCTGGGCGATGCCCACTGCAGCCCGGTGTCCACGGTGGCCCGACCCGCGTCGGGCGGGCGCAGAGTCAGCCGGGTATAGCTGTTGAACAAGACCGGGTGGAGGGACTCGATGACGTCTGCCGGTAGCCTTTCGGTGAGGAAGTTCCGGGCGGCGGGGGATAGAACCTCGCCGCGGGCGTCACGCGGGGGGATGGGGACGCGCTCCTTGACGGTCACGCCCCGGGGGCCTTTGGTCTTGACCTCGCAAAAGCTGAGCCCGGAGTCGACGTAGGTGCGCTGGCGGACCTTGAAGCGGCGGCGGCGCTTGAGGGCGGTGCCCCGATAGGACTGCAGGTCGGGGGTGTCGAAGTAGACGGTGGAATAGCGCTGGGCGCGGATGCCACCAATCTCGAGGGCGCGGGTGCCGGCGGGCAGGCCAGCCAGGAATTCCTCCAGCTGGTGGGAGTTCAGCAGGTACTTGCGGTCGATGCGCGTCATCATGCGCGCCTCCGCGTTGAGCTGTTCGAGCCCAATCGGCTCGAGGCTGGCGATGTCAGGCATGCTGGGACTCCTTGTCCAGGGCGTGGGGCGTGGGGCGGTCGGCGGCATCGCCAGGTTGGGGAGCGCGGCGGCCGCGGACCTGGACCCAGGTGGTGTCGTTGACCAGGTCGAGGCGGGTGGTGGTCACCCCGAGGATCTCGGCGTCGAGGAGGCCGGCGAGCTCGAGGCGCAGCTCCTCCTGATCGGCGATGGCGCGGTCGAGGGTGATGTCCTCGGTGAAGTAGTGGCCGAAGAGGCGTTGGGAATCGGTGACAGCCAGGGCGACAACGAGGGCGATGACGGCCCCGATGGCCACATAATTGATGTCGGAGGGGAGGCCACACAGAAGGCCGATGGCCAGGGCGGCGAAGAAGTAGGCGATCTCGCGCTGCGAAATCTCCGACGACCGCAGGCGGATGATGGACAGCACGCCGAAGAGCCCCAGGCCGAAGCCCATGGACACCTCCACGGAGGAGAGCATGGCGGCGACGCCGAGGACGCCGATGTTGACGCCGGTGAAGGCGACCACCAGATCGGCGCGGTGGTGGCGGGGGAAGTAGATCACCAGGGTGAGGAGGGAAATGGCGGCTATATCGATGAGCAACATGACTGCGGTGGGGCTCATGGTTTAGGGTCCTTTCGGCTCAGGGGTGGACAGGAGTGCGATACCGTTTACTTTGCCCGGCTCACCTGGGGATCTGCGGGGACGTAGCTTCCGGATATGTTTGAATATGTGGCTAGTTAGCCCGGCAGTTTGCTGTGTGGTTGCTGTACGCGGCGGCGGCGGGATTCCGGGGTTGGACTGCCGCCTCGGCTAGACTGCGGGGTGTGAACCTGATGCAGATGCGCCCCGACGAGGCCAAGCTCGTCGATGTGACCGCCCCGTACCGCAGCCTTATCTGGCCTGCCCTGGAGCTCATCCTCATCACGGGTATCTGCTGGATTGCCATCGGATGGATGGACACCCACGGGCTGCCCTATCGCAACGCGGTGGTCGTGGCCTGGGGCGTGCTCAGCGCCTGGCGTTTCCTCCTGCCCCTGTGGCGGGCGCGCCGCCGCCGCTTCATCGTCACCACCACCCGCGTCATCGCCCGCACCGGATCGCAGGTGGACTCCATTCCGCTCACCGACATCGCTGGGGTGCGCCGCCGGCGCGGGGGAATCTCCCTGGCCATCAAGGGCTACGGGCAGCCTTTGTATTTCCCGGAACTGCCCAAGACGAAGAAGATTGCCCGCATAATAGGGGAAGAGCTGGGCGGATGGCGCTAGACTGGGCGGGGTGATAAAGACAGTAACGGTTATTGGTGACGGCCAGCTCGCGCGCATGATGCAGCCGGCGGCCGTCGAGCTCGGAATCAAACTTCACCTTTTGGCGGGCAGCCGGGACTCCTCGGCCGCCCAGGTCATTCCCTCGGTCACGGTGGGCGAGTACACCTCGACGCAGACGTGCCTGGAGGCGGCCGCGGGGGCGGATGCCGTCACTTTCGACCACGAGCATGTTCCCGGTGAGGCCCTGCAGGCGATGATCGAGGCCGGCTACTCGGTCCAGCCCCAGCCGTCGGCGTTGGTGCATGCCCAGGACAAGCTGGTGCAGCGCCGCAAGCTGAAGGAATTGGGGGCGCCGGTGCCTCCGTTTTCCCCCATAGAGTCGGTCGCCGACGCCCGGGCCTTCTGGGCCGAGGTCGACGGGGCGGTCTGCCTCAAGGCCTGCCGCGGCGGCTACGACGGCAAGGGGGTGTGGTTCCCGGCGGATGAAGAGGAATGCGCCCGCTTGGTGCAGGAGCTTCTCGATGCCGACACGCCCCTGATGGCCGAGCTCAAGGTCCCCCTGCTGCGGGAGCTGTCCATCCTGGTGGCGCGGCGCCCCGCGGGGGAGATTAAGGTCTGGCCGATTACGATGTCGGTCCAGCGGGACGGGGTCTGCGCAGAAGCCATCGCCCCCGCCCCGGGACTGGACCCGGCCTTGGCGGAGGAGGCGACCCAGCTGGGCGTTACTATCGCCCGTGAGCTGGGGGTAACGGGTGTGCTCGCGGTTGAGCTCTTCGCCTACGCCGGCGAGGACGGCCGGGAGACCATCGCGGTCAATGAGCTGGCGATGCGCCCCCACAACACTGGTCACTGGACCCAGGCGGGGTCGATTACTAGCCAGTTTGAGCAGCACCTGCGGGCGGTACTGGACCTGCCGCTCGGGGATCCCTCCGCCACGGCGCCGGTGACGGTGATGGCCAATGTCTTAGGCGCCCCAGAGGACCCGGATCTGCCCATGGCGCGCCGCGTGGAGGAGGTCATGGAGCGTTTCCCGGAGGCCAAGATTCACCTCTACGGCAAGGATCACCGCCCGGGGCGCAAGATTGGCCACGTCAACCTGTGCGGCACCGACGTGGAGGCCACCCGCCACAACGCCCGGCTGGCAGCCCAGTTCCTGGTCAGTGCGCGGTGGGATGACTAGGCAACTGGACTAAACCGGCTCTATTGCTTTTGGCACTAGATACCTCATACCTGCTTTAGCCGCAGCGTGCGGCGCAGTCGAAACGAAGGAGAATGACATGCAACCATTGGTCGGACTCATCATGGGTTCGGACTCCGACTGGCCCACCGTGGAGCCGGCAGCCGAGGTGCTGGCCGAGTTCGGCATCCCCCTGGAGGTAGGCGTGGTCTCGGCGCACCGGACTCCGGAGAAAATGCTGGCCTACGCCAAAGGCGCCCACGAGCGTGGCCTGCGCGTCATCATCGCGTGCGCGGGCGGGGCGGCTCACCTGCCGGGCATGGTGGCTGCGGCGACGCCGCTGCCGGTGATTGGTATCCCGCGTGCGCTCAAGGACCTCGACGGGTTGGACTCCCTGTTGTCTATCGTCCAGATGCCCGGGGGAGTGCCGGTGGCTACCGTTTCCATCGGCGGGGCCAAGAATGCGGGCCTGTTGGCGGTGCGTATCCTGGCGGCCGCGAATGCTGAGCTCCAAGAGAAGATGGTGGCCTACCAGGAAAACATGGCCGCCGAGGTGGAGCAGAAGGATGCCAACCTGCGGGCCAAGCTGATGGGGGATTAAGCTCCCCTGGCCGGCTAAGTACCGGGCACGCACCACTACCCAGCCTTGATCGGTACATGATCAGGGCTGGGTATCAGTGTTTTAAAGGGGATGGATGTCAGGCGGCCTCGGAGGGGCCGGGCGGGTCCTGTGAATGCTGATGGGCTCCTTGCCTGAGTTTGGCTGCCGCGGAATGCCGGGCAAGGGCCGACTCGTTGAATTCCAGGTGGGGGTTGCCGGGGCGACGGAATCCCATTCTGCCGGTGGAGGGGTCTCTTTCGGTATTCCCCATGTTATTTCTGCCGTCGCGGGCGTCGTTGTTGTTGACGTGGTGCCTGCGGCACTGGAGGGTGAAATTCTGGATATCGGTGGGGCCGTTGTAGAACCAGGCGATGTCGTGGTGGACGTCGCACTCCGAGGCGGCCTTCGTGCATCCAGGGTGGGAGCAGCACAGCTCGGTGGCGATGAGCGCGAGCTTCTGTGCGAAGGTAGCCGTGCGCTTGCTGCGCCCCAGGGCCAGCGGCATGAAGCTCGAGTCATCGAGGATGCACAGGTAGTCGTGCGCGGCGCCGCCCAACCTCACTAGGTCCAGCGGGGTAAGCAGGTGCCCGGTGTCGGTGGGCAGTAGGGAAGTGGGGCTGAGGTTTTCCAGGTCGGACATGGTGGCGGAGATGACGATGGCCCCGGCGCCTTCCCGGCTGGCCTCCTTACCGTTGAGGTAGCTCAGCAAGATGGCGGCTAGTTGGTCTGCCCGTCGCTGCTGGGCGGATCGGGTGTCCTCTTCTGGCGGCAGGTTGGGGCCGCCGGGCCGGGCGGCCGGGGCGAGGGCCTTGGCTAGCAGCGCCGCCGTGGGGCCGTCGAGGTAGCCGCCGAAGTGGACGCCACCGTCGGCGTCGGCCTGGCCGAACCACAGTTTCCGCTTCCGGGTAGCCGCGAAGGGGTCGGGCTTTCCTTCCGGGGTGCGGCCAGCGGCGTTGGCCCGGCGAATCTGGTCGACCACCCAGGTGCGAAGGTCGGTGAAGTTGCGCTTCTTCGCCTCCTCCAGTGCAGCATTAAAAATCTGGAGCCGGCCCGGCTTGGCGTGCTTGTTGAGGTGTTCGAGTTCGCGGTTGAGCATTTCGATAACCCTCTGGTGCGCGGCATCGCGCTCACGGAGCTTACGGCGTGCTTCTTCCTGGGCGCGCTTTTCTTCGCGGGCTCTCTCTTCGCGTTCCTTCTCTGCGCGAGCCGCAGCAGCGCGTGCCTCAGCAGCCTGAGCCGCAGCAGCCTGGTCCTCTGCCTCCTCGGACGCGGAGGCCTCGTCCCCCGCTGGGGCGGCCTCAGGCTCTGGCACGGGCTCGAATACGCGGCGGGCGGTCTCGATAAGGTTGAGGGCCTCCCCATACTTCATGCCGAGGCGACGAGTGAGGTAATCAACTGGATTGGAGGAGTTGACCACGCGCCCGCCATCATCCCGCTGGACCACATAAACGAAGGCCAGCGTGATAAATGTCTTGGGCGCAAGCGCCTGCTCCAGACGCTCCATGTGTGGGTGGAGGGAGGAAAAGTTAAGGCTCGCCGGCTCCTCCATGAGCGAGCCTAGCGCGGCAAACCCGGCCTCAATTTTGTCGATTGCTTGTTCTAATTCAATGGCGTTCATGGCCTTTTCCCTCCCTTCATTAGCTTGCATGTTCTATTAAAATCCGCACCTCATCCACCCGCAACCCCTCCACCCCCGACTTACTCTTCTCACCTGCGCCTTTATCCCACTCCCCAGGGGGTAGAATTGCGGCGGTGAACCCGATACTCGTCCTCGGATCTCGAATCCGCCACGGCAGGCCCGACGCCGTCCTGGAGCAGCGCCTCCTCAAGGCTCTGGAAATCACCGGCCCGGGTCAGCTGGTCATCGTGAGCGGAAGTGGCGAGTCTGGCCCCATGAAGCGCTTCTTAGAGGAACATGGCCTCGACAATGTAGTGGAGGAAACCTGCGCGACCTCCACCAATGAAAACCTCGAATTTGCCCGCCGGCTGGTCCCGCGCGCGGGTGAATTAGTTGTTGTCACCAGCAATTTTCACGCCCTGCGCACCCGCCTGTGGGCCTGGCACCTCAAGATTCCGGTGCGGGTAGTCACCTCTCCGACTCCCCGGGCGGCCAAGCCGCGCAACTATGGCCGCGAGATTGCAGCCACCGCGCACTCTGCGCTGCGGATTGCGTACCGGCGGTTCCTGCACTGGCTGGGCCGCCCCTAGCTACACCCGAGGTGCCCCCTGGCTTTTGGAAAAGTGCTTCCAGTCACGCCGGATAACTGTTAGCCTATAGAACGTGCAGCGCAAGCTGCCGAAATCCCTGGCGGAGTATTGGGGCCCGCCAGAGATTGCCGCCGCCGGCCGCTGGGGAGCGCAACCTCTAGCCCGGCGGCGGCCCCGTCAGGGGCAAGCCCCCAGAAAACCAGCCCCACCCCAAAGATACTTGTAACAACCCCGGCCCAAGCCTCACATCCCCAGTGAACTTATCCCCTCAACTGGAGGCCGAAAATGTACAAGAAGACTTTCTCCCCGCTCCTCGCCGGCGCGGCCGTGGTGGGCGCCGTGGCAGTCGTCGCCGCCGGCACCGCGGTGGCCCACGGCAGCAACAGCGATGCCGCCCCGGAGCTAACCGCCTTCACCGAAGATCTCTTCAAGCCGGGCGCCGAGATGATGTTCCAGGCCACCTGCTGGGAGGATCGCGCCCAGCTGACCACGTCATTTGGCGCCGAGGCTGTGATGAGCCCGGCCGCCGACTCCGCGAACCTCATTGGATTTATCACTGCGCCGGTCAACATCGGCCCGGGCCCGGATGGTGGCGTGCACACCTTCACCGTCACGTGCGGCGAACAGTCCTTCACTGGGCATTTCAACAATGACACCAACGGCACCCATAATTAGTGCGTGCGTGAAGAGTTTGCGCGGATATTCCGCGAGCATTACCCGGCGGTGCTGGCCTACGTGCGCCGTCGTACTCCCGCCGGCGGGGCAGAGGACCTCGCCGCGGAGGTATTTGGGCGTGCGTGGAAGAATTTCGCGACCCTGCGGGGAGAGCCCTTGCCGTGGCTGTACGGCATCGCCCGCAACGTGGTGTTGGAGAGCTACCGCAGCCCCCAGCTGGCCGAGTTTGAGGACCAGCCGGAGGCGGATTTCTCCCAGTCAGTCGACCTGAACCTCGATATCAACCGTGCCCTGGCCACTCTCAGCGAGACCGAGCGCGAGATTCTCACCCTGCACGCGTGGGAGGGCCTGGACGCCCGGGAAATCGCCGCCGTGCTGGATATCTCTTATGCCAATGCGCGGGTGCGCCTGCACCGCGCCCGCACACACCTGAAGGAAGCAATGTCATGATGGATCCGCTGGAACAGCTCCGCGCCGCCAATCCCGTGCCAGACACGGAGTTGACGGATCTCGAGCGCGCCCGCTCCGAGCGGGTTCTGCGCGGCATCATCCAGGACGACGCTGCGCAGGCCATGCAGCCCAGCCCCCGCCGCAACTGGTTCAAGGGCCTGGTAGCCGCCGCCGTCCTCGTGGTATTCGGCGCCATTATCCTCCCGTCGGCCTTTCAGCCCACCGCGGCAGCCCAGGCACTGGTTGCGGCGGGGGAGGCGGCGGAGGCGCAGCCGGACGCGGCATCGGCAGGCATCAGCAGCCAGGAGTACATGAAACGCCGAGACCAGGATGGGGCCTCCATTCTGATCACGGAGTACGAGGTGCCGGTGGGCGGTCCCGTGGAGCAGGAGTCGGTGCTGGTGGGGCCGGATACGGACGCCTTGCAGCTGGTCCAGGAAGGCCCGGGCGAGCTCGACGAGGACTTCGCCTCCCAGGACGTCCCGCAGCTGCTGCACACCTTGTTGCACCCCGCGTTGACCTCGGCGCAGCAGGCCTCGGTCTACCGGGAGCTTGCGGAGCGCCCGGGCATCAAGCTTAACGATGCCGACTTTAGCTACGAGGCCATCTCCTTCCGGGTCCTGCCGGAGACGGGCCAGTTGGTGGAGGCCAGAAATCTGGTGGCGCCGGGCGTGGAGACTACCGTTGAGGCCACGGCCATCCTGGGCTGCGTGGCGGTCACAGGCCTGGAGGGGCCGCGGGAGATGTCGCTGGCGTGCGCGGATAACAACTATTCGCTCCGCGAGCTGGAGTGGAGCAACTGGGGTGCCGAGGAGGCCCGGGCCCGCGGGCAGGCGCTGATTAATGACTGCGACCCGAACTGCGCGGAGGGTAAATTTGGCACGTATCCGGTGGAGGTGACCGTGGGCAAGCGGCAAGACTGCGGCTATCAGGCGCGGTTGTACTCTAGCCTGGAGGTCACATTCGAAGATGGGCGGCGCGAACACTTCGATATTGGCTGCACACCGGCCTTCAACTAGGTAGCGTGGGAATATGCCCACCCTGTACGAGACCCTAGAAGAACTCCAGGTGGCGCACCGGCCCGCCTTGGCGGAGCACGAGCGCCAGGCCGAGGAGGTCTACGCCAACTTCGACATGCGGTTTAGCTCGCAGGAGCAGTGGTGGTCCATTCCCTGGCTGGGCGAGTTCGGGGCGTATGTGGCGCGGCACCCGGACGAGTTCGACGCCCTGGCGCTGCAGTACTTTCTGGGGGAGGGCGCGGTCAAGCACCACGGGGCCACCTGGGGCGTGGCGGATGCGCAAGGCCAGGTCTTCGGGGTATTCGATGCCTCGCGGCGCACCTTCTCCCCGGTGGAGTCCGCGGCCCAACGCCTCCTCGACGGCGATTACGAGCGCGGCAATTTCGGCCTGGAGTGGGTCTATTTGAACCCCAATACGCCGCCGGATTTTGCCGGGCCGCAGCTTGTCGATGGCGCCCCGGCAGACGATCCCGAGGGCTGGAACGTCGGCACCTTCCGCTGGGTGCTCTTCATCGGCGAGCTTGAGATCGCCTTCGCCCGGCCGGGCACGCGCCTTAGCGAGCTGCCGCAGCTGGCGGCGCTGACTATTGCTGGCGATGACGCCGAGCGCGCCGTGGCCCTGTATAACCGGGCCCTGGAGCTGGGGATGGAGCCGGTGGAGGACCAGGTCAACGAGGTCCTGGCGGCCAACGGCCGCATCCCGCTCATCTAGCGCGAAGGCTTGCTAGCGCGAGAGTTTCTGGGAGAGCTTGTCGAGGATGTTGTCGACCTCCCGCCAGGCGGTGGGAGCAGACTCCCGCTGCGGGAAATTGGAGGCGCGCAGCCCCAGGTAGGCAATCCGGTCCGCGGCGTGGTTTAGGGGGTCGCCCGCATGTCCTAAGACGCGGCCGATGGTGGCCTTGCCCTGCGCGGAATAGTCCTTCCAGGCTTGGAGGAAGCGGGAGCGGGCACCTGCGCTCACTCCGCGCCAGCGCCGCCGGTTGTGCCCGCCGGCCAGGATGTGGTCTACGGCCTCGAGCGCGGCCACGGAGTCGGACTCGATGATGGTCTCCTTAAAGCCCTGGCGCAGCGCGTATTTGAGGGCCAGGGTGATGGTCTCGAGCTCTAGCTCGTCGGTGCCGGCCTTCGTCATCCGGGTCTTGAGCTGGTAGTCGCCGTTGGAGGCCACAAAACACATCGCGCCCTTGGACAAGGTGTCCGAGGAGGCATCAGTGGCGATGCGCACCGTGTTGCCGGTGCCGCGGAAGGAGCTGCGGTTGGGCAGCCAGTGCGTCGGCGCCGCTGCCGCTTTGGGCGCCTTCTTTTCGGGGCGCTCGCCCTCCCGCTTGGAGCGCTTGATGGCCTGGGCCTCGTGGGATTTGCGCAGCTGGCGGGCGCGGGGACCGGCGGTGTTTTCCTCCGCAAAGGAGCCGGTGACCTGGTATCCGTCGGCGCGCAGGCGGTTTCCCAGCGCAGCCTGGCGGCGGCCGACGACGACCCAGATGGGGCGCGGCACCCCGCGCGTGGCCCGGTGGACCTCCTTGACTACCTGCGGGGTGGGGTCGCCCTCCATGGTGCGGCCGGTGCGGACGAAGCGGCGGTTCTTGCCGGCATCGATAGCGATGACCCAGCCATAGAGCTTGCCCGTGGGGGCGGACTTCCAGGGCACGTCCCAGATGGCGATGGCGACGTGGGTGCGCGAACGCACCATCTCCTCCGTCACCTTTCGCGTCTGATAGGTGCGGGAGGACTTACCCATTAGCGTGGTCACGTCGATCGCATTCTTCTTGGGCATGGAATCTATATAACCGCATAGGCATGAATTTGGCAGAATTTCCCGGCCCCGGCGTTTTGCTTCCGCGCTAGCAAAGCCCCGCTTGGGCGATGCCGCCGAAGCCCAGCCGGTACACCCGCCCAGGCCCAAAAGGGCTGCACGCGGCGGGCAAGTGGGGGTAGTCACAAAAATGGTGAGCCCCGGGGCGTTTACAGCTTGTTCAACAATCTTTTATGATGATGCGCGTCACCATCTGCTGCGACCTGCATCACGAAAGGCGAAATTACGTGAGTACCGAAACACACGCCTCCCCGGCGGCGGACAAGCCCGCCGCGCCCAAGGGGATTGGCCCCATGGTCGGGGCCATGTTCCTCATGGCCACCTCCTCCATCGGCCCGGGCTTTTTGACCCAGACCTCCGTCTTCACGGTGCAGATGGGCGCGGCCTTTGCCTTCGCGATCGTCTTGTCCATCCTCGTCGACATCGCCATCCAGCTCAACGTGTGGCGCATCCTGGCCGTCTCCGGCCAGCGCGCCAACGAGCTGGGCAACACCGTCCTGCCGGGCCTGGGCTGGTTCCTGGCCATCCTCGTGTTCGTCGGCGGCATCGTGTTCAATATCGGCAACATCGCCGGCTCGGGCCTGGGCTTGAACGCCATGCTGGGCATCGACCCGCGCATCGGCGGCCTCATCTCCGCCGCCATCGCCATCTTCGTGTTCTTGTCTAAGAAGGCCGGCGTCGCGCTTGACCGCCTGGTCGCCGCCCTCGGCGCCATCATGATCCTGTTGATGCTCTATGTGGCCATCGTGTCCCAGCCGCCGGTCGGGGAGGCCCTGAAGAACACCGTCGCCCCGGACCAGGTGGACTTCTTCGTCATCACCACGCTCATCGGCGGCACCGTCGGCGGCTACATCACCTTCGCCGGCGCCCACCGCCTCATCGACTCCGGCCTCACCGGACCGGAGAACGTCAAGAACATCTCGCGCACCTCGGTGCTGGGCATCCTGGTCACCGGTGTCATGCGCATCCTGCTCTTCCTGGCCGTCCTCGGCGTGGTCTCCACCGGCGTCGCCCTGTCGGAAGACAACACGGCTGCCGATGCCTTCTATCATGCCGCCGGCGAGTTCGGCCTCCGCGCCTTCGGCGTGGTCCTCTTCGCCGCGGGCCTGTCATCGGTCATTGGCGCCTCCTACACCTCGATTACCTTCGTGACGCACACGACCACTCCGGCGCGCACCCGCAACATCGCCACCGTGGCCTTCATCGTGGTTTGCACCATCTTGTACCTGGTGCTCAACTCGGCCCCGCAGAAGCTGCTCATCTTCGCCGGTGCATTCAACGGCATCATCTTGCCCATTGCCTTCGCTATCGTGATGTGGGTGGCCTTCCGCCGCCGCGACCTGCTGCACGGCTACAAGCACCCCGCCTGGCTCCTGGTGGTTGGCGCACTGGCCCTGGTGCTGGAGATCTTCATCGGCATCAAGTCCTTCTCCGGGATCCTGGCGCTATGGGTATAATGCGCACGCCGGAGGAGGTCCGGGCCTTCGCCCGCGACCACGACATGGTCTCCACCGCCGGCCACGCTCCTGGCTACATGCAGGCCAACCTGCTGGCGGTGCCGCAGGAATACGCCTTCGACTTCCTGCTCTTTGCCCAGCGCAACCCCAAGCCGTGCCCCATTGTGGGCGTGCTCGAGGCCGGCCAGTACACCTCGGACCTGCTGCCGGGCGGCGACATCCGCACCGACGTGCCGGCCTACCGCATCTTCCGCGACGGCGAGCTGGTAGACGAGGTCGCCGACGCCACCTCCTACTGGGACGAGAACATGGTGGGCTTCCTCATCGGCTGCTCCTTCACCTTTGAGACGGCCCTGCAGGAAGCCGGCATCGAGGTAGCCCACATCGCCCAGGGCCGCAACGTGCCCATGTATAAGACCACCCTGGACTGCGCGCCGGCAGGCGCGTTTAGTGGCCCGATGGTGGTGAGCATGCGGCCTATCCCGGCCGGCCAAGTTGCCGATGCCGTCCGCATCACCGCCCGTTACCCGGGCGTCCACGGTGCGCCGGTGCACGTGGGCAACCCGGAGGAGATCGGCATCGAGGATCTGTCTCGTCCCGACTTCGGGGAGGCCGTCGACATTTCCGAAGGCACCATCCCGGTGTTCTGGGCGTGCGGCGTGACCCCGCAGGCCATCGTCATGCACTCCAAGCCGCGTCTGGCCATCACGCACGCGCCTGGCAAGATGCTGGTCACCAACGCCCGCGACGTCGACTATCACGTCTAGTCGCAAATAGAGGGGGCATCGCCAAGCTGGGCGATGCCCCCTTTGTCTATAGGTAGCCCTCGAGCGTGCTCAGGGTGCCGAGGAGGGTCTCGCGGCTCAACGTCGCGGCTTCGGCGCGGCGCCCGTCCGCGATGAGGGTGGCGAGCTCCACGTTGGGCTCAATGTGGTCGGCATGCAGGCTCGGGTAGCGCGGCAAAATGAGAAGGAAGCTCAGCCGCATGCGCGCGAGCAACTGCGACATCTGCCGGTCCAGACTCGGGGAGCCCAAGCCTGCGACCAGTGCGCGGTGGAAGCGCTGGTTAATGGAGGAGACCTCCTGGTGCTCCCCGCGCGCCGCATGCTCGCGGGCCGATGCGGCAAGCGTTACCAGCCGCGCCGGGTCTTTGTAGTCCGCCCACCGCGCCGCCGCCGGCTCGATGGCCGCCCGCGCCAGGTAGAGATCGCGCACGAAGCCCACGTCCGGCTCGGCGATGAAGACCCCGCGGTGGGGGATGCGCACCACCAGCTCCTGGGCGGCTAGCTGGGTAAAGCCCTCCCGCAGCGTATTGCGGGAGCACCCGTAGGTCTCGGCCACCTGGACCTCGTTGAGCTTGTCGCCGGGTCGGTATTCGCCGGCGGAGATGGCCTCGCGTAGCTGCGCGGCGACGGTGTGGGCAAGCATGAGGAAATCCTAACCGAGCCAGCCCCACCGCGTCTTGGGAATGGGTTTCATGTGAACTTACCGGGCCCTACCTTCGTCCTATTTTGAAAAATCGCGGATTTTTCAAAATAGGCCACTTGTCCCGAGGCCTAAATTCTAAAGATCGCCGGATTTTTCAAAATAGGGTAGGGTGAAGGGACTCGAAAATGCCGGTGCGGTATGTACCTCGCCCCTGCATTTCCTCTGATAAGGCCAGCTAGGAGGCTCTGCGATGGCGTATTACCCCCTGAAAAAGGTCTTCCACATGTCTGCCAATAACGCAGAACAGGCTCTCGACGAAGCCTGGGAACAGCGCCGGAATAGCCCTGCGGCAGTGTCCTGGCCCTACTACGTGGGTGAATTCGAAACGTTCGCCGTGAACACCGCCGAAGTCGTCGGCCTGCAGAATGCCGTGTGGAGCAACGAGATAGCAGTAACAAAGCTTTGGCAGCACCTGCCCGTGGCTGCCAGGCAGCACTACACCCATAGCTTGCTCATCGACGAGATTCGCTCTACGAATGAGATCGAGGGGATTCACTCCACCCGCCAGGAAGTAAGCGCGGTCCTCGAGGCTGCCGCGGGGTCGGCGACGAACCCGGCTGTTTCTTCGGCCGCGAAGCAGTTTCAGGAGATGGCGGCGGCATATCTGGGTCTCTTTGCTCCAACGGCCTTGGGGGAAAAGACTCAATTCCCGCGCACCCTCGCCCATATGCGTGCATTGTATGACCAGGTCCTGCTGTCCTCGCTCGAGCCTGACGATGCCCCAGATGGCCAGTACTTTCGAACTCGACCGGTGTTCATTGACGACGGTTCAAGGCGCATTCATTCTGGTGTCTTGGGCGAAGAGTCCATCAACCGCCGGATGCGCACCATGTTGGATGCGCAAGGAGAGGATCGACCCTGGTCAAGTCCCGTGTAGTGGTGTAGCCGTTGGTGCTTTCGGCTCGGTATGAAGTT
>CAVFKS010000049.1:0-14774 GCA_963623015.1 Clostridia bacterium
CGGTGTAGCCGAAGGAGGCGACCTGCGGGTTGCAGAAGGTGGCGCGCGGCATGTTCATGTAGTCACCCAGTAGCTGGGTCTCAGCGCCGGCGATGACCTCGGCAGCGACGACGCCCTGGGCCTCGGCCACGTGAGCCAGCTGCAGCTTGGCGGTGACGTCGCCGATGGCGTAGATGCCCTCGACGTTGGTGCGCATGTAGTCATCGACAGCAATCGCGCCACGCTCGGTGAGCTCGACGCCGGTGTTCTCCAGGCCGTAGCCCTCGGTGCGCGGGGCAAAGCCGATGGAGACCATGCAGCGCTCGACGGTGAGGGTGTCGTGCTTGGAGCCATCCTTGGACTCGACCTCAACGGTGACGTTGTCCCCGTTGTCCTTGATGGCGGTGGTCTTGTAGCCGGTCAGGAGCTTGACGCCGAGCTTCTTATACTGCTTGGCAATCTCCTTGGAGACGTCCTTGTCCTCGTTGGGCAGGACGCGGTCCATGAACTCCACGATGGTCACGTCCACGCCGTAGTTGGCCAGGACGTAGGCGAACTCCATGCCGATGGCGCCGGCGCCAACGATGACCATGGACTTCGGGGCCTCGTTGTTGAGGATCTGCTCCTCGAAGGAGACGATGTTGCCGCCGATTTCCACGCCCGGCAGGGAGCGGACCACGGAGCCGGTGGCGATGATGCAGTTGTCGAAGGTCACGGTCTTGCCCGCGTCATCACCCTCGGTGATCTCGATGGACTTGGCGTCCTTGAAGGAGCCCAGGCCGTGAATCTCGGTGATCTTGTTCTTCTTCATCAGGTAGTGCACGCCCTTGACGATGCCGTCGGACACCTTGCGGGAGCGCGCGTGCGCCTTGCCAAAGTCGAAGGTGACCTCGCCCGAGATGCCGAAGTCCTTGGCCTCGTGGTTGAAGGTGTGCGCAACTTCTGCGTTCTTGAGGAGAGCCTTGGACGGGATGCAGCCCACGTTGAGGCAGACACCGCCCCAGTACTGCTTCTCAATAACAGCAACCTTCTTGCCCAGCTGGGCTGCGCGGATGGCGGACACGTAGCCGCCAGGGCCCGCGCCGAGTACTACAACGTCATAATGTTCACTAGTCACGCCCTACAGGATACGTTCTTATGACGACTTTGTCCCCCCGCCCCCGAAATTAGAGTGGCACGCGCGCTCCCCCGCAGCGCCACCCACGCCCCCGGGCGCACGCCAGTGCGCCCCTAAATGAGGCCCAGGTTCAGCAGGCCAATGGACAGCTGCGAGGAGCCCTGGTGTACGAACTGGCCGAGGACCTGGTTGATCATGACGATGATGGATTCGATATTCATTGGCGGTTACCTTCTGTCCTTGTGCGACGGGTTGTTGACACCGGGGTGGCGTCAAAGAAGTTGGAATTCAGGCACGCCAGGGCGCGCCTGCAGGTCATTCCAAGCCAGAATTATGACACAATAATCACATCGGCACCACAATTAACAGGGTAGCCTTCGGGTTCCTGCCTGGTTTCCAGCACGGTTTCCCGCTTCTGGCTGCTAACGTCAGACCCTAAAGTTCCACCCCCAGGGCTACCCTTCTAGCTCGTCCCACTAACGCGCTGGACATCGTCGGCGATATACGTAAAGTTAAGTGCGAATCTCCGCCGGAGTCCTATCCCTCTCACAGGAAGCGAATTTCATGCAAAAGTCTCCCGTCTTGCGTGCGGTCACCACCGCCACTGCCGCCCTGGCCCTCGCCTTCGGCACCTTGTCCCTGCCGGCTGCCGTGGCGGCCGAGAACACCCCGGGTGTAGCCGACATCAACCCCGCCCAGCTGTGGGGCAAGGATTCCCTCGATCAGATCGAGCCAGCCCTTCTTTCCGAGGTCCAGGAAGTCGACATTAATGACTTCCTCACCGTGGAGAACGACTGGCTGAGCAAAAACGAGGAAGGCGACCTGGTCAACAACCCGGACACCGGTTTTGCCTGGACCACCTACGCCTACAACAACTCCGAATACGGCGCGGACCGCGACTACGTGAAGACCTTCCGGGCCAGCTCCCCGGCCATGGGACGCACCCTGGCTAATAACCCCATCTACATCAACGTCATCACCCCGGACGGGAACTTTAACACCCCGCGTCCCACCATCTACCTGCTCAACGGCGCCGGCGGCGCGGAGCAGGACATGGACTGGCTGACCATGACCGGCGGCAATAAGGACCCGCAGCAAAACGTCATCGAGTTCTACAAGCAGAAGAACGTCAACGTCGCCGTCATCCAGGGCGGCGCGTTCTCCTACTACACCGACTGGCTCGAGTCCCCGAACCAGGGCTACCTGGTCGGCCCGCAGAAGTGGGAGACTTTCCTGACCCGCGAGCTGCCCGGCCCGTTTGAGAAGGCCATCAACGCTGACGGCCAGCGCGGCATCGCCGGCATGTCGATGTCGGCCACCTCCGCCCTGCTCCTGGCCGAGCACAACCCGGGCTTCTACGACGCCGTGGGCTCCTACTCCGGCTGCGCTGCCACTTCGACGCCGCTGCCGCGTTTCTACACCTACCTGACCGTCAACCGCGGTGGCGGCACCCCGGACCAGATGTGGGGCCCGGCCGGCGGCGACTACAACCTGTACAACGACGCCGAAATCAACGCCACCAAGAACAATCTCGGCGGCACCGAGATCTACGTGTCCACCAACTCCGGCCTGCCGGGTGAGAACGAGATGCTCAGCAGCATCATGGAAAAGCAGGGGGAGTCCTCGCTGGCCGCGCTGTCCTCTGCCTCGAAGTCCTCGTCCACCCTGGTCGTGGAGGGCGGCGCCATCGAGGCCGCCATGAATGACTGCACCCGCGCGCTCAAGCGCAAGATGGATAGCGAGGGCGTCGACGCCAACTGGGTCTTCCGCCCCACCGGCACCCACTCCTGGCCGGGCTGGCGCAAGGACCTCTCCGAGTCCTGGCCCACCTTCGCCCGTGCCTTCGACCAGGATCCGAACCCGACCGCCAGCCTCGGCCTGCGCTCCGCCATCACCGGCGATCAGATCGTCACCGAGGCCCCGGCCGCCGAGGATGAGCGCGCCGCCGTCGACCTGAACGTGCCCCCGGTAGGCGATCCGGACCCGCAGGCTCTCGCCCCGGTCCTCGACGGTATCCCCGGCACCGAAGACACCGTCCCGGAGATCCCGGCCGTCCCGGAGGTTCCGGCTGCCGATGCCCCCGTGGCGGACGCCCCAGTGGCAAACGCCCCCGTCGCCGAAGCTCCGGTTCCGGCACCGTAGTCCCTCCACCCCGCACCACTCGCTCTGAAACAATCGAGAAAGCTGAATAGAACCATGCAGAACTCCTCTTCGTGGCGGGCCGCCCTGGGCTCGCTGGGCGCTGCCGCCCTCGTCGCTGTCGCTGGCCTGGCCGGCACCCCCGCCGCCACCGCGGCCACGGTCACCCCGCAGCAGGTCGCTGCCAATACGCCGCTGGCCCAGGTGAGCGAACTCCAGGTCACCCCGGAGATTGAGTCCCGCAAGTGGTTCAAGAAGTTTGGCCAGGATCCGCGCGTGCTCAAGCTGCAGGCAACCTCGCCCACGATGGGCGGGCGCACAGTCCCGCTGGCCGTCATCCCGGCCGGCGAGCCCAACCGCCCAACCATCTATCTGCTCAACGGCGCGGGCAGCGCGGAGCAGGACTCCGACTGGCTGTCCCTGTCCCCGGTGGTGGACTTCTACGCCGATAAGAAGGTCAACGTCGTCATCCCGCAGGCCGGCGCGTTTTCCTACTACACCGACTGGGTGGACCCGAACCCGCAGGGCAAGTACGTCAACGGCCCGCAGAAGTGGGAGACCTTCCTAACCAAGGAGCTCCCCGGCCCGCTGGAGCAGCGCCTGGGCGCTAACAACAAGCGCGCCGTGGCCGGCATGTCCATGTCCGCGACGTCCGCACTGAACTTCGCCCAGCACAACCCGGGCTTCTACGATGCCGTGGGTTCTTTCGCGGGCTGCGCCCAGACCGCCGCCCCGGCTCAGTATGAGTTCCTGCGCCTGACCGTCAACCGTGGCGGCGTGCAGCCGGAGCAGATGTGGGGCCCGATGGGCTCGGACGCCAACCGGTGGAACGACGCCCAGATCAACGCCGCCAAGCTGCGCGGCACGCAGCTGTATATCTCTTCTGCCACTGGCCTGGCCGCCGAGCGTGACCTGCCGGGCTACTACATCGCCCAGGGGGTTAACCCGCTCGTGGCCTCCCTCGGCTCGGCGCAGCTGGTCGTCGAGGGCGGCGTCATCGAGGCCGCGGTCAACCACTGCACCCACAACCTGAAGGCCCGCCTGGATCGCGAGGGTATTCCGGCCGACTACAACTTCCGCAACGTCGGCACCCACTCCTGGCCGGGCTGGCATGAGGATCTGGAGAAGTCCTGGGGCACCTTCTGGCGCGCGTTCTACGCTTAAAGCTCCTCCCCTGGCCTTGAGGGCCAGCCGCCGGGCGGTAAGGTAACAACTTATGTTCGAGTTGTTGCCTGCCGCCCGCTCCGCGTTTTTGCCCGCCGCCACCGGCACCGCTGGCGATGCCGCCGCTGCCACTGCCCCGGCCGGCCCGGCGCGCGACCGCTACACCGGAGTCGAGTACAACCTGGGCTATGCGGTACGCCATTACGACCTGCAGCTGCACTACCGGGTGGAGCCGAACCTGCTCCAGGCGGAGGCCACCCTATCGCTTACCGTGGGCGCCAAGCCCCTGGAGGCCCTCACCCTGGATTTGGCCGACGGACTGGCGGTGCGCCGGGTCAGCGCCAAGCACGCGCCGCGGGTGGCGCGCTTCCGCCACACCGGTGGCAAGCTGCGCATCTCCTTCGCGCAGCCGCTGCAGCCGGGCCAGAAGTGTGAGCTCAACGTGCGCTATGGCGGCTGCCCGCAGCCGGTGCGCACCCAGTGGGGCGAGTTGGGCTGGGAGGAGACCGAGTCCGGCTCTTTGGTGGCCAGCCAGCCCACCGGCGCGCCCAGCTGGTTCCCGTGCGATGACCACCCGAGCCAGAAGGCCACCTTTGACCTGCGCATCGAGGCCGATAGCCCCTTCCGCGTGGTGGCTAACGGCGAGCTTGTCTCCCGCAAGCGGCATGGCTCGACTACCACGTGGCACTACCGCACCCAGCAGCCTATGGCCACGTACCTGGCTACGGTGATGGTGGGCGAGTTCATCGAGATCCCGCTGGGCCCCGACTGTACCGCCTGGGCCCCGCTACAGCTCAAGGGGCAGGTGGTCGAGGAATTTCGCCAGCAGCAGGAGATGGTGGACTTCTTCACCGCCACCTTCGGCGCTTACCCCTTCGCGGGCTACCAGGTGGTGGTCACCTCCGACGAGCTGGAGATCCCCTTGGAGGCCCAGGGGCTGTCCATCTTCGGGTCCAATCACGTGGCCGGGGACCATCGCTTCGAGCGGCTTATCGCCCATGAGCTCAGCCACCAGTGGTTCGGCAACTCCCTGGGGCTCAAGCGCTGGCAGGACATCTGGCTCAACGAGGGTTTTGCCTGCTATAGCGAGTGGTTATGGGCCGAGCACGCCCATGGCCAGCCGGCGCATGAGTCCGCGCGCTCCCACTACGCGGTGCTCGCCCGCAAGCCGCAGGACCTTTTGCTGGCCGATCCTGGCGCGCGGGACATGTTCGATGATCGCGTCTATAAGCGCGGGGCGCTAACCCTCCACGCGCTGCGCCGTCAGCTTGGCGATGCCGCCTTCTTCAACGCCGTCCGCGCCTACGTCGCCGCCGGCACCCATAGTCTGGTCACACCGGCGGACTTCGTGACCCAGCTCTACCTGGTCGCCCCCGGCACAGGGGACACAGAGGCCACTGAGGCCACTGAGGCCACCGACGACCTGCTGGGCGCCTGGCTCGACCGCGCAGAACTTCCCTCCTTCCCCGCCTAGAATTGACTGCCATGCACATGCTCGTCACCGGCGGCGCCGGGTTCATCGGCGCCAACTTCGTCCGCCTTGCCCACCGGCTGCACCCCGACTGGCGGTTTACCGTCCTAGATAAGCTGACCTACGCGGGCAACCGCGCCAACCTGGACGGGCTGCCGGAAGACCGGGTCAACCTGGTGGTGGGCGACATCGCCGATTCCGCCGTGGTGGACGAGCTGGTAGCGGGCGTGGACGCCGTGGTGCATTTCGCGGCGGAGTCCCACAACGACAACTCGCTGCGGGACCCCTCCCCCTTCATCCAGACCAACCTGGTGGGCACGTTTGTGCTGCTGGAGGCCTGCCGGGCGCACGATACGCGCCTGCACCACGTCTCCACCGATGAGGTCTTCGGGGACCTGGAAATCGGCGCGGACACGAAGTTCACCGAGTCCACCCCGTATGCGCCCTCGAGCCCATACTCGGCCACGAAGGCCGGCTCCGATCACCTGGTGCGCGCCTGGGTGCGCTCCTTTGGGGTGCGGGCAACGCTATCGAATTGCTCGAATAATTACGGCCCTTACCAGCACATCGAGAAGTTCATCCCCCGGCAGGTGACCAATATCTTATCCGGGCGGGTGCCGAAGCTCTATGGCACGGGCGCGCAGGTGCGCGACTGGATCCACGTCGACGATCACAACCGGGCGGTGCTCGACATCCTCGAGCGCGGGCGGCTGGGTGAGACCTATAACATCGGCGCGGACCAGCCGGACATCGACAATAAGGCCGTTATCGAGCTCATCTGCGAACTCATGGGCGCCACCCGGGACGGCCGCCCTGCCTATGAGCACGTGGCGGACCGCCCGGGCCACGATCAGCGCTACGCGATGGACGCGACCAAGCTGCGCCGGGAGCTGGGCTGGCGCCCGGAGTTTACGGATCTGCGCGCGGGCCTGGTCCAGACCATTAAGTGGTACCAAAGCCACGAGGACTGGTGGCGCCCGGCCAAGGAGGCCGTGGAGGCCAACTACGCCCAGCGCGGGCAGTAGCACCCTGCTGGCTTGAGGCAGCATCGACACGACGGACACTACGAAAGCAAAGGACAGGACATGCAGGTACGCACAACGGGCATCGAGGGCCTGCTGTTGGTGGAGCTCGACGTCCACGGGGACGCGCGCGGCTGGTTCAAGGAGAACTGGCAGCGGGAGAAGATGGTCGCCGCCGGCCTGCCGGATTTCCAGCCGGTGCAAAACAACGTCTCCTTCAACGCGGCCAAGGGGGTGACCCGCGGCCTGCATGCGGAGCCGTGGGACAAGCTGGTGAGCGTTGCCGCCGGCCGCGTCTTTGGCGCCTGGTGTGACCTGCGGGAGGGCTCTGCCACCTACGGCCAGCTGGTAACCGCTGAAATCGGGCCGGAGACGGCCGTGTTCGTCCCGCGCGGGGTGGCCAACGGCTTCCAAGCCCTCGAGGACGCCACCGCGTATTCCTACCTGGTCAATGATCACTGGTCCCCGGATGCCCAGTACACCATGGTCAACCTGGATCTGGTGGACTGGCCGCTGACGCCGACGGAAGTCTCCGCCAAGGACGTGGCCCACCCCCAGCTTGCCGATGCCGCCCCGATGCCCCCGCGCCGCATCCTCGTCACCGGCGCAGACGGCCAACTGGGCCGGGCCCTGCAGCGCTTCCTGCCGGCCGCCGGCCTGGGCGAGGCGGAGTTCTGCACGCGCGCGGATTTTGACGTGACCAACCCGCCGGCCCGGCCGTGGAAGCAGTACCGCGCCATCATCAACTGCGCCGCCTACAACGACGTCAACGGCGCCGAGGAAGACCGCGCCGCGGCCTGGGCCGTTAACGCCGCCGCCCCGGCGCGCCTGGCCCGGATCGCCGCGGAGCACAACCTGGAGTTCGTCCACGTCTCCAGCGACTACATCTTCGACGGCTCGCAGGCCCTCCACACCGAGGACGAGGTGCCCTCGCCGCTGTCGGCGTATGGGGCATCGAAGGCGGCGGGCGATACCGCAGCACAAACCGCCCCGCGGCACTTTGTGGTGCGCACCTCCTGGGTCTTCGGCGACGGCCCGAACTTCATGGCTACGATGCGCGCGCTGGCCGACAAGGGCGTCGAGCCGGCCGTAGTCCACGATCAGCGCGGGCGCCCCACCTTCGCCGAGGACCTGGCCAAGGGCATCATCCACCTGTTGAAAACGGGGGCCGAGTATGGCGTCTACAACTTGTCGAATACCGGAGACCCGGTGGGCCGCGACGAGGTTGCCATGGCGGTCTTTACCGGCATCGGCCACGATCCTTCGGAGATCACCCCGGTGACCACCGAGCAGTACCGCGAGCTGGTGGGCCCCGAGGCCCCCCGCCCGAAGGAGTCCACCTTCGACCTGTCCAAGCTGGAGGCAACCGGCTTCACCCCGATGAACTGGCGCGCCGCCCTGGCCCTCTATCTCGGCCTTTATTAGTCCCTACCAGGGACTTTGCAAGCATAACACCCAACATAACACTTAACTTCCCACGTGTTATGTTATGTGTTATGTTGAGTGGGATGTTAAGAGAAAGGCCTGCTCATGACGCCAGCCGAGCTTAAAGAACTGATTTCACAGCTGCGGGTCATCGGCAGCGACAAGCAGTCCGTTGAGGTTAAATCCGCGGTGGGAAGCGATATCAGCAACACTTTGAGCGCTTTTTCGAATGGGGCTGGCGGAACCCTCATCGTCGGGCTTTCCGAGAAGGATGGATTTACCCCAGTAAAGGAATTTTCTGCTGCCAAGGCTCAAGATCAGCTAGAGACCCGCTGCCAGCAGCTGATGCCGCCGGCACGGCCACAGATCGACATCCTAGAATTCGAGGGCAAGCCCGTCCTGGTTGCCGAGGTCGAAGAGCTACCTGCCCGCGATAAACCTTGTTACGTCCACACCAAGGGCCTCTACCAAGGCAGCTTTATCCGTACCGGCGACGGGGACACCCGCCTGAGCCAGTATGAGATCAATCGCCTCCTCGAGGAGCATACCCAGCCCACCTGGGACGAGGATCCCGTCCCCGACGCCGCCCTGGATGATATCGAGGGCGCCGCGCTGGAGGGTTTCCTCGAGGTACACAGTCAACGCCGCACGAAGACGTTCGCGGATGGCCGGGATGTCGCACTCAAACGCCTGCGCATCCTCAAAGACGGACACCCCACCCTGGCTGCCCTCCTGGTCATGGGGGATTACCCGCAGGAGTTCTTCCCACGGCTGACCGTGACCTTTGCCCTTTTCCCGGGTACATCCAAAGGGGACGTCACCACGGGCGTACGGCTGCTCGACAGCGCGACCTTGCATGGGACCATCCCGGAACTAGTCAGTGAGGGCATCGACATCGTCAGAAAGAACATGCGCACCGCCGGCTTCATCGGCAACAAGTCTCGCACTGCCCTTCCCGACTACCCCTTAGTCGCCGTCCGCGAGGCCTTGGTCAACGCCCTGATGCACCGGGACTATTCCCCCACCGCGCGAGGCAGCCAGGTGCAGATCAATATGTTCGTTGACCGCCTGGAAATCACAAACCCCGGTGGGCTCTACGGTGGGGTCACCCTCCGCAACCTGGGAGAGGCGGGAGTAAGCTCCACCCGCAATCAGCGCTTGTCCTCGTTCCTGGAGGATATCCCCCTGCCAGAGGGCGGCGTGGCTGCTGAAAACCGCGGCACAGGAATCGCCACCATTCGCCAGGCTCTAGCAGATGCCCTCATGCCCAAACCTGAACTCATCAACCGGATCGACAGCTTCACCATCATCTTCCACCGCCGCAAGGTAGCCACCCAGGAGGTCTACGGCACCGCCCGCGACCACGTGGAGCACCTCCTGCGCCACAGCCCTTCGGTGTCCACGACGGAACTGGTGGAGGCCACAAAGCTGAGCCGAACGGCAGTCCAGAAGGCCTTAAACGAGCTCATCCGAGACAACATCGCAGAGAAGACGGAACCCGGGCGCAGCCCCAAACAACGCTATAGGCTGCGCAAATAGGACATAACACCCAACATAACACTTAACTTCCCACGTGTTATGTTATGTGGGAAGTTAAGTGATAAGTACTTCGCACGGGCCGTGCCCGCGGGGGTTTAGTAGCCGCGCTCGATGTATTCGTCGATGCGCGCGGCTTCGGCACCCACGGTGGTCTCGTCGCCGTGGCCGGGCAGCACCTTGGTCTCCGGCGGGAGAGGGAACACGCGGGTCTTCAGCGACTCGATGATGACGTCGAAGTCGGAGTACTTGCGCCCCGTGGCACCCGGGCCGCCGTTGAAGAGGGTATCGCCGGACAGGAGGACACCCTCATTGGCGATATAGGCCACCACGCAGCCCGGCGAATGGCCGGGGGTGTGGACGATGGCGATGTCCTCGCCGCCCAGGGTGAACACGCCGTTGTCCTCCAGCGGGGTGTACTCCGCCTGCCCGTTGGTCTCCTCCCACAGGGGCTGGTCATCCGGGTGCAGGTAGACCTCCACGCCGTAGTGGGCGGCCACCTCGGGGGCTAGCTCGCAGTGGTCGTTGTGCGCGTGCGTCAGGATAACACCCAGGACCTTGCGCTCGCCTACCTCGTCGTAGACGCGCTGGGCGTCGTGGGAGGGGTCGATGATGTAGACGCCGGCATCGGCAGCGTCTGCGGAATCGCTGGAGAGCAGGTAGACGTTGTTATCCACGTCCCACTCGCCGCCGTCGAGGCGGAACTTACCGGAGGTGACAAACTTTTCGATCTTCACTTACATCACCACCACGGAACGCAGGACCTTGCCGGCCTTCATGGTGGCGAAGGCCTGCTCAACCTCCCCGAGGCCGATGCGCTCGGTGACGAACTTGTCCAGCGGGAACTGGCCATTCTGGAATAGCGTGGTGTACGCCGGGAAGTCGCGCTCCGGCAGGCAGTCGCCGTACCAGGCCGGCTTGATGGAACCGCCGCGGCCGTAGAGGTCGATGGCGGGCACGTCGATGTGGTCGGTGAGGTTGGGCACGCCCACCATGACCAGGCGGCCGGCATGGTCGCGGGAGTAGAAAGCCTGGCGCCAGGTGGGCATGATGCCCACGGCGTCAATCGCCACATCGGTGCCGAAGCCGCCGGTGAGCTCGCGGACGGCCTCGATGACGTCGTCTTCGCTCATGCCCTTGGAGTTGATGGTGTGGGTCGCGCCGAACTCGCGGGCGGTGTCCAGCTTGGCCTCGTCTAAGTCCACGGCGATGATGGTGGCCGCGCCGGCCAGCTTCGCGCCGGCGATGGCCGCGGTGCCTACGCCGCCGCAGCCGAAGACGGCCACGGACTCGCCCAGCTGGATATCCCCGGTGTTGACCGCAGCCCCCAGGCCGGCCATGATGCCGCAGCCTAGAAGGCCCACCGCTGCCGGGTCAGCCTCCGGGTCGACCTTAGTGCACTGACCCTCATGGACCAGGGTCTTTTCCGCGAAGCTGCCGATGCCCAGCGCCGCCTTGAGCTCCGTGCCGTCCTCGAGCGTCATCGGCTGGGAGGCGTTGAAGGTAGCGAAACAGTACTTGGGCTCGCCCTTCTTACAGGCCCGGCACTCGCCGCAGACGGCGCGCCAGTTCAAGATGACGAAGTCCCCCTCCTGGACGTGGGTAACGGCCGAGCCGACGGTCTCGACGACGCCGGCGGACTCGTGTCCCAACAGGAACGGGAAGGCGTCCTCGATGTCGCCGTCGCGGTAGGCCAAATCGGTGTGGCACACGCCGCAGCTTTGCACCTTAACCACCACGTCGTGGGGACCCGGATCCGGGATGACAATGTTGACGGTTTCTACTTCTGCACCCTTGGTGCGGGCGATAACACCCTTGACAGTTTGGCTCATAGAGCCCACCCTACCTAAGGTTTTCATCAATCCAACACTAGTGAAAATCATTCCGCCTAGAGGGGTTGCAGGCCGTTTCCTGCCAGGATGCCGCCGCGGCCGGGCGCACAGCCCGGCGTGGGATAGGCTAAAGGGCATGAAGGGCATCATTCTCGCGGGCGGGTCGGGCACCCGGCTCTACCCCATCACCAAGGGCATCTCCAAGCAGCTGATGCCCATCTATGACAAGCCGATGATCTACTACCCGCTCAGCACCCTCATCCAGGCGGGCATCCGCGAGATCCTGCTCATCACCACGCCCGAGGATCAGGCCTCTTTCCAGCGTCTTTTGGGTGACGGCTCCCAGCTGGGCATCATGCTCCACTACGCGGTCCAGCCCTCCCCCGATGGCCTGGCGCAGGCCTTTATCATCGGCGAGGACTTCCTAGCCGGCGATGACGTCGCCCTGGTGCTCGGGGACAACATCTTCGACGGCCACGGCTTCTCGCACGCGCTGGCGGCGTGCCGCGACATCGACGGCGGCATGATCTTCGCCTACGAGGTCTCCGACCCGCAGCGCTACGGCGTGGTCGAGTTCGACTCCACCGGCAAGGCGCTGAGCATCGAGGAAAAGCCCACGGCTCCGAAGTCCAATCACGCAGTGGTGGGGCTGTATTTCTATGACTCCTCGGTGGTCGACATCGCCAAGTCGATTGCCCCCTCGGCGCGCGGGGAGCTGGAAATCACCGCCGTCAACGCGGAGTACCTGCGCCGCGGCCAGCTGCACGTGCAGCGCCTGCAGCGCGGCGATGTGTGGCTGGATACCGGCACCATCGACTCGATGTCCGAGGCTGCGGCCTACGTGGAGGTCATCCAGAAACGCACGGGCACCATCATCGGCTCGCCCGAGGTGGCCGCATTCCGCGAGGGGTTCATCGACCGCGCCACCCTGCGCGCCCTAGCCGAGCCCTTGCGCAAGTCCGGCTACGGCGACTACCTGCTGGCCGCCGCGCGCGAGGACTAGCCCAAGCTTGACGATGCCCTCCTAGCCCACGCGCCGCCAGGCGCCCAGCAGCTCCCCCCTTAAGCCCTTAAGAGGCAGCCAGGACGTTGGCCACGTGCTCGTGGCCGCGCTCGTTGATATGGAGCGGCAGGTTGCCGCCGCCGGCGGTAAAGTCCACCAGGCCGGCCCACATGCGCTCCCCGTCGAGGGCGCACGTGCCGTTATTGCGGGTAGAGGGCTTAAGATCTACGAACTCCGCGCCGGTGGCGCGGGCCAGGTCCACCTGCATCCACTGGGCCTTGTCCTCCCAGTCGCGCACACCCGGCATCGGCAGGCTGGTGTGCGAGGACATCGGGGCCAGGTGGAATAGGCAGTACTCCACGCCGGTGCCGATGGTGGGGTAGCCCACGATCTGGATGCGGGCATTGGGGGCCGCGGCGCGGATGCGGTTGATGATCGGGGCGTTATAGGCCACCCAGCTGGCCCGGATCTGATCCATGTTCAAAGTGGGGTTGTTATAGGTGTCGTTAAACCCGGTGGCATAGAGCACGCGGGCGGTGGCCGGGTTGAGCGCGCCGGTGGCGATGGCATCGTCGACCTGGGCGTAGATCTGCGGGCCCGGGGACATGGAGACCGCGCCCGAGCAGGAGAAGTCTCGTACCGGCAGGCCCAGCTTGGCGCCGGTGCGCCCGGCATAGTTGGCCGGGGACTTGGGGCAGTCAATCCCGCGCGGGGCCTGGGAGCTCAGGCGCGCGCCCAGGTAGACGTCCATGCGCGGGTCCGCCAACACGGAATCCCCGAAGGCGACGAGGTTGCGCTCCGCCGCGCTGGCAGGGGTGATAACCGTAGCGGCTAGGACGACGAGCGCTGCGGCGGCGGCCGCAATGCGCCCTTTGATGGTGGTGCGATGGTTGAGCATGGGCTGGTACATCCCCTCGTTATTTATATTTAGGCGCAAAACTACACTAGGTTGCCACTATAGTAACAGCAGTAACACTAGCAGGCGCGCCGCGCGACTTAAACACTGTTGCCCGCCCCGCGAATTATACAAATACAGAAGGAAGCACCATGGCCATACTCAGCACGGCCGCGTTTCACACCAAGGCCCTAGCCAACCTGGCCACCTCCCTCGTGCGCTCGGGCATCATCAACGGGGAGGGCGGCCCACGCTCCGTCGCCGCCCTGCCGGGCATCCTGGCCCGCTACCATTTCACCACCGCCCGCGAACTGGAACAGGCCGCCCTCATCTGCCCGGACAAGGTCGCGCTCATCGACGACGACGGGGTGCTGACCTACGCGCAGCTGCGCGCCCAGGCCCGACACCTGGCCCGCTACCTGATTGGCCGCCACGGCGCGGGCCCGGAGAGCCTCCGCATCGGTGTCATGGCCCGCAATGGCCGCGGCATCATCGTGCCCCTGGGCGCCAAGGGTTTTGCCGGCGCGGACATCTTCTTGCTCAACATCGGCTCCTCCCCGGAGCAGCTGGCGGGCACGCTGGAAGAAAATGACATCAACGTCCTCATCGTGGACGACGAGTTCCTCGACCGCCTGCCCGCCACCGCCGCGGACCTGGAGGTCATCGTGGCACACGCTGGCGATGCCCCGGCTACCGCCCGCGCCGGCCTCCCGCTCCTCGAGGACATCGCCACGGGCCAGACCAAGCCCGCGGCAGGTGCCGGGCGCCTGCCGCTCCTACCCCGGCACGGGCGCATCGTGTTGATGTCTTCGGGCACGTCCGGGATTCCCAAGGGCATCGTGCGCTCCGAGCCCACGTTCCCGCACGTGTTGTCCACCATCCTGGCCAACATGCCGTGGCGGGCCAACCAGCGGATTCACCTGACGGCGTCCATCTTCCACACCTGGGGCTGGGCGTGTTTGAACATCGCACTCGGCGCGCGCAACACCATCATCACCCGCCGCCGCTTCGACGCCGAGGAGTGCCTGGCCGACATTCAGCGCTACCGCCCGGCCGGCCTTATCTCCTCCCCCGTGTTCTTCAAGCGCATGATCGAGGCCGACCCGGATGGGGCTTTCGACACCTCATCCCTGGATTTTTTGGCCTCGTCCGGCCATGCACTCAACCCCCAGCTGGTGGAAGACACCATAG
>CAVFKS010000050.1:0-14732 GCA_963623015.1 Clostridia bacterium
GGCCATTACTGTCCACCAGGCGGGCCCTGCGCCCCTCCCCCTCCAGGGTCTGCTCATAGAGCTCGGCGATGATCGCCTCATCATCGCGCCCCAGATCCGCCAGGATGCGCACCTCCCGCTGCGCCACCTCCGGCACGGGCGCGTGCGGTTGCGCCGAAGCACAGCCCGAAAGAGCCAGGCCACAGGCGGCCACCGCCGCTAACTCTCGCCACCGCGGGGAAGGGATCACTATTTGCTCCTTGCAGCCTGGATTTGTCTTTTCCGCAAGCAGTCTACATGCCCGCCGGGCAGTTTCGGCGCGAACCGGGCGGCATCACTAAGATGGGCACGGTTATGACTAATCACATTACTGAATCCGCGGTGCGCGCTGCCCTCGCCCGGGTCGAGGACCCCGAGATCGGCCGCCCCATCACTGAGCTCGACATGGTCAAGTCCATTGAGATTGATGGCTCGGATGTCGCCGTCGAGGTCTACCTGACCATCGCCGGCTGCCCGATGCGCTCGACCATCGAGGCCAACACCCGCGCGGTGCTCGAGGAGATCGAGGGCGTCGGCGAGGTCTCCGTCGGGATGGACGCTATGAACGACGAGCAGCGCAAGGCTCTCAAACAGAAGCTGCGCGGCGGGCAGGCCGAGCCGGAAATCCCGTTTGCCAAGCCCGACTCCACCACCCGCGTTATCGCGGTGGCCTCCGGCAAGGGCGGCGTGGGCAAGTCCTCGATGACCGTCAACCTTGCATGCGCGCTGGCCGACAAGGGCATGAAGGTCGGCGTGGTGGACGCCGACATCTACGGCCACTCCGTCCCGGGGCTCATGGGCAACAACGAGCCGCCCACGGTCATCGACGAGGAGATGCTCCTGCCCCCGCAGGCGCATGGCGTGAAGTTCATTTCCATCGGCCAGTTCGTTGAGGGCAACGCCCCAGTGGTCTGGCGCGGGCCCATGCTGCACCGCGCCATCCAGCAGTTCTTAGGCGATGTCTTCTGGGGCGACCTGGACTTCCTGCTGCTGGATCTGCCGCCCGGGACTGGCGATGTCGCCTTGTCCATTGCCCAGCTCATCCCCGGCGCCGAGCTGGTGGTGGTGACCACCCCGCAGGCCGCCGCGGCCGAGGTGGCCGAGCGCGCCGGCTCGATTGCGCAACAGACCCGCCAGCGCGTGGCCGGCGTGATCGAAAACATGGGTGCGATGGTCCTGCCGGATGGGTCCACCATGGATGTCTTTGGTTCGGGTGGCGGCCAGGTCGTGGCCGAGCGCCTTTCTACCATCTTGGGCCACGAGGTCTCGGTGCTGGGCCAGGTTCCGCTGGATCCCGCGCTGCGCGAGTCTGGCGATGCCGGCGCTCCCATCGTCGTTGCCGCGCCTGGGTCCGCTGCGGCCCAGGCCATCTCCGGCATCGCGGACAAGCTGGTGGTCCGCCCCAGTTCGCTTGCGGGCAAGTCCTTGGGGCTGGGGGTTACGCGCCACTAGGTCGCGCGCGGGATGCTAGGTGATGTCGGCCCAGGAGAAGCCGACATCGCCGTTATTGCCGTTGTCGTTTTCTTGCGGGGACGCCTGGCGGGGATTGGGGTCAAGCCCAGGCTGGCGGCGACGCTTGCGCGGCGGCTGCACCGGCTCCGAGTAAATCTGCGAATAGTCGAATCCCGCACCCGTTGCCTGCGCCCCCGCGGCAGGCTGAGTTGGCGGAGTGGCCTGGCTAGGCGGCATCGGCTGGCTAGGCTGCGCGGCGGCAGCCGGGTTGGCGGGGCGAGCGGGCTTACGCGGGTCAAAATCGTCCCAGGCGGAATCGTCGCCATCGAAGAGCGCTTTGGTCAGCGCCGTTCGCGGGCCCATGCGGCCCCACTCGGCGGCCGTGGAAATCGGTCCGCGCAGCTCCTCGAATTCCTTGGAGATCTCCCCCATCTCCCCGTTGAGCTCCGCCTTGGCGTTATTGATAGCCTTGCGGGCGGCGTAGATGGCCGCGCGCGCGTCCTGGATGACCCCCGGCAGGCGCTCCGGGCCGACGATAAGCACGCCCAAGACCACAATGACGAATATCTCGCCCCAACCAATGGAAGAAAACACGACTGTTATCTTAACCGCAACGCGCGCCGCAGCGTTTCTAGCTTGTCGAGCATGTCTTGCTCCGGGCGGAACACCGGGGTGGCGGCATCGGGGCCCGGCTGCAGCGGCGCCTGGGCAATCCCGTTGAGCTTAGCCAGAAGGTCTCGCGGCGCGCGCACCTGGGCCTCCACGTTGCAGGTGCGAACCCACTCGGAAGCACCCCGCTGCCGATGCACCTCAGCCCGGCACTCCGGGCAGTGCACCAGGTGAACCCGCACCCGGTGCATGGCCTTCGGGGGCATCTCGCCGTCGACGAAGCTGACCACGGCCTCCGGCCCCAAGTGGTCAATGGAATCGAGGCGCCGGGCGCGGCTTTTGACCTTTTCTACTAGGCGCTGCCGCTTGGCAGCCGGTTCGAAGCTTCGGTCGAACATGCTCACACCTCCCACAATGTCCTTTAAAGGTTAACCCCAGCCTAGCCCTGACCTAGCGGGAGCGCAGGAGCTCGCGGGCGGACTCGTCTTCTTGGGCCGCGGCCTCGAGCGCCGCGCGCAGCTGGGAACGCCCGCGGTGAATGCGCGAGCGCACCGTGCCCAGCTTGACGCCCAGGGTGTCGGCGATCTCGTCGTAACTCATGCCCACGACGTCACACAGGACGACGGCCACGCGGAAGTCCGGGCCCAGGTTATCCAGGGCGGCCTGGAGGACGGGGTCGAGGTTGGCCACGTTATAGGCCTGCTCCGGGGTCATGTCCGTGCCGGGGACGCGGTCATAGTCCTCCGGCAGAGCCTCCATGCGCACGCGGGAGCGGTGGCGGACCATGTCCAAAAAGAGGTTAGTGGTAATCCGGTGCAGCCAGCCCTCAAAAGTCCCTGCCTGGTACTTGTCCAGCGAGCGGAAGACGCGCATGAAGGTCTCCTGCGTGAGATCCTCGGCGTCGTGCTGGTTGCCGGAGAGGCGGTAGGCCAAGCGGTAGACGCCATCGGCATGCTCGGCCACCAGGTCCCCCCACTCGGGCATGGAGCCGGTGCCGGCATCGAAGGCCGCGGTGCCGGAGAGTGATTCTCCCGGCTGGTTGTCCTCGGTACCGATTCCAACACCGGCCTGCGCGCCTACTTCTGCACTTGTCATAGGCAGTATTGTGCTATATCCGCCTGCCGAACTCCAGCCACTAGCCTGGCAACATTCTGTGAGCCGCCCAGGATGCGCAATTAGCGGGCGCAACACCGCCGATTTGGCCCCTTCGCGGGCAGTTTTTGCCTATTGTTTAGGGCGTGACTACTACTGCTTTCGACGCCCAGCACTCCTACATCGAGGCCACCTCGCCCACCAGCGAGGCCCTGGAGTCCGCCCTCGCGCATGCGGCGGAGTATTCCCTTCCCGCGCCCGATGCCCCCACGGGCCAGCTTTTGACCACCCTCGCCGCCGGGGCCAGCCACGTGGACAAGCCCCAGGTCATCGCGATCACGCCGGCGGCCTCCGTGGCCGGCCTCTACCTCCTGGCGGGCCTTCCGGCCAGCGGCATCCTCTCCTGCGTGGACCCAGAGGCCGAGCACCAGGCACACGCCAAGGAGACCTTCCGCCGAGCCGGCTACAAGGCAGGGCACGTGCGCTTTTTGCCGTCGCGGCCGCTGGACGTCATCGGCAGGCTAGCCAACGATGCCTACCAAGTCATCTACGCCGACCTGGCCACCCTGGACGCCCTGGCGCTGACCAAGGCGGCGCTGCCGCTGCTCACCCGCGGCGGGACCCTGGTTCTGGCCAACTCGCTGCTCGATGGCACGCTGGCCGATGACACCCGCACCGACCGCGTGACCGCCGCAGCCCGCGAGCTGGACAATTTTGTACTCCACGAGCTCGAAGGCGCCTCGGTCACGCGCCTGCCGCTGGGCTCCGGGTTGACCCTGGTGACCAAGCTTTAAAGGCACTGCAGCCCGCACCAGCGCGAACTTAAGGCCCGGCGCCTCGACGGAACCGGGCCCACGTGCTATCCGGGGCCTTACTTGGCCTCGACCACTGCGTTCTTGCCCACGACCACCACGCCGGCGGCGGAGACCTGGAAGCGTTCCTCGTCGCGCTCGCGGTCGACGCCAATGATGGCCCCCTCCTCCACCACGACGTTCTTGTCCAAAATGGCATGCCGCACGACCGCGCCCTTGCCCACGCGCACGCCCGGCATGAGCACCGAGCCTTCCACCGTGGCGCCGTCATCGACCCGCACGTCCGAGGCCAGCACGGAATTGCGCACTGTGCCGCCAGAGACAATGCAGCCCGGCGAGACCATCGACGACTGCGCGATACCGTTCTGCACGAACTTGGCCGGCGGCCAGTTCGAGGCGTCCGTGGAGTTAATCGGCCACTTGGAGTTGTACAGATTGAAAATCGGGTGCACAGAGATAAGATCCATGTGCGCCTCATAGAAGGAGTCGATGGTGCCAACGTCGCGCCAGTAGCCGCGGTCACGGTCCGTCGCCCCCGGGACCTCGTTGGCCATGAAGTCATAGACGTGGGCCTGCTGCTTGGCCACGAAGTACGGGATGATGTCCCCGCCCATGTCGTGCGTGGAATTCTCGTTCTTCTCGTCTTCCAGCAGCGCCTGCTTCAAGGCCTCGGCTGTAAAGACGTAGTTGCCCATGGACGCGTACGTCATGTTCGGGTCATCCGGGGTGGCCGGGGGATCCGCGGGCTTTTCCACGAAGCTGGTGATTGTGCCCATGCCGTCGGCCTCGATGCAGCCGAAAGCAGAAGCCTCCGACCGCGGGACGCGGATACCCGCCACCGAGCATTCCAGGCCGGTGGCGATGTGCTCCTCGACCATCTGGGACGGGTCCATGCGGTAGACGTGGTCGGCGCCGAAGACGATGACGTAGTCCGGCTTCTCGTCGTTGATGAGGTTGAGCGACTGCACGATGGCATCGGCAGAGCCGTTGTACCAGCGCTTGCCGCGGCGCTGCTGCGCGGGCACGGACGCGATGTACTGCGGGGTGGGGCCCGATAGGTTCCAGGCCTGCGAGATGTGCCGGTCCAGCGAGTGGGACTTGTACTGGGTCAGTACGGCAATCTTGAGGTAACCGGCGTTGACCAGGTTGGACAACACAAAGTCAATCAGGCGGTAGGACCCGCCAAAGGGAACGGCGGGCTTGGCGCGATCTTCCGTCAGGGGGAAGAGGCGTTTTCCTTCGCCACCGGCAAGGACAAGGGCAAGTACATTCGGCTGGCTTCTCACACTTTCCAACCTATCCCGCCGCAGTCACTTTGTCACCGGTTTGCGCCCATATTCACGTGTTGTTCACGGCGGGGGTGACCACCCCTGCGAGGCGGGCGTTTTGTCACTACTCTGGGCGGGTATGAAAGCCGGCATTTTTTCCAAGGAATACCCGCCTGAGATCTACGGCGGGGCGGGCGTGCACGTAGCAGAGCTCACCCGCTTTATGCGTGAGTTGGTAGACGTCGACGTCTACTGCATGGGCTCCCCCCGCACGGAGGCAGATGTCTACACCTTCGGGCCGGACCCGGAGCTTTCCGATGCCAACGGTGCCCTGCAGACCCTATCCACTGGCCTGCGCATGGCCCACGCCGCCTCCGGTCGGGGCATCGATATCGCGCACTCCCACACCTGGTACACCGGGCTGGCCGGCCACCTGGCCGGCAAGCTCAACGGGATCCCGCACGTGGTCACCGCCCACTCCCTGGAGCCGCACCGCCCCTGGAAGCGCGAGCAGCTCGCCGGCGGCTACGACGTCTCCTCCTGGTCGGAGCGCAACGCCATCGAATACGCCGATGCCGTCATTGCCGTCTCCGCCGGCATGAAAGACTCCATCCTGGAGGTTTACCCGCGCGTGGACGCGGACCGGGTCCACGTGGTGCTCAACGGCATCGACACGCAGCTGTGGACGCCGACCACCCCGCACGTGTTGGACAAGCTGGGCGTGGACCCGGATCGCCCCATCGTGGCGTTCGTGGGGCGCATCACCCGCCAGAAGGGCGTCAAGCACCTGCTCAAGGCCGCCGCCCGCTTCGATAAGGATGCCCAGTTGGTGCTGTGCGCCGGCGCCCCAGACACCCCGGAGATTGCCGCGGAGACCAAGGCGCTGGTCGAGGCCCTGCAGGCCGAGCGCGACGGCGTCTTCTGGGTCTCGGAGATGCTCTCGCGCGAGGACATCCAGCAGGTCTACTCCGGCGCGGATCTTTTCGTGTGCCCTTCCATCTACGAGCCCCTGGGCATCGTCAACTTGGAGGCCATGGCCTGCCACACGGCCGTCGTGGCTTCCGATGTCGGCGGAATCCCGGAGGTTGTCGTCGACGGCACCACCGGCACGCTCGTGCATTACGATGCCGCCGATGAGACGACCTTCGAAGCCGACTTGGCCGCTGCGGTCAACGAGCTGCTCGCTGACTCGGAGAAGCTGCAGGCTTATGCCGATGCCGGCCGCACGCGAGCCGTTGAGAAATTCAGCTGGGCTACCATTGCCCAGCAGACCGTCGACGTGTATCGGAGCTTGATTTAGATGACACTGCGCCCAGAACTGCACCTGGTACCCGAATCCGGAATCCTCGAGGCCCCCGCCGGCGTCTTGCTCGACGGCGATACGTGGCACGTGTTCTATCAGTACCGCCCCTCGGCGGATGAGCCCTCGCGCTGGGGGCACGCCTACTCGGAGGACAACCCGTTCTACTGGTTCGAATGCGACGATGCCCTGGCTCCCGCCGGCGGCGAGGTGCGGCTGCGCGCCGGCGCCGTGACCGCCTCGGCCGGGGCGGCGCACCTGTACTACACCTCGGTGACCTCCACGGATTCGACCATCGCGGTGGCCGACTACGCCGATGTGAGCACCACCTGCGAGGTCCACGACGATCCGCGCTCCCTCGACGCCGGCGTGCGCCGCGTCGCGGAGGTCTCCCCCACCGTCCCCGGCTACTCGCGCTTCCGCTCGCCCTGCGTGGTTCCCGGCTGGAGCTCCGCGGACCGCGAGCACCACGAGGGCTGGCTGATGCTGGCGTTAACCGGCACCCTAGAAAACCCGGTGCCGGTGGTCCTGCACAGCCCCGACGGCATGAAGTGGGACTTCGATGGCCCGCTGACCTTCACCGGAGATCCGCAATTCCCGCACGAGGGCGCCGAACTTCCCGCGGTGGTCTCGCCGCGCATCATCCGCCTGCGTGACGATGTCGCCGGCGAGGTCTTCGATGTCCTGCTCGTGACCATCGAGTCCGTGCCGGGCAAGCATGACGAGATTGCCGGCTACCTCGTGGGCAGGCTGCACGGGGCCGAGTTTGAGGTCACCACTGGTTTCCGGCGCCTCGACTTCGGCCACGACTTCACCCGCCCGCGCAACACCAACGTCACCCCGGGCACCGATCACCGGGGCGAGGGCTACGCGGAGGCGCTGCTCTTCGGCCTGCTCAACGGCCGGGGGCGCGCGGATCAGCCGCTGCGCCATCACTCCTGGGAGGAAGAAGGCTGGGCCAACGTGCTCACCCTGCCGCGCCACGTCACCTTAGAGGACGGGGTCATCTACCAGACGCCGGCCTGCGGGCTGGTGGGCGCCGTGGAGGAGTCCGAGCGCGCTCGCCTGTGGACCGGCATGCTGGAGGTCCCGGAGGGCTCTTGCGTCAAGGTCACGCTGCTCGACGGCAACGGTAATCCGGCCACAGAAATTAGCCACTCTGGAGACAGCCTCACCCTCGACCGCTCGGTCTCCCGCGCCTTCGGGGGTACATACGCCGAGGACAAGCCGGCCATAGCCCCGCTGGCCGAGGGCGACGACGACACCCTGACCATCGTCGTGGACGGCTCGACCGTGGAGGTTTACGCCGATTCCGGCCTGGTCACCATGTCCTCGCGCATGTACTTCGAGGACGGCTGCTCCGGCTTTAAGGTAGAGACCACCGGCGAGGCCTCGATTAGCCGCTCCTTCGAGCGCGCTGGACACTAATCGCCAGGCCGCGTGGCACCAGGCGCGGCGGCATCGCAGAAGCCCCGGGGAGGAAACATTCCTCTCCCGGGGCTAAACTGTGCGGCGCCTAGCGCACGGCGCGCAGGCGGTCGAGCCGCCCGCGGGCGGTGACCTGGAGTACCTCCGGCAAACCAGCCATGCGCTCTTCCAGCTCTTCCGGCTGGATGTGGCGCGCGGACGGGCTCATGCCCACCTGCGCGGCGATCGAGGCTCGGTCCAGCTGGATGGGGAAGGAAATCTCCACCGGGTCGGCGGCCTGCTCCAAGAGGCCCCCAGCCTGCTGGTACATGCGCTCGACCTTGCCTTCCTCGACGCCCAGGATGCCCAGGGGCTCGCGCAGCTCATCCAGGTGGCCCACCCCGGGGGTGAGCACGAGAACCTGGCCGCCCGGGGCCAGTACCCGCTGGAACTCAGCCGGGTTGCGCGGGGCGAAGACCACGGAAATGGCGTCGATCGACCCATCACGGATGGGCAGGCGCTCCCACACGTCGGCCACCACCGCGCCCACGCGCGGGTGGCACTTTGCCAGATGCTTGGCGGCGTGCGGGGAAATATCCAGACCAATGCCGCGCGCGCCGACAATGGAGTCGAGCGTGTGCGACAGGTAATAGCCGGTGCCGGCGCCAACCTCCAGGATGCCCGGGTGGGCATCGTCATGCAGGTCGGCCAAGTCCACGATGTCCTGGATGGCCCCGGTGACGGCCTCCACGAACGGGGCAAAATGCCCCAAGGACAGGTAGGTCTCGCGGGCGGCCACCATGGCGGAGTCATCGCCCTGGTGCTTGAGGCCCGCGCCGCTGGCAAGCGTCACGTAGCCCTGGCGGGCTACATCGAAAGAATGACCCGACTCGGATACGAGGCGGGAAAACCCGTCGGCACCCTCGAGGCGGGAACCGTCATTCGGGTCTGCGAGGAGATCAATGACGTCTGCGAGCACCTTAGCCGGCTGCCTCCGTCAGCAAAGCGCCGAGCTCGGCAGCCTCTTCCTTGGTCAGTTCCACGACGATGCGGCCGCCGCCGTCAGACGGGATACGCATCACAATCTTGCGAGATTCCTCAACGGCCTCCATCGGGCCGCCGGTAGTACGTGGTTTCATGGCTGCCATAAATACACAGCTCCTTACGTTGCATTATTCACTTCGGACTGTATCCAGCCTACCCCAAATCCGCCTGCCGGGGCCCGCGCTCTGGCTGGCCGGCCTGGGTAGCCAGGGCGGATAGTGCCGCTAAGACCTCGTCTACCTGATCCTGGCGGTATCCGCCCGCGGCCACATCGAAGCGCAGGGCAGCCAGGTCGCCGCGGGCAACGGCGGCGAGGTTCTCCGCGCGCAGCTCGTCGGCATCGGCAGCCGCGTCTAGGAGCGGAGCCGGGCCGAAGTAGCGCATGATGGCCCAGATCCCGGCGGCGCTGAGCAGGACGAGCAAGACGATGAGGATGATCCACGACAACACGGGCCCTAGCCTACCTGGCTCAGCGGGGGCCGTTGTACACAAGGACCATCCCACGCGCCGGCGCGGGAGAGAATGGTGCGCGCCACGGTATCGGCCATCGGCGAAAGCTCGTCCAGTGGTCGGTTGCGATGGCGCCGCGGCGGCAGCTCCACCTGCGAGATCGCGCCCGCCCCATAGAGGCGGGCGACGTCGATGAGAAGTCCCGCTTCTACCCCGTAGCCGTCGACGAAGGGCAGCTGCCGGGCGGTGGCGCGGCGGAGGGCGTACTCGCCGCCCAGGGGCTGGTCGATTGCGGCCAGGTCCGGGAAGTAGGCGCGCAGCAGCGGCTTGGCACACAGCTGGGTTACGCGCCCGCCGCCGGTGGGCGCCCCACCCAGGGTGCGCGTATAGGAGGCCTTGACCAGGTGAACGGCCGGGTCAGAAAAAGGCGCGCTCAGGCGGGCTACCATTCCGGGCGCCGCGGACTCGAGATCGGCGTCAATGAAGCAGACGATGTCGCCGCGCGCGGCCGCTGTCCCCCGCCACAGGGACTCTCCCTTGCCCGGCCTAGGCTCTACCGCGGGCCCGGCCTCGCGCCAGTTGAGCACGCGCGCCCCGGCCTCACGGGCCTGGGCGGCGGTGGCATCATCCGAGTCGGCGTCGATGACGAGCACCTCCAGCGGGGCATCGGCCAGGCAGGCGCGCACGACGGCGGCGACGGTGGCCTCCTCATTGAGGGCGGGGATGACCACGGACACCCGGGCGCTCATGCGAGACCACGCGTGGTGTTTAGCGGCGCGGCGGCGCCCTGGATGGCGGCGGTCATGCGCAGCACGTCGAGGGTCGCGGCGACCTCGTGGACGCGGAAAGCCGCGACCCCGCGGGAGGCAGCCCAGGCGGTAGCCGCCAGCGTGCCGGCGACGCGCTCGCCCACGGGGCGGTCGACGGTCTCGCCCACGAAGTCCTTATTGGACAAGGCCATGAGCACCGGCCAGCCGGTGGCCACCAGCTCGTCGACGCGCCGCAGCAACTCCAGGCCGTGGAAGGTGTTTTTGCCAAAGTCGTGCGTGGGGTCAATGAACACCAGCTCGGGTGGGCAGCCCAGGTGTGCGGCGCGTTCGGCCAGGCGGGTCGTCTCCGCCAGAACGTCGGCGACCACGTCGTCGTAGTGGACGCGGTGCGGGCGGGTGCGCGGGGTGGCCCCGCCCGTGTGCGAGCACACGTAGCCCACGCCATGGGCACCGGCGACCTCGACGAGCTCAGGGTCCCATCCGGCCCAGGTGTCGTTGATGAGTCCGGCGCCGGCGGCGATCGCGGCATCGGCAACGTCGGCGCGCCAGGTGTCCACGGAGATGATCACCTCGGGGTGGCGCCGGGCCACCTGGGCGATGGTGGGGACGACGCGATCGATCTCCTCGGCGGCGCTGACCTCCTGGCCCGGCCCGGCCTTGACCCCGCCGATGTCGATGATGGAGGCTCCTTGCGCCACGACGGCATCGCAGCGCTCCAGCGCCGGGTCGAGCGCGAAGGTGCGCCCCTGGTCATAGAAGGAGTCCGGGGTGCGGTTGACGATGGCCATCACGCGCGGCAGGCCCGCCGCTCGCTTTACGGCAGGATTAGGCACCAGCGCCCCGCTCCTCCTGGATGCGCTTGTCAGTCATCACCTGGTGGGCCTCCACGATGTGGGCAACGGCCTCGGATACGTCGTCGGTGACGAGGAAAAGATGGGTATCCCCTTCCGAGATATAGCCGCCGTCGAGCAGCGCGGAGGTCATCCACTCGACCAGGCCCGACCAGAACTTAGTGCCCAGCAGCACGATGGGATAGTTGGTGACCTTGCCGGTCTGGACCATGCACAAGACCTCGAAGAACTCGTCCATGGTGCCAAAACCACCGGGCAGGCACACAAACGCCTGGGAGTACTTCAAAAACATGGTCTTGCGCGCAAAGAAGTAACGGAAATTCAGGCCCAGGTCCACATAATGGTTGAGGCCCTGCTCATGCGGCAGCTCGATCCCTAAGCCGATGGACTGCCCGCCGGCCTCGGAAGCGCCGCGGTTGCCGGCCTCCATCAGGCCCGGGCCGCCGCCGGTGATGACGGCGTAGTCGGCCGCAACGAGCTGGCGGCCCAGCTCCACGCCCATCTCGTAGTACGGGGTGTCAGGCTTGACCCGGGCGGAGCCAAAGACGGTGACGGCCTTGGGCAGCTTGGACAGGGCATCGAAGCCGGCGACGAATTCACCCTGGATGCGCAGCACCCGCCACGGGTCCGCGTGCATCCAGTCGTGGTCGGCGCCGGACTCCAGCAGCCGCTGGTCGAAGGTAGAGGTCTGCTCCCCGGCGCCGCGCAGTAGCAACGGTCCGCGCAGCGTGCGCTGTTCCTGAGTGTTTTTCTGGGGTGCCATGCGTGTGCGCCAACTCCTTCAGCTCGATGCAGTGTGGTCTGCGTTAATCCTCCCGCGGGGCAGCGGGAAGGGGCGGCGTAGCACGCGGGCGGGCGCCGCCGTACCATCCGACATCGTACCGCCGTATCTACCCCTTCGCCCACCGGTGTTACCCTTAGTAAAATCTCACAGCTTAAAATCCAGTAGCTATCGAATGGAATAGAACCCATGAGCAACCCCGCAGATAACCCGCAGCGGCTCAAGACCCGCCATCTGACCATGATGGGCCTAGGCTCCGCCGTTGGCGCTGGCCTCTTCTTGGGCGTCGGCGTCGGCATCCAGGCCTCCGGAACGTCGGTGCTCATCTCCTATGCCATCGCCGGCGTGCTCATCGCGCTGGTCATGGCCATGCTCGGAGAGATGGCCGCCGCCCGCCCCTCCCTGGGGTCCTTTTCTACCTACGCTGGCGATGCCTTCGGCAACTGGGCCCGATTCACCTTGGGCTGGCTCTACTGGTTCATGCTGATCATGGTCATGGGCTCCGAAATCACCGGCGCCGCGGCCATCATTAGCTCCTGGACGGGCTGGGATCCGTGGATCCCGGCGCTTATTGCCGTGACCTTCTTCGCCGTGGTCAACTTCGCCGCCGTCCGCGGCTTCGGCGAGTTCGAGTTCTGGTTCTCGACCATCAAGGTCGTCGTCATCATCGCGTTCATCGCCCTGGGCCTGCTGCTGGCGCTTGGCCTGTGGCCGGGGGCCGAGACCGTCCAGGCCTCGAACTTTACCGATAACTTCCTGCCCAACGGCGCCCCCGGTTTCGCCGCCGGCCTGCTCGCCGTGGCGTTTGCCTTCGGCGGCATCGAGCTGGTGACCATCGCCGCCGCCGAGTCCGAGGACCCGGCCCACAACGTTGCCACCGCCGTGCGCGCGGTCATCTTCCGCATCCTGGTCTTCTACATCGGCGCCGTGGGCGTTATCTCCCTGCTGCTGCCCTTCGACCAGATCCAGAACGCCGACGTGGCCGCCCAGTCCCCGTTCACCCTGGTGCTCGAGCAGGCCAATATCCCGGCCGCGGTGGGCTTCATGGAGGTCGTCATCGTCGTCGCCCTGCTGTCGTCCTTCAACGCGCAGATCTACGCCACCTCGCGCCTCGTCTTCGACATGGCCCAGACCGGCAACGCCCACAAGCTCTTCTTGAAGCAGGGCCGTACCGGCTCGCCCGTCAACGCCGTCATCTTGTCCATGCTCTTTGCGTTTGCCTCCGTGGGCCTGCAGTACTGGAACCCGCCCGGGCTTTTGACCTTCCTCTTCAACGCCGTCGGCGGCTGCCTGCTGGTCATCTGGCTGTTTATCACCGCCTCCTACCTCAAGTTGCACCCGCAGCTGCGCGCAGGCGGCGAGATCTCGGCCATCCGCGCCCCCGGCTACCCGTTTGTTCCGTGGCTGGTCATCCTGGCCATGGCGGGGCTTATCGTGCTGATGATCTTCGACGAGGGCGCCCGCGGCCAGGTCATCGCCGTCCTGGTCCTGTCCGCCATCCTCATCCTGTTAGCCCGCATCCTGCCCCTGCGCGCCCGCACGGAAGCCCAGCACTAGCCCGACTGCTACCGGAGGCCAGGCGGCATCGGCAAGTTTCGGGCACCCAAACGGCCCCGGGCGCGAGTGGGGTAACTATCATTGAATAGGTGTCTACTAATTCGTCTCCCACTCACCAGCCGCAGGCTGCCACCCGGCTCGGTAGCGGCCTGAAGGTCCGCCACCTGACCATGATGGGCCTGGGCTCCACCATCGGAGCCGGGCTCTTCCTAGGCACCGGCGTCGGCATCGCCGCCGCCGGCCCCGCAGTCCTCCTCGCCTATGTCATCGCCGGCTTCCTGGCCATCCTGGTCATGCAGATGCTCGGCGAGATGGGCACCGTCATCCCCGCCTCGGGTTCCTTCTCCGAGTACGCGGAGCACGGCATCGGCCGCTGGGCCGGGTTCACGCAGGGCTGGATCTACTGGCTGGCCACCGTCGCCGTCCTCGGCGCGGAGATCACCGGCGCGGCCGCCTTCATTGGCGCCTGGTTCGACTGCCCGCCGTGGATCCCTGCCGCCATCTGCGTGGCCGTCTTCGGCATCGTCAACCTGCTCCAGGTCCGCGCCTTCGGCGAATTCGAGTACTGGTTCGCCTTCATCAAGGTCGCCGTCATCATCGCCTTCCTGGTCATCGGCGTGCTGCTCATCTTCGGCCTGCTGCCCGGACATAGCTTCGTGGGCACCGAGGTGCTCCTGGCGGACGGCTTCATGCCCAACGGGCTGGGCGGCGTGGCCGCGGGCCTGCTCGCCGTGGCATTTGCCTTCGGCGGCATCGAGGTAGTTGCCATCGCCGCCGCCGAGTCCGAGGACCCAGAAAAGTCCCTGGTTAACGCTGTGCGCTCTACGATTACCCGCATCTCGGTGTTCTACCTGGGTTCCGTGCTGGTCATCATCTTCCTGCTGCCCTACCACATCCTGGGCGCGGCCTCCGGCGCGGCCGAGAGCCCCTTTACGATGGTGCTCGAACGCGCCGGCATCCCGGCCGCCGCCGGCGTCATGGAAGTCGTCATCGTGCTGGCCCTGCTGTCAGCCTTCAACGCGCAGATCTACGCTTCCTCGCGCATGATGCACTCGCTGGCCTCCCGCGGCGAGGCCCCGCGCCTGTTTACCAAGACTGATTCGCGCGGCGTGCCCACCTACGCCATTGGCCTGTCCGTCATCTTGTCGGTCATCATGGTCGTGCTCAACTACGCCGACACCGGCTGGCTGCTGTCGTTTATGCTCAACGCCGCCGGCGCCTCCCTGCTCATCGTGTGGGTCTTTATCGCGGTGAGCCAGCTGCGCCTGCGCCGCCAGCTCGAGGCCCTCCACCCGCTGCCGGTGCGCATGTGGGCCTACCC
>CAVFKS010000051.1:0-14354 GCA_963623015.1 Clostridia bacterium
CCTGATCGTGCAGCACGGTCAGGGAAAATGCCAGGATGGCCAGTCCCGCGATGAGTCCGAGTCCCGCGGCAAGGCCGTCGAGGCCGTCGACGAAATTCATGGCATTAATGAGCAGCACCGTGATGAACGCGGTCAAGAGCACCGACTGGACTTGGTCGAGGACCACTGTGGTGCCGTCGCCTACCGGCAGGAATAACAAAGTCCAGCTCAGGCCGAGCACGCACATGATGCCGGCGGCGATGATCTGCCCAGCGAGCTTAACCATGGCGCTCAACTCAATGAGATCGTCGATGACACCGACCAGCATGATGGCAAAGGCCGACCACACCACCGCCGTCATCTCCGGGGTCACGGGGGCAAAGCCCCGCGTTAGACCCCGCCCAGGCGCGGGGTGGGCTGGGAGTGGGAGTCGCGCTGGCGAATCTCCGCCACCCGGCCGCTGCGCACGAGGATCGAGCGCACCGCGCCGGTGGCGATGTAGGTCAGCGCCGCCGCCACGAGGATCACCAGCCCCAGCTCGCGCAGGGGAACGCCGGTTCCAGCCATGTGCCTCGTGCCTTTCTGATAGTCGGTGTCCCGTACAACTTAGCCCAGCGCAAAGCTTAGGCGCGGGAGCTTAGGGGCGGGTGCGCAGCTGCTCGGCCGGGGTGCCGATGACCTCTGAGATTCGCTCGGCGCTGATAGCACCTTCGCGCAGCAGGTAAGGGTGGGACTGCGACAGATCGATGATGGTCGAGGGCTTGCCGATGGCGGCCTCCCCCGCTTCCAGGTAAACGCTGACGGCTTTACCCAGCTGCTGCTTTGCGGCCAGCGCGGTGGTGGGCGGCTCCTGGCCGGAAATGTTGGCCGACGACACCGCCATCGGCCCCACCTCGCGCAACAGCTCGATGGCGATGGGATGCAGCGGCATGCGCAGCATGACCGTGCCCCGGGTATCGCCTAAGTTCCACGGCAGGCTCGACGCCTGCGGGACAACGATGGACAGCCCGCCGGGCCAGAAGGCCTCGACCAGCTTCTGCATGGTGTCGGTGATATGAGCCACCAAGCCCTTGTAGGTCTCCCAGGAGCCCACCAGGACCGGCACCGGCATGTCCGGGCCCCGGTGCTTGGTGGCCAGCAGGTTGGCCACGGCCGCATTGTCGAAGGCGTCGCAGCCCAGGCCGTAGAGGGTGTCTGTGGGCAAGACTACGAGGCGCCCGGATTTGGCGGCGCGCACGGCCTCGCTTATGCCCTTGGCGCGTTCTTCGGCTTCTGCGCAGTTATACGTCGTGCCCTGCATGATATGACCATCTCCCCTATGTCCACACGGTTATTTACGATGCTTTCAGCTTGGTCCATTGCCTCTCACTCGAGGTAATGCGCAAGGCTGAAAACGATCACAAAGTTAAAAAGGATGAATACAAAAATATGAAAAAGGTTGCGGTTAGCTCGGTTTAGCTTACTCCCCTTGCACCCGGCGGGCGCGCACAAACCTAGCCCGGCCGGTGAGATCGGCCATCGGCTCGATGTCTTTAAACCGCCCGTCGGCGCTAAAGGCGCGCTGCACCAGCGCAGAGGTGGCATCGTCATGCTCCACGGCCACCGGGGCGCCGGGACGGGCCAGGCGCGCCAGCTGCGGCACGAGCTTGTCGATGACCCCCATGCCATCGGCGCCGGCGAACACCGCCTGGTGGGGGTCGTGGTAGACCTCCGGGGCCAGATCCGGGGTTTCCGGTACATAGGGCGGGTTGCTCAGCACCAGGTCCACGGTGCCATCGAGCTCGCGCAGGAGCTGCGGGTCCGTAGCATCGCCTTGGACCAGGCGTACTCCCTCGCCAAGGTTGGCGCGGGCAAAAGGCATGGCGGCATCGCTAAGCTCTACCGCATAGACCTGCGCCTGGGGCACGAAGTGGGACACATAGGCCGCAATCGCCCCGGAGCCGGTGCATAGATCGACCACGCAGGGCCGGCTGCCCGCCGGGCGGCGGGAGCTGCATTCCGGGGAGCGCAGGTAGCGCACCGCCCAGTCCGCGAGCACCTCCGTCTCCGGACGCGGGATGAATACGCCTGGCCCCACGCTCAGCTCGAGTGGGCCAAACCAGGCTGTTCCCAGCACGTACTGGAGCGGCTCGCGCTGCTCCCGGCGGGAGACCAGGGCATCATAGGCCACGGCGAAGCCGGGCATGGGGGCATCGGCAAGCGGGATGTCCATGTGCCCGGTGTGAATGAGGTGGGCAGCCATGACCCGGGCGTCCCACTCGGGCGAGGCCACGCCCGCGGCAGTCAGGCGCTCTGCTGCCGCGCGCAGGAGCTGGCCATAAGTGTCCTCGGCCATGACGCGCTTAACCCTCGGCCTCCATGCGCTCGGCGCGCTCGGCGGCCTGCAGGGCGTCGATGAGATCCTGCATGTCGCCGCCCAGGACGGAGTCCAGGTTATTGGCCTTGTAGCCGATGCGGTGGTCGGTGATGCGGTTCTCCGGCCAGTTATAGGTGCGGATGCGCTCGGAGCGGTCCATGGTGCGCACCTGGGAGGCGCGCTGCTGGCCGGCCTCGGCCTCGCGGGCCTCGCGTTCCATCTGATCGAGGCGGGCCTGGAGCACCTGCAGGGCGCGCGCCTTATTCTGGATCTGCGAGCGCTCCTTCTGGCAGGTCACGACCAGCCCGGTGGGCAGGTGCGTGATGCGCACGGCGGAGTCGGTGGTGTTCACGCCCTGGCCGCCCTTACCGGAGGAACGGTAGACGTCGACGCGGATGTCCTTGTCGTCGATGTTGACCGACTCAATCTCGTCCGGCTCTGGGTAGACCAGCACGCCGGCCGCCGAGGTCTGGATTCGGCCCTGGGACTCGGTGACGGGCACGCGCTGCACGCGGTGCACGCCGCCTTCGAACTTGAACACGGACCAGGCGCCGTCGCGGGTGGGCTGCGGGGACTTGAAGGAGATGGACATGTCCTTCACGCCGCCCAGGTCGGACTCGTTGAGGCCGAGCACCTCCCACTTAAACCCGGCCTTGTCGGCGAAACGCTCGTACATGCGGGCCAGGTCGCCGGCGAAGAGCGCGGCCTCCTCGCCGCCGGCGCCGGCCTTGATTTCCATGATGATGTCTTCGCTGTCGTGCTCGTCGCGCGGGGCCAGCAGATCCGCCAGCTTCTCTTCGAGCTGGAGCACCAGCGGCTCCAGGCGGTCTACCTCGACCTGGAAGTCATGATCCTCGTAGGCCATCTCCTTGGCATCCGCCAGGTCTTCCTGGGCGCGCTGGAGCTCGTCGTTGGCCACGATGATGGGGCGCAGCTCGGCGTAGCGCTTGGACAGCTTGCGGAACTGCGACTGATCGCCTGCTACCTCCGGGTCGGCCATCTGCATTTCGATGCCCTGGTACTCGGAGACGTAGTCATCGACCTTGGATACTTGGCTTGCCATTAGATGTAATCCTCCACATCGCGATCGGCGGCCATGGGAGCCGAGGAGGCCACCTGCATGAGGAACTCGCCGTTGGACTTGGTCTTCTTGAGCTGCTTGATGAGTAGATCGATGGCCGCATAAGAGTCCAGGCCGGAAAGGATGCGCCGCAGCTTGGTCATGATGCGGGCTTCCTCCGGTACCAGCAGGAGCTCGTCCTTGCGGGTGCCGGACGGGTTGACGTCGACCGCCGGGAAGATGCGGCGCTCGGAGATGCCGCGGTCCAGCTTCAGCTCGGCGTTGCCGGTGCCCTTAAACTCCTCGAAGATGACGGTGTCACCGGTAGAGCCGGTCTCCACCATCGCGGTGGCGATGATGGTTAGGGAGCCGCCGCCCTCGATGTTGCGGGCCGCGCCCAGGAAGCGCTTGGGCGGGTAGAGCGCGTTGGAGTCCACGCCGCCGGAGAGGATGCGGCCGGAGGCGGGCGAGCTGTTGTTGTACGCGCGGCCCAGGCGGGTGATCGAGTCCAGCAGTACCACGACGTCCTGGCCCTGCTCCACCAGGCGCTTAGCGCGCTCGATGGCCAGCTCGGCCACGGCGGTGTGCTCTGACGGCGGGCGATCAAACGTGGAGGCGATGACCTCGCCCTTGACGGAGCGCTGCATGTCCGTGACTTCCTCGGGGCGCTCGTCGACCAGGACCACCATGAGGTAGCACTCCGGGTTATTGGTGGAGATAGCGTTGGCGATGTTCTGCAAGATCGTGGTCTTGCCGGCCTTCGGCGGGGAGACAATCAGCGCGCGCTGGCCCTTGCCGATGGGCATGATGAGGTCGATGACGCGGGTGGTCAGGATCTTCGGATCCGTCTCCAGGCGCAGGCGCTGGTTCGGGTACAGCGGGGTGAGCTTGCCGAACTCCGGGCGCTCCTTCATCACTGCCGGGTCCTGCCCGTTGACGCTGTCTACCTGGGCCAGCTGGTTGTAGCGGCGGCGGTTGCGGCCATTGCCGTGAGTGTGGGAGGCCGCGCCCACCTTGACCTGGCCGATGACGGCATCACCGGAGCGCAGGCCAAGCCGGCGGACCAGGTTGTTGTTGACGAAGACGTCGGTGGCGGCGGCGCGGTAGCCGGTGGTGCGCAGGAAGGCCACGTTGTTGTCCACGATGTCGAGGATGCCCGCTACTTCCTGGGTCTCATCGCCCTCGCGCACCTGGAGGTCATTGTTGTTGCCCCCACCGTTGCCATTGCCACCGCCGTTGCGGTCGCGGTTGCGACGGTTGCGGCGGCCCCGGCGGCCGCGGCCGCTTCCGTCATCATCACGATTATCACGGTGATTGTCGCGGTTATCGCGGTTATCGCGGTTGTCGCGATCGTGGTTGTTGCCGTTGCCACCGTTGTTGGCACTGTTGCCGTTGTCCCGGTTATTTTCGCGGCGAGCGCTGCGGCGCTCGCGGCGGCCGCGGGAGCGGGACTCGCCGCCCTCGTTGCCGTCAGCGTTGGCACCGTTGTTGCCGTTGCCATTGTTGGCGCCGTTGCTCTGGCTATTGCCAGAGTTGTTGCCAGACTCGGAGGCGTTATCGCCCTGGCTGGCCTGGCCGGCATCGGCAGCCTCGCGGGCCCGGCGGGCCCGGCGGGCGCGGCGGGCCTGGGAGCGGGACTCGTAGCCCTCGCCCTTCTCGGGGCGCTCAGAGTGCGCAGAATTCGCGGAGGAATCTGCGTGATCGGAGCCCTGGGCCTTGTTGGCTGCGCCAGACTTCTCGCCTGGGGCGGCTTGGGCGGGCTTGTCGGCGCTCGCAGCGGAGGCGGCCGGGGCGGCATCGTCAGCCTTAGCGGCGCGGGCCGGGGCCTTCTTAGCCGGGACCTGCCCGGTGCGAATGGCCTCAATCAATTCCCCCTTGCGCAGCCCGGATAGCCCCTTGAGGCCTCGTTCTGCGGCTAGTTTGCGCAGTTCCGGCAGCTTCATGGAGGCCAGATCGCGTGCTGCAGTGTTGTCCGTATCGCTCACGGAGGTCCTTTCATCGCTTCCCCACCAGCGGCGCGAGATCAAAAAGACGCCGCCTGCCGGAAGCTGTAACAACAATGTTTTTTAAGGTGTGATGCCCGGCGCGCTTGCACCCTGGCTAAAGATTTACGCTCCACGCGTGGCCTGGTAGGCCTGCGGGTGGCGATTCCTGATAGCGCTGTGGGCGCAGCGGGGGCAGAACTTGTGACTGCATCTAACCGGCTTTGAAGGGAGTGCGGCCCAAGCTGCAAAAGGCTTGGGCGCGTGCCCGCGGGGCCTTGGCTAGGCGCGGGTGCCACGGCGTGCCGTGGAGCGCGTGCATGTCAGTCCCGACGAGTATAACGCACTTGCCCTTAGGACGATAACCCCCGACACGGCTAAAGTGTAGGCCATGCTCTCCACCATGCAGGACATCCCCTTAAACGTCGCGCGCATCCTCGAGTACGGCTCGACCGTGCACCGCGATACCCGGATTACTACCTGGCACAGCGACCGCGCGGAGCTGGCCACTTTTGGCGACATCGGCGCCCGGGCGGCCGCCTTCGCCCACGCCCTGCACGACGAGCTGGGGATTACCGGGGATGAGCGCGTGGGCACCCTGCTGTGGAACTGCGCGGAGCACCTCGAGGTCATGTTCGGCACCTGCTGCAAGGGCGCGGTGTTTACCCCGCTCAACAAGCAGCTGATGAATGACCAGATCCGCCACATCATCAACCACGCCGAAATCGAGGTCATCGTGGCGGATCCCCGCTTGGCTACTCAGTTGGGCCAGGTCCTGGTGGGCGCCCCATGCGTGCGCGCGGTGGTCTTTACCGGAGCCGAAATCCCGCCGCAGGCCTCGGCGGCCCTGCCGCGTGGGCTCGACGTTTATGCCTACGAGGCCCTGCTGGACGGGCGTTCCACTGACTACAACTGGCCGGAGCTGCCCGAGCACACCGCGGCCGCGCTGTGTTATTCCACCGGCACCACCGGCGCGCCCAAGGGCGTGTTGTACTCGCACCGCTCCATCTATCTAGAGGCGATGTCCCTGCGCGCCACGGACTCGCTGGCGGTCACGCACGGCGAGACCTTCTTGTGCTGCATTCCCATCTACCACGTGTTGTCCTGGGGCGTGCCCTTTGCGGCTTTTATGACGGGCACTCCCCTGGTGCTGCCGGATTCCGACGTCTCCGGCCCGGCGCTGGCCAAGCTCATCGCGGCCACCTCGCCGCGCGTGGCGCACGGCGTGCCCACCATCTGGATCCAGCTTTTCGTCCATTACCTGCGCAATCCCCCGGAGCGCATGACGCTCACCGAGATTTTCGCCGGCGGCTCGCCAGTGCCGCCGAGCGTGATCAAGGTGTGGGAGGAGCGCTACGGCGTGGACGTGGTCCACGTGTGGGGTATGGCCGAGACCGGCACCGTGGGCACCGTCGCCCGCCCGCCGCAGGGCGCTAGCGGCAACGCCCGCTGGGCCTACCGCATCTCTCAGGGCCGCTTCCCCGCGTCCCTGCAGTACCGCGTGGTCAACGACGGCCAGGTGGTGCCCAAGACGGACCGCAACTCCGGCGAGCTCCAAGTCCGCGGCAACCTGGTGGCCGCCTCTTACTACCACTCGCCCACCTCCGAGCCGGGCCAGCCGGCCTCCGAGTTCCGTGGCCACGCCGTGGAGGACGCCACCAGCAAGTTCACCGCGGACGGCTGGCTGCGCACTGGCGATGTCGGCTCGGTCAGCGAGGATGGCTTCCTTACCGTCGAAGACCGCGCGCGCGACGTCATCCGCTCCGGCGGCGAGTGGATCTACTCGGTGCAGCTAGAAAACCTCATCATGGCCAGTGACTTGGTGGTCGAGGCCGCCGTCATCGGCTACCCGGACAAGAAGTGGGGCGAGCGCCCCCTGGCGGTGACCGTGCTCAATGACCAGGCCGCACCCACCATCGAGACGGCCGAGCACCTGCGCGATGAGATGCGCAAGGAGCTGCCGGGCTGGATGCTGCCGGAGTACTGGACCTTCGTTAAATCCATCGACAAGACCTCGGTGGGTAAGTTCGATAAGAAGGATCTGCGCATGCACTTGGCCGAGGGCGAGTACAACATCATTCGCCTAGCCGGCCCGGGCGAGGCCCAGAGCGAGGATTACCTCGATTTCGAGGCCGAGGAGTTCTAGGCCTGACCGCGAGTTTTTGGCGCGGCCACCGGCGCGGAATATCACCGATTTCACGCGTGTTAAATCTGGTACCTGGTTTTATTTTCACGCCCGCCGCCGCCTAGAGTAGAGCACCATATGACTTTCTCTTTACAACCGCGCCCCATCGCGCTTGCCATGCCCCGCCTGCCCCACGGGCCGGCGGACGATCTTCCCGCGCCCGCGGCCGACGGATCGCGCGTGCTGGTAGACAAGTATGGCCGCGTCGCGCGCGACCTGCGCGTGTCCCTGACGGACCGCTGCAACCTGCGCTGCACCTACTGCATGCCCGCCGAGGGCCTGGACTGGATGCCCACCGCGCAGACCTTGAACGACGAAGAGACCATCCGCCTTATCCGTCTGGCGGTGGAAAAGCTCGGCATCCGCCAGGTGCGCTTTACCGGCGGCGAGCCGCTGCTGCGCAAGTCTCTAGAAGAGATCATCACCGCCACCAAAGAGATGACCACTGATGAAGGCCATGCCCCCTCGGTGGCGCTGACCACCAACGGGCTGGGGCTGCACCGCCGCATCGACGGCCTGGTTGCCGCGGGGCTCGACCGCGTCAACATCTCACTGGACACCGTCGAGCGCGAGGTCTACGCCAAGCTCACGCGCCGCGACCGCCTGCCCGATGTCTTCCGCGCCATCGAGTCCGCGCACGCGGCCGAGCTGACCCCGGTCAAGATCAACGCCGTCATCATGCCCGGCATCAACGATCACGCCATCCTGCCGCTAGCCCGCTACGCCCTGCAGACCGGCTCCCAGCTGCGCTTTATCGAGCAGATGCCGCTCGGCCCGCGCGAGCAGTGGCGCCGTTCCGACATGATCACCGCCCAGAACATCCTGGACGTTTTGGCCGAAGAGTTTGAGCTCACCGAGGCCGAAAAGCCCCGCGGCTCCGCCCCGGCGGCGCTGTGGCAGGCCGCCGCCACTGACGGCTCAGGCCTGTGCGGCGAGCTTGGCATCATCGCCTCGGTGACCCACCCGTTCTGCGGGGACTGCGACCGTACCCGCCTGACCACGGACGGAGCCGTGCGCAACTGCCTCTTCGGCAACTCGGAGACCAGCCTGCGCGATCTCATGCGCGCCGGCGCTACCGACGCCGAGCTTGCCGCAGCCTGGGCCGGCGAGATGTGGGCCAAACTGCCCGGCCACGGCGTCAACGACGAAGGCTTCCTGCAACCCGACCGCCCCATGTCCGCCATCGGCGGCTAGCCGCGCCGGCACCCACCCCAACACCACCTATTCGACGCCGGAGCCCCGGCGCAGCAGACCCCAAGGAGATTAAAGTCATGAGCGAGTCCCGGACCATCGCCGAGCACTTCGCAGCCATCATGGCGCACGCGCGCCCCGTCCCCGCTCAGGAGGAGCCCTCCTTGGCCCCGGTCAACCAGGACCTGCTGGGCCGCGTGCTCAGCGAGGACGCCACCGCCCAGCTGCCCATCCCGCCGTTTAGCAACACGTCCATGGACGGGTTCCTGGTGCGCTCCGCGGACGTTTACCCGGGCTGCACGCTGCCGGTAGTAGGCGACGTGCCGGCGGGCGCGGCCCCCCAGATGGTGCCGGAGGGCAAGGCCGTGCGCATCATGACCGGGGCGCCGGTGCCCGAGGACGCCGTCGATGCCGCCAACGCGGATGCCGGCGGGCTGCAGATTATCCCGGTGGAGGCCACCAATATTCCGGCCGGGCCGCACCCGCTGCCCGAAGAGGTCACCATCAACGAGGTGTCCGCCCGCCCGAATATCCGCTTCCAGGGCGAGGACCTGCGCCCCGGCGACCAGGTGGCACCGGCCGGGACGCTGGTCGATGCCGCGGTGTTGGCCTCCCTTCTTTCCTCCGGCGTCCAGCAGGTCCGCGTCCACCGCCCGGTGCGCGCGGCCATCATCGCTTCCGGCGACGAGCTCGTTGACCTGGAGCTGCCCGCAGCAGCGGCTGGCGATGCCGGCGCTCACGACCGCCTGCCGGCCCCCCAGCTGGCGCCGGGGCAGCTGCCCGACTCCAATGGGCCGATGCTCGAAGCGCTCATCCGCTCCCAGGTGCCGGGCGCGGTCATCTCCCGCCGCCACGCGGGCGATACCACCGCCGAGTTCGCCGCTTTGATGGATGAGCTCACGGCCACCCACGACCTCATCATTACCTCCGGTGGTGTCTCCGCCGGCGCATTCGACGTCGTCCACGACACCCTGACCGATCACGCCGCGGCCTCTGCCGGCGGGGAGCGCCCTGACGAGGCCTGGTTTGGCCACGTGCTGCAAAAGCCCGGCTCGCCGCAGGGCCTGTCCACCTGGGATGGCACCCCAGTCATCAGCCTGCCGGGCAACCCGGTCGCGGCGTTTATCTCCTTCCACATCTACGTCTCCCCCTTCCTCCAGCGTCTGCGCGGCCTGCCCGCACAGCCGGACGTGTGGGAGCGCCCGCGCCTGCGCACCCAGGTCGCCCAGACCTTCCCCGGCCCGCCCAAGCCCGGCCACATCGGGATGGTGCCCGCGCACGTCAGCTTCGCCGACGGCGGTTTTACCTCCACCCCTTATGCCCCGCACCTGGGCAGCCACCTGGTGGGTTCGCTGGCCGGCACCACCGGTTTTGTCCGGGTTGGCGACGAAGGCGTGCCCTCTGGCGTCGAGGCCGACGTCTACTTCATCTAAGACTTTTTAAGGAATACCGTGAAATTTACCCATCTCAACGAGTCCGGCTCCGCCTACATGGTCGACGTAACGGAGAAGAAGCCCACCGTGCGCGCCGCCACCGCGCAGGGTGAGGTCTGCTGCTCCCCGGAGGTGCTAGCGGCACTGCGCGATGGCACCGTGCCTAAGGGCGACGTGCTGGCCGTGGCCCGCATCGCGGGCATCTCCGCGGCCAAGAAGGTCCCGGAGCTGCTGCCGCTGGCTCACACCATCGGCGTCCACGGCGCAGCCGTCGACCTGGAACTACGCGAGGACTGTGTCTTCATCGAGGCCACCGTGCGCACCGCGGACCGAACCGGCGTGGAGATGGAGGCCCTTACCGCAGTCAGCGTGGCAGCGCTCGCCGTCATCGACATGGTCAAGGGCGTTGACCGCTCCGCCTTCATCCGCCGCTGCGGGATCACCGCCAAGTCCGGCGGGCGTTCCGGCGACTGGTCGCGCGAGCTACCCCAGGCATGACCGACCGCGAGCTCGCCCCCGCTTTCCTCACCCCGGACTGGCCGCGCGGCCAGGTGGGCGTCATTGTGCTCGCCGGCGGGCGCGGCACGCGCATGGCGGGCAACCCCGTGGGCTGCGACAAGGCATCAGTGACCGTGGGCGGGCAGCGCCTGCTCGACCTGGTGGTAGGCCAGCTGCCCTATGGCACGCCCACGGCGGTGGTCTCCCCCTATTTCCTGGGCCGGCCCCAGGTCTGTGAGGCCCCCTTGTTCGGCGGCCCGTGCGCAGGGATTGCCCGCGGGGCCCAGGCACTCGACACCCCGCTCATCGCGGTGCTGTCTGTCGATGCCCCGGACTCCCCGCGCATGCTGCCTGCCCTCTACCGGGCCCTGAAAGAGACCGGGAGCCCGGTCGCGGTGACCCGCGCGGTAGACGGCTATGTGCAGCCGCTGTGCGCCCTGTGGCAAGCAGCCAGCCTGCGCGCGGCGCTGGAGTCGCTGGGCGGCGGCCACAACACCTCGGCGCGCCGGCTCATTCGCGCCGCCAGCGCTTCCGGCGCCCGGCCCGCGGTCATCGCCGGCACCGGCGCCGAGCGCGACTATGACACCCGCGCCCAGCTGGCGGACTTTGCCGCCCACCACGCGAAGCGCGGGCTTTAGTTATTTCTGGCCGCGGTCGCAGTCGCGGAAGATGTCCCCGATGAGAGGGAGGACCACCCCTAGGGTGTCGCGCACCGCGCCGGAAGAGGATGCAGCGTTGATGATGAGGGAGCCGGCGCCGCGGTCGGTCATGCCGATGATGCCGCGGGAAAGCCCGGCCTTGGGCGAGGACTTCAGGCCCTCGATGAGCACCTGGGTCTCTAAGCCGTGGAGCCGGGTGTGGATAAACTCTTCGGTGACCTCCGGGGTGTAGTTGGTGACCCCAATGCCGGTGCCGCCGATGAGCACGATGATGTCGATGCCCGCGCGCACCTGCTCGCGCAGGGCGGCAGCCACCCGCGCATAGCCTTCGGCCACCACGTCGTGGGAGATGACCTCGTGGCCGAACTCGCCCAGGAGCTTTTCGGCGGCGCGGCCGCCGGAGTTGTCCTTGTCCCCGCTGATAACCCTATCGGAGGTGACGATGATCGCTGCCTTCATAAGTTGCCATTTAAGCACAGGGACGCACCCGACCCGGCCGGTTGTTGAAAGTGAAATATTTAACAAAGCCCCGTAGAAAATAAGACTTAGCCTCCCCTTGGCACCCTTAAGCTGCACTTATGCCTGCCTGCACCATTTAAGCAACATTAACGTTGCGTTATTAAAGACGGTTCTACCCGTGGAAAAAGTGATAATCGCAGCACACTTGCCTTAAATTCAAAGGTGTACTCCTTTAACCATCTCTAATTTTCGAGGAATAATGACTGCTCTCGATACCTCCGGCAAAGTCATCTACGGCTGGGACCCGGAAGACGACGCCCACTGGGACTCCAAGCTGGCCTGGAAGACCCTGTGGGTCTCCACCTTCGTCTTGATCATCGGATTCGCCACCTGGTACCTGGTCTCCGCCATCGCACCCCAGCTCAACGCCATCGGTTTTGAGCTCAGCAAGGCCCAGCTCTACTGGCTGACCTCCATCCCGGGCCTGGCCTGCGGCATCTTCCGCCTCATCTTCATGTTCCTGCCTCCCGTGATCGGCACCCGCCGCCTGGTCACCTGGTCGTCCTTCCTATTCATCATCCCCATGCTGGGCTGGTTCTTCGCCGTCCAGGACACCTCCACCCCGTACTGGTGGCTGCTGACCCTGGCCTTCCTCTCCGGTATCGGCGGCGGCGTGTTCTCCGGCTTCATGCCCTCGACCGGCTACTTCTTCCCGAAGCGCCTGTCTGGCACCGCACTCGGCCTGCAGGCCGGCATCGGTAACTTCGGCATCTCCTTCATTCAGCTCGTCGCCCCGTGGCTGATGGGCTTTACCCTGCTGGGCATCGGTTTCATCGCCCCGCAGCGCGGTGATTCCGGGGAAATCTTCGTCCACAACCCCGCTATCTTCCTCGTCCCGTGGGCCATCATCGGTGGCATCGTGGCCTGGATGTTGCTCAAGGACGTGCCGGTCAAGGCTAACTTCCGTCAGCAGATCGACATCTTCGGCAACAAGAACACCTGGATCCTCACCATCGTCTACCTGATGACCTTCGGCGCCTTCTCCGGTTTTGCCGCCCAGATGGCCCTGCTTATCAACCAGACCTTCGGCGCGGACTCCCAGTTCGCCGGCCAGTACGCGGACCTGCCCAAGGGTGCGGCATTCGCCTTCCTCGGCCCCCTCATCGGCGCCCTGGTGCGCGCCCTGTGGGGCCCGCTGTGCGATAAGTTCGGCGGCGCCATCTGGACCTTCATCGGCTGCGTGGGCATGACCATCTTCACCGCCATCGCCGCATTGTTCCTCAACCCCTCGGATCCGAGCGAGTTCACTTGGTTCCTGGCCGCCATGCTGGTCATGTTCTTCTTCACCGGCCTAGCTAACGCCGGCACCTTCAAGCAGATGCCGATGATCCTGCCCAAGCGTCAGTCCGGCGGCGTCATCGGCTGGACCGGCGCCATCGGCGCCTTCGGCCCCTTCATCGTCGGCATCCTGTTGTCGATGATGGCGCCCACCACCTTCTTCTGGGGCTGCGTGGTCTACTTCGCCATCACCACCGTCCTGGTGTGGATCTACTACGCCCGCCCGAACGCGCCCTTCCCGGGTTAATCCCTTCTTCCTAGGAGAAATTTTCTACCCATGACTACTCACGTTTCGCCGGAGAACGGCAAACTCAACCCGCTGTTTAAGCTCGGGGCCTACCTGCGCCACGGCCAGGCCTCGGAGTCTGGCCAGCAGCTATTTCTGAAGGGCGGCCGCCAGGCGGACGTCTTCTACCGCGACCGCTGGGCCTTCGACAAGATGGTCCGCTCCACCCACGGCGTCAACTGCACCGGGTCTTGCTCCTGGAAGGTCTACGTCAAAGACGGCGTAATCACCTGGGAGTCCCAGGCCGTTGACTACCCCACCACCGGCTCCGACATGCCCGAGTACGAGCCCCGCGGCTGCCCGCGCGGCGCGTCCTTCTCCTGGTACACCTACTCGCCCACCCGCGTGCGCTACCCCTATGCCCGCGGCGTGCTGGTGGATATGTTCCGCGAGGAAAAGCTCAAAAATGGCGGCGACTCCGTCCTGGCGTGGCGTGCCATCCAGGAGGATCCGGAAAAGCGCAACGCCTATGTTTCCCAGCGCGGCAAGGGCGGCCTGGTGCGCATCTCCTACGAGGAGGCCGTGGACATGGCTTCTGCCGCCCACGTCTACACCATCCGCACCCACGGCCCGGACCGCATCTTCGGCTTTACCGTCATCCCGGCGATGTCCCAGGTCTCTTACGGCGCCGGCATGCGCTTCCTCCAGCTCATCGGCGGCGTGGGCCTGTCCTTCTACGACTGGTACGCGGATCTCCCTCCGGCCTCCCCGCAGACCTTCGGCGATCAGACAGACGTGCCGGAGTCGGGCGACTGGTACAACTCCTCCTACCTGATGATGTGGGGCTCCAACATCCCGGTCACCCGTACCCCGGATGCCCACTTCATGGTGGAGGCCCGCTACAAGGGCACGAAGGTCGTCGTGGTCTCCCCCGACTTCGCCGACAACACCAAGTTTGCCGACGAATGGGCCCGCATCGAGCCGGGCA
>CAVFKS010000052.1:0-14300 GCA_963623015.1 Clostridia bacterium
GGCCCCATCCTGGCCAATATTTATGGCTCTACCGAGATCTCCCTGGCCACCGTGGCCAATGCGCAGCAGCTAGCCGCAGATCCCACCGTCGCCGGCACGATCGCCTCGGGCACGGTGCTGCGCATCCTGGACCCTGCCGGCCGGGAGGTTGCTCCCGGCACGGTGGGCGAGATTTACCTGTCCAATTCCATGACGCTGACCGGCTACACCAAGCCCGGCATGGAGGTCCACCGCGTGGGCGGGCTGGTCTCCATCGGGGACTTGGGCTACGTGGACGCCGCCGGGCTGGTCCACGTGGTGGGCCGCGCTGACGACATGATCATCGTCGGCGGCGAGAACGTCCACCCGCAGTCGGTGGAGAAGGTGCTGGAGTCCATGCCGGGCCTCCGCGACGTCTACGCGGGCGGGGTGGACGACCCCGAGCTCTTCAAGCGCGTGGCGGTGTGGGTGGTGCCCACTGACGATGCCGCCGGGCGGGCACTGACCGCCGAGGACATCCGCGATTTCGTCCACGAGAACCTCGCGGAGCACTCAGTTCCCCGCGACGTCCACTTCCGCACCGAGCTGCCCCGCAACCCCACCGGCAAGGTGGTGCCGCGGCTCCTCTAGGGGGCGCTGTCGCGCCCCACCCCAACAGACCTAGCGCCACGGCAAATGGGGCGGCTATCGCCGCCCACTCCAGGGGACCTAGCGCCGGGGAAGACGGGCCGCTACTGCGGCCCCGCCGATGCCGGCTAGGGCAATGACCAGGTAGAGCCACAGGTGATCGCTGCTGGTCTGCATCAGGCGCGGCGGGTCATCGGTGGTAGCCGCATCAAGGACGGACTCGGTGTCCTTGCCGCTGATGACGCCCTCGATCCAGTCCCGGGAGCCGGTCAGAGTGGTGATCGCCGCGCTGGGCGAAGGCAGGTCCGGATCGCCGTTTCCGGTGGCGGCAGTGGCCACGCCAGCCACCTTGCCGTCCACGAAGAAGGGGCTGCCGGAGTCCCCGCCCTGGGTGCCCGCGCCGTCCGTGGTGACCACGTCCAGGATGGAGCTTTCAATCATCGGCGTCATGCCGGCCTCCCCCGCCGGGATGGACAGCACGCCGCCGTCTTCTTGCGGGGTGATCTCTTCCATCACGTCGCGGTTGATCTCGGCACCCGCCGGGGCCCCCGCCGGGGATCCGGTGCCCGCCTGACCGGGGGCGACCATGCTGCCGTCCTGGATGGGCCCGCCCGGGGCGGGGATGGACTCCCCGCTGGGGGCCGCGGAACCATCCGCCGCGCCCGGCGCCGGCGCTCCAGCACCGTCGCCGCTCGGGGTCTGGGGCATGGCGCCGATGATTTCGCGCACCTTCATGGTGCTCATCGGCAGCTGGCCGGAGCGCGCCATCCGCGAGGAATTGCTCCACCCGTAGAAGGTGCCCTCCTTACCCGGCTGGGGAACCTCAGTGGCGACATCGGCAGGCTTTATGCCCTCGGCCGGGCGGTCGAGGTGCAACAGGCCGACGTCAGCGGCGGGCGACATGGCCCAGGAATCGGCATCGTAGACCTCGCCCCCGAGGCGCACCTGGGTGCCCTCGTTGGGTACGGACTCCAGGCAATGGCGGGCGGTAACCACCCACTGGGAGGCGACCAACGTGCCGGTGCAGTCACCGAAGCTGCCAGCCTTGCCCATCTTCAGCTCCGCCACGGTGGCAGATTCCACGTTCTCGGGGGCGGGTTGGGCAAATTCCAGCGCGCCAGCCGAAGCGGGAGCCATCGCGAGAAGGCCGGCCGCCATGACGGCCGCAGTGCGGGCGGTGTGTTTGCGGGAGTTTGTCATTATCGGTTCCCCTTTTCTACTGCAGCATTGGAGGCGGACACGCCCTGGGCGGCTGGCACAATCGCCCGGACGAGGAAGGAGACCAGCTTCTCCAGCGGCCCCTGCCCCACGAACTTCTTCCAGGCGGTGGCCAGCACGAGGAAGACCACGATGAAGCCTATCGCCGACCACGTGTGGTGGATGGCCACCTGGCTCTGCCAGTAGTTGGCGGTGAGTACGTGCAGGACGTAGACGGTCAGGGACATCGAGCCAATCGCCTCCAGCGGGTAGCACACGGCCCGAGCGGCGGTGCCGGCTAGCAGGCAAAGGTGCAGCACGACGGCGCTGACGGCCACGGCGAGGACAATCTCCCCGAGCACGCCGGTGTGCCCACCAAAGCGCAGCCAGCCGGGCATCTCCGGCTCGAAGCGCAGGTACATGCCCACGCCGGTCACCACGAGGCTGACCGCACTAAAGGCCCAGCGTACGATGGCTCGGGTGCGCCCGGGGGCAAAACCCTCGGCGGTGGTTCCACGCAGGTAAACCTCGTAGAGGATCATGCCCGCCAGGAAGTAGGCTATCCAGGCCAGCAGCGGGTAGATCTGCGGCAGCGTAAACGGCGCGTAGCGCAGCGTCGCCGCCGCGGTCGCGGCGATAAACAACGCCACCTTCCACCACACGTTCAGCGACGGCACCCAGCTGACCAGGATCATGGTCAGGCCCATGGCTACGAGCACCACCTGGATCCAGCCGCCCACGGGCAGCAGGGCCAGGCCGATGAGCATGATGATCCCGCCGCGGGCGATGATGCGCAGCCACGCGTTCAGGCTAAACCGGCGGCCGATGATCATCAGCGTAGCGCCGGCGATGATGGCAAAGCCCGCGGCGGGAATCCCGTTGAGCACTAGCTTGGTGCTCCACAATAGCGACGCCATGTGGACCACGATCATGCCCACGATGGCCAACGCTCGGGCCATATCCAGCCCGATGATGCGCGACGTGTGCGACGTTTGCGACACGAAAAACTCCTTCACACAGTTATCCAACTCCCCCGGCGGGGAGTTCCAACAAGATAACTGTGTAAGAAATGCCGCGGCTGTTACACGGCAGGAAAACCAAAGCCGGGGACGTCCACTCGGAACGTCCCCGGCCTCATCTACTGGGAGGAAGAGTAACCCTAGGCCCGGCGGCGGGCCAGGAGTCCACCCAGGAGCAACAGGATGAAACTACCCGCCAGGTAGATGCCTAGGCCTGCGCCACCGGTCTTTGGCAGGTTGCCCGTGCGGACGTTACCAATCTTCAGGATTGCCACGTCACCGGTTTCGTTCAGACCGACGAACTCGGACAGGCCGGCGCTGCCCGCGTCGAGTACCAGACGCGGGTTCTCCCCGACGTCGTTGACACGAAATGTCACGGGGGCCACTAGCAGGCTATAGCCTGCCGGGGACCGGCGCTCAATAAGCTCATAGCGGCCCGCCTGCAGCTTATTAGGCTCGGGGAGCGCTAGGAATCCCTCGTTATCGAGAATCAGATCCACGGTGTCGAAATCGCTACCGGCATCGAGGCTCCTGATGGAAAACTGCGCGCCTTGCAGGAAATTGCCGGTTTGCGGGGTTTCCCCCATCTTGTCGTAGTCGACCTTTGCGACGCGTAACCCGAGCCCCGGGTCCGGGCACTCGTCCTGGTCGATGTTGTTGTCTGGGTTCTCGTCCAATTCGTTACCGATCACTTCCGCGGTGTTGGGCACACATTGTTCCCCCTCCCGCAGCTTGGCAGAAAGGTAAAACACTCGGGTCTGGTTTGCGCCGAGCGGGCCCGACGTAATCTCGATCGAGGTCATTCCCGGCTCCGGCTGATTCGGCGTAACCACGTAGGTGCCGTTTTGGCCTGACTCGGCCGAGTACGCCTTTACCGTGGACGGATCGAATTCGTTGGGCATCCTATCGATGACCGTGAACCCCGAGGAGTTCTGATTGGTTTCATTCCGAATCACGAGGGCCCAGTACCGGTGATCCGTGGCGCCGCCATTGGCCGCGCGCAGGGCGTTCAGAACGTTCCCATAACTAGCTTGGTTCTCTTCGGTGAGGGCCACCTTCTCCATGCTGAGATCCACTGGGCTGATGGGCAGAGGCGCGTTACTGGTGCCGTCGGTGCTATAGGAAACCGGCATATTGTCCAAGACGGAGACAATCTCAAACGTTGGATTGGCGGAGGTCGGGTTGTTCACCTTGACCTGGATCGCAGCGCTCGAGGCGTACTGGCCACCGGTGCCGAAACCGAGGTTTCCGTTGCCGTAGACCCAGGCCTTACCCCAGGTCTTGGTGTTGGGAACCTCGCGGCCGCCCAGCGTCAGCGGGTTGTCAATCTTGAAGCGCGTCACGGTCTTGGTCTGGCTATCCCAGCGTTCAATCACGAGATCCGACCTGGCATAGCCCTTTTCCTGCAGGCCTGCCGGGCTCATCAAGCCCCAAGAATACCGACCCAAGGACGTATCTTTGGGGTTCGAGGGGTTGAAAAGCGTAGCCATGTCCTCGGAGTACACGGTGCTGGCGGGAGCCTTCTCTGCGACCTGGGGCTGGGCAGTAGAGCCCACCGCCGGAAGCTGAATCCGGTAAGGGGCGCGAGTGCCCGACGTAGCGGCGTTGGTCACCCAGTATGCAGGAACACCGGTAGTTGAATAGTTGAACCAGCCGGAATTGAGCAGGTCACGGTCGCCGTCGCTAGACCACGGCGAGGAACCACTTGAGGAACTAATAGGGCCCAAATTATGAGCCTCACCCGTCACGGGGTCGATCTGCAGCAGTCGCCCGGACGGGCAGGCATCCGGGAAAGCCTCGTTCTCCTGAGTGACGGCGTAGATCCACCCGTCATCGCGGTTATAGGCGATGGCGTTGTAGGCCCACTGGCTCGTACCCAGGTCCTCGAAGGAGTCTGCGCCCTGCAGCTGCCGGCTGAGAGTGGTGGTGCTACGAGTGGATCCGCCCGTGGACCCCTGGGAGTGCGAGACGAAGACGGTGGTACCACGCGAGAGCTCTTCTGCCGTTAGCTCATGCTTTGCCTTGCGCGGAACGGGCGCAGAACACCGATAGATGTCAGCCGGCAGCGGATCCTCGCGGATATAGGAGCCATAGACCTCTACCACGTAACGGGTGTTGAAGTTCTGGTCTGTGCGGAACGTGCCCGTGGACTTCTCAGTGAAGAAGGTTAGGGTATCTGCGCCCGACCAAATACGCAGGTCGGGGCCGGCGCTTTCGCCCGTGACCGGGTTGAATAAGCGCGCCTCGAAGCCCTTCTTGCGGCCGCTGGAGTCCTTAATATCCGTGTACGTCACCCCGGCGTTGCGGTAATCAAACCACTGGTTATTCTTCCTAATCTCCAACGGCTGGTTGGGGCTCCAGTTATTGTTCTGGACGTTCTTGATCACCACGCGGGTAATACGAATGTCCTTTCCAACCTGCCCCTCCAGGGTGCCGGCGGAGGCTTTGGTGGTGATGCCGTGCTTCTGGCCCGTAGTAGTGTTGTAGAACTCACCAGTCAGAGCGGTGGTGTCGAGTTTGAACTCATCCGACCATTCCTGCTCGGAGCCTGCGCTCGCGTTACGGTTCATCGCCTCCGCAGACGCAGCCGCCTCGGTGTCCTCCGGAGAAACGGTGCCAGACCACTCCACTTCCTCGGAGGCCGGAACCTCCTCCGACTCGGCGATGGAGTAATCTCCCACCTTGTCCACGTCGGTGCGCAGCGTCACCTCCACCTCTTCCGGCGGGATTTGGTAAAGGCCCTCGATGGAAAACACCACGTAGCTGGCCCCGGACTCATTAACGAAGCCCACGTATTCGGGCTCGACCTCGCGCCCATCCGCGGTGAAGGAGTCGATGGATTCGATCTTGCCCTCGCCAGTGCGCTTAATCGCAAAATTGTCCTCTTGAGAAGCCTTTGCGCCCCACTCCCAGCCAGCGCCTTCCGGGTCCACGACCCGGACTACTTCCGTGCCGGCCTCAGAGCCTTTCGATGCAGTGACAGTGACAGTGGCGGCGGCATCGGCAGCATCGGCAGCACCGTCAGCCTGTACCTCCTGCACGGCATCGGAAGCCTCCTGCGCGACGTCTGCCTCTTCCAAGGTTTGGGTCGACACCGCGCTGGTCGGCTCTGCCTGCACCTGAGCAACAAGTGTCCCAGGGATGTTGAAGGCCGCCAAGACTGACGCTCCCAGAAGCAAAGAACCAACGCGACCCAACCGCGAATGACGGCGACCAAGCTTATTCATTTTCTTCTCGCTTTCTCCGCAGTAGTACAAGACCGCATGCCATCAAGGCGGCGCCGGCGATCATGAAGCCAATAACGTTCGCGCCGGTCTCAGCCAGGGGCGAGTCCGTCCTCCCCTTCCCGGGCTTATCCTTTTCCGGGGTGGGGGTTACACTACCGCTGGGCTCAGGCTCGGGCACGGGAGTAGTTTCCGTGGTCGGCGGCGCGGGCACGGTGGTCGTGGGCGGGGGCGGCGTCTCCTCGGTGGGAGGAGTATCGGCGCCATTCTTCCTGACGATCACGTTGTCGTATTCAAAGCTTGTGCCCGTGATGCTGCCCAAGGGCAAAATCACCAGCTGGGGATTGGAGAGCCGGTAGTCAAACTCTCCGCCTTCGGGCTCTTCTTCCTCGATGAGGTACAGGCCGGGTTCCAAGCCTTCAAAAACTACCTTGCCGGCGGAATCCGTGGCCTTGGCACCAATCAGGGTGAGGCCGTTTTCCCTAGCCTGCTTCTCCGTCATCGACTTAGCGGCGTTACGGCCTTCCGTGGTCTTAACGTCGATGCCCTCCACTTTATAGAGCAAGAACCGCGCGCCAGAGATTGGCGCGGGCGGCAATGCGCCTGCGGGTACGTCATCGAAGTAGTTCGGGGCTGCCTTACGGATTTCGAGGCGCACCAGACGCTGGCTGTCGATAGCTTCTGCCGTCAGTCCGGAATCGTTTCCAGTGATTACGCGCTGTGCGGCTGAAGCCTCGATGGCCGGGGCGCACAGTACGGCTGCCGTGACGGAGGCGACTAATGCCCGTTTTGCCACGCTAAACATGCTTCTCCTTTTTCTGCGCCTGGTACTGACGGTAAATCCACCAAGCTAGCAATGCGATGACCAGCAGGGAAAATGCTAGCAACGCCCACATCCACCATTGGAAAGAGGAAGTCTTCTTGTTGAATACATCGCCGTCTGCTGGGTCCAGCTCGACTCTTTCTGCGTGGACCAGGATTCGGTGAGTATTGATTCCGTATGGGGTACAGGTGATGAGCGTGATCATGTCCCTGCCGGGCTGCACACGCAGGCTGTCGGTGTCATTGGGCAGGACGATCTCGATGTCGCGAACCTCGTACTTCATGCGTTCGCCGAAGGTCGAGACATAGATGGCGTCGCCGACCTCTACCTTGTCTAGATCATCGAACAAGGTCGCATTGGGCAATCCCGTGTGACCGGTGATGACCGAGTGCGTGTCAACGCCACCCACCGGCAGCGAAGTGCCAAACAAATGGCCAAGCCCTTTTTGCAGCGTGTGGTCGTCGGTTCCGTGATATATCGGAAGCCGGAGATCGATGCTGGGAATCAGAAGCTGAGCCATGGAGGGCAACCCAGAAAGCTGTTCAAGGTAGTCCGCGTATTCGGTGTTATCCGCCGAAATGCGGGCCAGCCACGGATCGAGGATCGGGCCACCGGTGTGCTCCGCGTTGAACTCGCGCGCGCTGGCTACCGCCCGGCTAAGTTCCTGCTCCGGAGCCGAGGTCGTCAGCTCCTCGTAGTCCCTCGCCACTTTTTCCTGGGCGCGGTTATTCACCTGGGTGGAGACCACGGGGTAGAGCAAAATTGCCAGACCCGCCAGCACAAAGAGGACAGGGAGAATTGCCCTCTGAAAAACACTTTTCTTGTTCCTAGAGGCCGTTGCGTTCGTCATCTTCTCCCTGTCATTTGTTTCATCCCGGCGGAATGCCCGCGCGCGGGGTTGAACTCCTCCGTGCGCGGGCCTGGTGTTCTTCTAGGAACTAGGCGGCAGAGTTGCGGCGTGCAACGAAGGCACCGCCACCAACCAGGACAAGGCCGGCCAGAACCAGAAGGACGATACCGGCACCACCGGTGTTGGGCAGACGTACCGTCGTGTCCTTAAGGTTGACGACCTCGCCGGCGTTATCGCCAACGGTGATCGGCTGCAGCGAACCAGCCTGAGCGGAGGTCAGCGTGAACTGAATCGGCTTGGAAAGGAGCTCGAAGCCGCTCGGGGACTTGGTCTCGACCAAGCAGTATGCAGTCCACTCATTCTGGGTGCCCTGCGTGTTGTCGGCGTAGTCGTTGACGTGGAGGCCATCGATGGTGACCGTGCCGTCCTGAGCGGAGGTGAAGGTCGTGGTGTTGTTGACGGTCTGAAGCGCCTGCTCATTCTCTACGGCAGCCTCACAGGTCTGGCCCTCAGCGGCGCCGTAGACCTGGAACTCTGCGCCCTGCAGGGCGTTGCGCTCGGAACCGACCTTCTTGAACTGGATGCCTGCGTAGCGGGTCTCCACCTCATTGGTGGGCTTTTCCACTTCCTGGCCGGAAACCGGGTCGTTTTCGAACAGACGACCCTGGTTGGGGATGATGCCGTCTTCGGACTTGTTGATGACCGTGGCGGTGATGTCAGCGGCGATCTCCTGGCCGTTGGCAATCTTTGCCAGACCAGCGGTGGTGAAGTCGATGACAACGTGGTTATTATCGCCATCCCTTTCGGTGACAACGGTGTAGTCGGTGCCCTTTTCGAAACCGGGGGTCGTGACGACGACATCGTCAGCGGTGACGGTCAGGGCGGAATCGAGGTTATCCTCGATGCGGTAAACGGTACGCTCCTGGCCGGTGGCCAGGGTACGTGCCGTGGTGGTGATGGTGTACTTGACAGTATCGCCCACGTTCTGACCGGAGTCGTCAACGACCTTGACCGGCTCTTCCTGGCCGTAGTTCTTCGGGTAAGCGACGATGTCATAGTTCCAGGTGGTACCGCCCTGAGCCGCGTTATCGGAGGTCATCGGGAGGAAGACCAGGAACGGGGCGGCCGGACTGAAGCCCTCGACCGGCTGGGTTTCTTCCACCAGGTACACACCGACCGGGAGGTCGTTCCAGACGATCTGGCCCTGGGCATTAGTGGTTTCGGTGCCCACGACGTCGCCCTTGGTGGCGGTCGCCGGCGTCAACTGAGCGGCAGCAGCCAGGCCGGCATTCGTGGTGAGATCAGCGTTGGTCACCTTGGTCAGCGTGAAGCCTGCACCCGGCAGGGCCTCGCCAGCGGGGGTCTGCTCAGCCTCGCCGGTAGGGGTTCCCAGAGACTCCGGGTTGGCGCGCTTGTTGATGGTCAGGGAACCAGTGCGCGAGTTGTCGATGGTGGATGCGTTAGTCTGCTGGGCCTGAGCGGCCGGCATGGTCATCGGACCAGCGGCGGTTCCAGCGAGCGCAATACCTGCAGCGATTGCGATAGCAACGGGCTTTTTCATGGCGATGGCCATAGGTAGGACCTTTCGTAGGATGAGATCTTTTGAAGCCAAAGGCGTCACACTGAATCATATACCCAGCGTTATCTCCCATACAAGAATTTTCTAAGGTTTTTATTACACAGCGTGCGAAACATTTAGGCTAAGTTCGCAGGCCAGGACATAGCTCGATTTAAGAATCCTAGCCGAACATGAGTGTCGAAGTTAAGGCTTGAACACTGCTCAATTGCCCCCGGTGCCACGGAGCCTCGGGCCGTGGGCATTAAAAGAAAAAGGCCCCGCCGCCGGGACCCATGCCGCGGCGTCGAAAGCCAAGTGGAGCCGCTTGTGAGAATCGAACTCACGACCTTTTCATTACGAGTGAAACGCTCTGCCGACTGAGCTAAAGCGGCGCGTTGCAAAAAGCAACGATGGTGATTGTAGCCGAAGCCGCGGAAGATAGAAAATCTCGGGAGCCCCTAGTGGGCCCCGCAGGCCAGCCGCAGGCGGGCGACCATGCCATCGAAGGCTACTCCCGGCTGCACGTTCTGCGCCAGGCGCTCCCGGCACAAAGTGATCGCATCCTGGCACGCCAACAGCCCGGCCCCATCCAGACGCTGGGAAAGTTCATGCGCGAGCGGCTCGAAATCTGGGTGAGTGAGATCCACCTGCGCGCCGGCGCGCAGCATCAAGGCATCGCGGTAGATGCCCGCCAGATCCACCAGGCTGAGATCCAATAGGTCCCGCAGGCGGCGCGTACCGCGCTTTTTCTGCAGGGCCTCTAAGTCCTTGACCGCGCGGGCCACCTCCCGCTGCGCCTTGGCCGCACCCTTGCCCTTGCCGCCCGCACCGAAAGCACGCTCCAAGTCCTTGACCTCAGCCTGATCGGCGTCCTCATAGGCGGCCTTGGACTCCTTTTCCACCGCCGCCACCAGGCCCGCGGCGGCACGGAAGCCACCGGAGCCGTGAAATACCGACTCCGCGACATTGATGGCCAGCGCGCGGCGGCGCTGCGCCTGCGGATCGGAGACCAACCGGCGCGCCCGGCCCACATGCCTCAGGGAGGTGAGAGCGGCCAGTCGGGCATCGGCAGGCGAATGCCCCTCCCGCTGCAGGATCTCCACGATCTTGTCCACCGACGGGGTGGGAATATACAAGTGTCGGCAGCGCGAACGCAGCGTCTGCGAGAAATCCTCCGGATCATCCGACGGTGCACACATCACCAACGCCGTGGCCGCCGACGGCTCCTCCACCGTCTTGAGCAGCGCATTCGCGGCGCCATCGGTGAGCCTATCGGCGTTATCGAAGACAATGACCCGCCACGGCGAGACCGAAGGCCGCATGGCCGCCGCCGTGATGATGTCACGCACGGTATCAACCCCGATGGACAGCTCCTGCGGGCGGATAAACACCAGGTCCGTATGCTGCTGGTGCTCCAAGATGCCGATGCACGACTCGCAGTTCCCGCAGCCGATGCCGGGCTCACGCTGGCACAAAATGGCCGCGGCCAGAGCTAGCGCCGCGGTGGAACGCCCCGCGCCGGGCGGGCCGGTAAACAACCAGGAATGCGTCATCGCCCGCGGGTCGGAACCAGGCAGGCCACAGGCTGCGGCCGCGGCCGCCAGGACGGTATCGCGCACCGCCGGGGTATCGCCTAGCAGGGCTGCAACATTGGGATTACTCACCCGCACCAGCCTAGTAGAGTATGAACCTATGAGAAGACTACTGCGCTCGCTGAGCTGGCTATTGCACACCAATTGGCCGGTCTACGCCGCGCTCGTGCTCGGCGGCAACGTGCTGGGCGCAGCCGCCATCATGGCCTTCGTCTACTTTTTGCCCATGCCAGACATCGCAGGCTTTAGCGCGAATATCCCCAACCTGGTAGCCGCCGGTGTGCTCTACGTCCTCTTCGCCGTCGCGGTGGGCATGGTGGTTACCGTGCTACTCTTCCGCCCGATCTTGGACTGGCAGAGGCACCCCGATGCCCACGACCCCAACATGGTCCGGGGACTGGTGCTGCGCATTCCGATGCTGCAGGCCGGCATCGCCGCCTTGGTGTGGGGGCTAGGCATCATCATCGCCGTGGTCATCGCCGGGTCCTACTCGCCGCGGCTGGCAGTGGTCATCGGCCTATCCACGGTGTTGGCCGGGGCCATCGTGGTGCTGCTGACCTACCTGCAGGCCGAAAACCTCGTGCGCCCCATCGCGGCGGAGGCACTCGCCCGCCGCTTCGAGGACTCCACGCTAGAGCCGCCAGTCAAGACCCGCCTCATCATGGCCTGGGTGATGACCTCCGGTCTGCCGCTGCTAGGGATCATCTTGCTGATGTGGGCGCGCTACGCAGGGTGGTTTAACGGCGGGGTGAGCGTCCATGTGGCCTGCCTAGCTGGTGCTGCGCTCATCACCGGCTTTGCCGGCACGTACTTTGCCACCCACTCCGTGGTGGACCCCATCAAGGACCTCGAGGACGCCATCATGCGCGTGCGCCGCGGCGATGTCGACGTCGAAGTCGACATCTACGATGGCTCCGAGCTAGGCGTGCTCCAGTCCGGGTTCAACGAGATGATGCGCGGGCTGCGCGAGCGCCAGCGCGTGCGCGACATCTTTGCCCGCTACGTGGGCACCGAGGTAGCCCAGCGCGCGCTGGAGGAGCGCCCCGAGCTCGGCGGGGAGGGCCGCACCGTGGCCGTGATCTTCATCGACGTCATCGGTTCTACCACGTACGCCACCCAGCACACGCCGGAAGAGGTCGTCGAGGCCCTCAACGAATTCTTCGAGGTCGTCGTCGAGGTCGTGCACCGCAACAAGGGCATCATCAACAAGTTCCAGGGGGACGCGGCGCTGGCCATCTTCGGCGCCCCGCAAAGCGTCTACGACTCAACCTCCCTGGCCCTGCAGGCCGCGCGCGAGCTCCGGGTGGAGCTGCGCGACCTCGAGCTGGAGGCCGGCATCGGGGTCTGCGCCGGGCACGTGGTTGCCGGCCACATCGGCGGCGCGGACCGCTTCGAATACACCGTCATCGGCGATGCCGTCAACGCGGCTGCCCGCCTGACCGAGCTGGCCAAGGACACCCCCGGCCGCGTGCTAACCAACGTGGCTACCCTCAAGACCGCCAACGAGGCCGAACAGGCCCGGTGGACGCAGATGAAATCCATCGAGCTGCGCGGGCGCCACCGCATGACCCAGCTGGCGCGCCCCGTCCGCGCTACCCTGGCGGATCGCTCCTAGTCCTGCGAGCGGGCGGGTGGTTTCCTACACTGTGTGGACATGGCACATGTGGAGAAGACGCAACAGACTCGCCCCCGGATGCTCGTGCCAGATGTCGCGCGCGGGCTAGCGCTTTTGGGCATCGCTCTAGCCAACGCGCCCACCGCCTGGTTCATCGACGAGATAGCCGAGCCCGCGGACTACTTCGGCGGCGCGCACGATGCCGCCGACCGGCTCACCGTCTTCTTCACCGCCATCACCGCGCACGTGCGCGGCTTGCCGATGTTTTCTACCCTGTTGGGCTTCGGCGTCGGGCTTATCGCGCTGAGCCTGTGGCGCCGGGGATTCCCGGTGGGGCGGGCGCGGGCGGTCATCGCCAAGCGTTATGGCATCCTGGCGCTCTTTGGCCTGGCGCACGGGATATTTCTGTTCTTAGGCGACATCATGTTCTATTACGGCTGCGTAGGCCTGGTGTTATGCCTGCTGCTCACGCTACGCACGCCGACGCTGAACAATATCGCCTACGGGTTGCTGGCGGTGGTCACCCTCTTCGGCGTCGTGCTGGCGGCGGCGAGCTTTGGCATGCCCGACATCGCCGAGGAGATGAATGTCTTAGAGGCCTACCCGGACTCCTACGGGCAGCTGCTGCTGGTCAACCTTGGGTTCATCTTTAGGCAGGCGGTGGGGCTGCCGTTTTTCCTGGTGAGCTACCTGGGCATTTTCATCATCGGGTTCAACTGGGCGCGGCAGGGCGTGCTGGCAGACGTGCCGGCGCACCGCCGCCAGCTGCGCGTGTGGGCTGTGGTGGGCGTGGTAATTTCGCTGGGCTGCGGGGTGCCGTGGGCGCTAGCGGAGCTGGGCTACATTCCGGGCGCGGGCGGGTTCATGATGCTCAATCAGGTACTCGGCGTGTTTACGGGCCCGGCCATCCTGGCGTGGGTGGCGCTGGCACTTCAAGGCGTGCAGGAGCGCGTGTGGGCGGGCGCGCGCGTGCCCGTGTGGGTGGCGGTCCCGGCGGCCCTGGGCAAGCGCTCGATGAGCGGCTACCTCTTCCAGTCGGTGTGCTTTGCTGTGGTGGCGTACCCGTTCTTCCTGGGCCTGGACCTGGACGCGTTTGGGATGTCGGCGCTGGGGTTCGGGATTTGGGCCGTGTCCCTGGCCCTGGCGTGGCTGCTGGAGCTGGCGGGCAAACCCGGGCCGTTTGAGTGGCTGCACCGGCGCCTGGCCTATGGGCCGACGGGGCGCGCGCAGCTTTAAAGGCTTAAAAAGGGCCACACACAGTCTCTACAACAGCCACGCCAGTGGTCACTGACGCTGGGAGAAAAACGCAACCACGACCACGATGATCGCAGCTACCCCCAAAACTCCCACGGCCCCCAGGAACCCAGCCAGCGATATCACGCCTGCTAGGTGCAGTATTCCCATTGCCGCACCGATACCCACGGGAATCAGCGAGCGGGAGTAGGGAACCGGCTTGTTCTTATTTGCTGCCACAACGCCCCCAACTTAGCTGCCCATTTTTTTGGAAGTACAAAACTAGCCTTTGCTCATTCGGGCAGACTCCCTTTTCCGACACATATACTCCCACTGCGCCTGCTATGACTCCACCAACGATACAGGCAGCTGGGCCTGCAGTACACAGCACTGCGGAAAGCCCTCCGAGGGCCCCACCAGCAGCTAGCTCTTGCTCCAACGGTGTGAGCTCAACCCAAATCTGGCCGTTCTCGAAACCCGCACTGGCACGATTCCCGAGAGCATCTGGGGAAGGCAGAGTCAGGGTCCGGTTGTGTCCCTTAGTGTGGTGTAACGCTTGCTGATGGTGGGCCCTGAAAAAATA
>CAVFKS010000053.1:0-4057 GCA_963623015.1 Clostridia bacterium
GATGTTGAACTGGGCCTTAAAGTCCTCGTCCAGCAGCGTGTGGTGGCGGATCTCGTCATTAAACTTCGACAGCTGCTCCTGGGTAGGCAGCTCGCCGCGAATGAGGAGGTAGGAGACCTCGTTGAAGGTGGCGTTTTCAGCCAGGTCAGCGATGTCGTAGCCGCGGTGGCGGAGGATGCCTTCCTCACCGTTAATGAACGTAATCTTGGACTCGGTCGAGCCGGTAGCGGTGTAGCCCGGGTCGAAGGTCACCAAGCCGGTCTCATTGCGCAGCTTGCCGATGTCGAAACCGGAGTCCCCCTCCGTCGACTGCTTGATGTCCATCTCATACTCGCCACCCGGGTACTGGAGGACGACCTTATTTGCTTCAGAAGCCACGTTTAAAAGTCCTTTCTCAACGACTATTGACTCTTCGACTACGCCTCAGTTTAACGCCCCGCCCCTATAATGTGGGCCTATAATGCGGCATTAAATTAGCGAAGCCTCGGTAACATACCAGACCACTCTAACACTAGTTGTGACACGGCATACAGCCGCGGGGGGGAGGGTGAATCTCTTCGCTTTTCTAATAATCGATAGAAATTGCCGCAGTCTTGGCTACACTAACCCCATGACCAACCCGAATCTCACTCTTCCCGCCAATCTTTTGCCCGCCGATGGTCGCTTTGGCTGCGGCCCGTCCAAGGTGCGCCCCTCCCAGCTAGAGGCCATCGCCACCGGTGGCCGCGACATCATCGGCACCTCCCACCGCAAGCCCGCGGTCAAGGATGTCTTCGGCCGCATTCGCGAGGGATTGTCCGAGCTATTCTCCCTGCCCGACGGCTACGAGATCGTGCTCTCCCTGGGCGGGGCCACCGCCTTCTGGGACGCCGCCACCTTCGGCCTTATCGAGCGCAAGTCGGCACACCTGTCCTTCGGCGAGTTCTCCGGCAAGTTCGCCCAGGCGTCCGCCCGCGCGCCGTGGCTGGATGCCCCCGCGGTCACCGAGGCCCCGGTGGGCACCGCCCCCTCCCCCGACGATCTGGACGCTGCTGGCGCCGACGTCGTGGCCTGGGCACATAACGAGACCTCCACCGGCGCCATGGCCCAGGTAACCCGGCCGAAGTCGGCGGCAGACGATGCTCTGTTGCTCATCGATGCCACCTCGGGCGCCGGCGGCCTGCCCGTCGACATCGCGCAGACGGACGTCTACTACTTCTCGCCGCAGAAGTGCTTCGCCTCCGATGGCGGCCTGTGGCTGGCCGCGATGTCCCCGGCGGCCATCGAGCGCATCGCTCGCATCAACGCCTCGGATCGTTTCATCCCGGCGTTTTTGAACCTGCAGACCGCGGTCGATAACTCGCGCAAGAACCAGACCTATAACACCCCCGCCGTGGCCACCGCGCTGATGCTGGCGGACCAGGTGGAGTGGATGAACGCCAACGGCGGCCTCAACGGCATGGTGGAGCGCACCACCGCCAACGCGAAGGTGCTTTATGAGTGGGCCGATTCCCGCCCGGAGGCCACCCCGTTCGTGGCGGATCCGGCCGCTCGCTCGCTGGTGGTGGGCACCATCGACTTCGCCGACGACGTGGATGCGGCCGCCTTGGCCGCCATTTTGCGTGCCAACGGCATCCTCGATACCGAGCCCTACCGCAAGCTGGGGCGCAACCAGCTGCGCATCGGCATGTTCCCCGCCATCGACTCGGAGGACGTGGAAACGCTCACCCGCGCTATCGATTACGTGCTGGATTCGGGCGCGGCTGCCTCCAAATAGGGCCCTGCCTGCTATATGGTGGAAAACACATCATTGTTAAAGTCAGGCTAACAAGCTCAAAAGGAGCACTCCTTATGCGCGAACTGTTCGTGGTCACCCACGAGTCAAATTCCACCTCTTTGGTGCTGCGGGCACGCCCGGAGGCCACCGAGGGCGGCGATACGGGGGCCGAGGAAGAGTTCTTCCTCGACCTCTCGGCCCTGGATGATGACGTTCGCGCCCTTTTTGCCGCGCCCCAGGCAAACGGCGAGACCTCCGAGGACTCGGCAGACGCCGGCGAAACGGGGCCATCGGCTGCCGATACCTCTGCCGCCGCCGCGCCCGCCCCGGCCACTGCCCGCGGCGGGCTGCAGGCCGTGGGCAGCCAGCCGGCGCGCCCGCGCTCGGAGAACCTGACCATGCGCCCGCCGGAGATCCAGCAGCGCATCCGCGCGGGCGCCTCGATTGCCGAGCTCGCCGAGGAAATGTCGGTGACCGAGTCTCGCGTGGAGCCTTTCGCGCACCCGGTGCTGCTGGAGCGCGCCCGCATCGCCGAGCTGGCCAAGCAGGCCCACCCGGTGCGCGAGGACGGCCCGGCCAAGCTGCCTCTCTACGAGGTACTGGCCACTGCCTTTGCCGCGCGTGGCCACAGCCTGAGCGAGGCCAGCTGGGATGCCTACCGCATCAAGGGCGAGCCGTGGACCATCCGCCTGACTTGGAAAGCGGGGCTGAGCGAGAACGAGGCCCTGTGGCTTTTGCGCCAGTCGCTCGGCTCGCCGGACACCTTGGAGGCCCGCAACACCGTGGCCGCTGATCTCACCGATCCGGACTTCGTGCAACCGGTACGCTCGCTGACTTCTGTGGGCCGTGGCTCCCGCCGCGTCGAGGCTATCGATGACCGCACCGGGCGCGGCGAGCCCGCAGTGCTCAGCCACCTGAGTTCTGCCTACCCCGAGGCCGCCGATGACGCCGGCGCTGACGATGGTGTTGCCGACGAGCGCGAGAGCGCTGACACCGCCGAGGCCGCCCACGGCGCGGCGGACAACCAGGCCGAGGAAGGCCGCGACGCCGCCCATGCGGAAGAAGGCCAGGAAGAGGAGTTCTTCCGCAACCCCGCCCCGCAGCCGGCGCCAAAGAAGCGCCGCCGCAAGGCCGTCACCCCGCACTGGGAGGACGTGCTGCTGGGCGTGCGCGCCAACACCAAACGCCCGCGCGACTAGTTTTCGCTTCTACTCTCCATCTCTCAAGGACTTGCCTGACATGCCTACTCCCAGCGCGGTACTCACCCTGTGGTACGTCAACGCCCCGGATCCCGCCACCGTCCTGAACTCGGAGCCAAAAGCCGACCGCGGCTTCGGGCGGAAATTCCTCGCCCAGCTCAACCCGGCCTTACCCGTCACCCCCATCGGGCAGTTTCCCCTCAACCGCTCGGCGCAGGCCGGCGCCGGCGAGTTCTACATCGGCGGCTACCCCGGAGTCACCGTCGTCCAGACTTTCATCACGGACGAAGCCCTGACTCTGTCCCAGCTCAGCCCCATGCTGCTGCGCGCCCACCCCGCCGCCGAGATCTTCGCCTTCGCCTCCAACCCGGATACCGGCTACGCCGGGATCGCCCACTGGCAGGACCTAGAGCTCAAGCGCTCACTGTGCTCCACGCGCACGAAGTTCATCGAAGACGAGGGCCTGCCCGAGCCCTTCGAAGCCCCCTTCTGGGCGGGCGAGCACCCCGCCGCCCCGCAGGATCCGAGCACGGCGGGCGGTGATTTCGCCGCCGGCGTGGGGCTGCCCTTCAACCCGATCGAGCTAATGGAGGAGGCCGAGCGCCACTGGCTGGGCGTGGATATCAGCGCCAACGGCCCCGATCTGGACGTGGTGGGCTACGCCGTCGACGGCCGCCCCGCCCCGAAGGTCGACGAGCCCAAGCCTGCACCCACGGCAGCGCAGGCCACGAGTTCCGCGGCCGCGAAGCTGGGCATTGGCCCGGCCAACGGGGACTACGACGACTACGCGGATCCGGACTCCGACCCGGAGCCGACGATTTCTGCCGATGCCGCCGCGGCCGCCCGCCAGGTCGCCCACCGCGTGGCCAAGGGGGCCTCCCGGCTAGGCTCCGCCGGCGTTCGGGTAGCGGAGCGAGCGCTGACGTTCATAAAACGCAATCGCCGCTGACGTTGCCACGTTGAGCGAGTCCGTGCCCGGGGCCATCGGAATGCGGGCGCGCACGTCCGTGGCGCGCATGGCGTGCTCGGTCAGCCCGGGCCCCTCCGCGCCCACGAGGAGCGCCACCTTCTCCGCGCCGGCGAGGGCCTCGGCGACGTGCAC
>CAVFKS010000053.1:4067-12277 GCA_963623015.1 Clostridia bacterium
GGGGTCCGGGGTGAGGGAGACCAGCCGGAACCCGCGCTCGCGCAGGGCGTCCAAGGAGCGCTGCCAGGTGGTGTAACCGCCCTCCAGCCGCGCCCACGGCAGGCGCAGCACGTGCCCCATGGACACGCGCACGCTGCGCCGATACAGGGGATCGGCCGCGCCGCTGCCCAGCAGCACGCCGTCGACGTCCATGCCCGCGGCGTTGCGGAAGATGGCGCCAATGTTTTCGTGGTCGCCTACGCCCTCGAGCACCACCAGCGTGCGCGCGGTATCCAGAATCTCTTCCGGGGTCCAGGCCGGCACCCTGTCTGCGGCAGCCACGAGGCCGCGATGCATATCGAAGCCGGCGGCGGCCGCCAGGGTTTCGCGGCTGACCTCATAGAGGGCGACATCGGCAAGCTCTGGGCGCGTTCGATACGGCTCCAACTTGCCCGCAAAGCCCACGATGCAGCGCAGCGGGTAGCGCGACTCAATGAGCCGGTCCACGCACAGGGGGCCTTCAGAAATGACGAAACCCGCGCCCGACTTATCCGACTTGTTTAAATTACGGATATCGTCGAGGCGCGGGTCTGCGGCGTTGTCAATCACGGCGTACATGCCGCTTATCTTAGTGCGCTCGGCCTAGGCGCCCTAGCAGGCACCCACCTAGGCCGAGCGGGCGAGAAAGCAGCCTAGCTACCCCAGGAGGTTCGACAGCGGCGTCATGCCGAAGTAGACCACGAAGAGGGCAGCGACCAGCCACATGATCCAGTGGACTTGACGGGCCTTACCGGCAAAGGTGGACATCAGGGCAAAGGCGATGAAGCCCACGCCGATGCCGTTGGCAATCGAGTAGGTAAACGGCATGACCACGATGGTCAAAAAGGCCGGGATGGCAACCTCCATCTTGGTCCAGGCGATGTCGCGCAGCTGGGCTGCCATCATCACGCCCACGATGACCAGCACGGGGGCGGCGGCCTCGATGGGGACAACCTCGTAGAGCGGGGTCAGAAACATGGCCAGCAGGAAGATGATGCCGGTGGTGATGTTGGCCAGGCCGGTCTTGGCGCCGTCGCCGATGCCGGCCGCGGAGTCCGCGAAGACCGTGTTCGAGGAGGTGGAGCCCAGGCCGCCGGCCACGGCGCCGAAGCCCTCGACCACCAGGGCCTTCTTCATGTCCGGCAGGTTGTCATTTTCGTCGGTGAGGGCGGCCTGCTTGCCCAGGCCGTTCATGGTGCCCATGGCGTCGAAGAAGTTGGTCAGCAGCAGCGTGAAGATGAGCAGCACGGTGGCCACCACGCCCAGCTTAGTAAACGCGCCGAGAAGGCTGACTTCGCCCACGATGGAGAGATCCGGCAGCCCACCCAGAGTGCTGGGCGCTTCCGGCACGGCCATGCCCCAGTCCTCCGAGCCGGTGAAGGCCTGGACGATCATGGCGATGACGGTGGTGATCACGATGCCGAGGAACAGGCCGCCGCGGACGTTGCGGATGACCATGAAGGAGCAGATGATGAGGCCGAGGACGAAGATAAGCGCCGGCCAGGTGGCAATCGAGCCGTTGATGCCCAGGCCCACCGGGACGGTGGTGTGCGCGGCGTCCGGCACGCGGGTAACGAACCCGCCGTCGACGAAGCCGATGATGGCGATGAACATACCGATGCCCACGCCCATCGCGGCCTTCATGGACTTCGGGATGGCGTCGAAGACGGCCTGGCGGAAGCCGGAGATGGCCAGCAGCACGATGATGATGCCCTCGAGGGCGACTAGGCCCATGGCCTCGGGCCAGTCCAGGCCTTTGACGGAGACCATGGTCACGGCCACGAAGGTGTTCATGCCCAGGCCTGCGGCCATGGCGAAGGGGTAGTTGGCAATCGCGCCAAAGGCGATGGTCATGATGCCTGCCACCAGCGCCGTGGCGGCCGCGACCTGGGGGATGCCCAGCGTGGTGCCGGAGGCATCAGGCGAGGTGCCCAGGATCAGCGGGTTGAGCAAAATGATGTACGCCATCGCGAAGAAGGAGACGACGCCGCCGCGGATTTCGGTTCCGATGGTGGATCCGCGTTCAGAGATTTTGAAATATCGATCGAGAACAGCCTGCATGTGCTGATTAGCCCCTTTACCTAGTGCCAGGAGGATGAAGTTGTACATGCATAGGTTCCCACCACGTGCGCTAATTGCAAAATCTATTGGACTGTAGAACTACCTAGAAAATGGGCATTTCATCGTCGAAGGCGCCGCTGGCTTTTTCAATATCGCTGTCCACGTGGGTTTTGGAGTGCGCCCCGCACCCATAGGTGGCGTGCACCACATGGCCGTCCGCCGACAGCGCGTTAGTGCATACGCCAAACGATGCCGCCCGGCCTTCTGCCTCACTTCCCTGCCCCGCGCGCGGGGGCTCAGCCGCGGGCAGCGGCAGGAGGAAAGCGCAGGTGCGGCACTGCAGCGGGGCGGCCGCGGCCATCTCAGAATTGGGGCCGAAGTCCCCGGTGCGCCAGCGCTCGCGGGCCTGGCGCAGGCCCTCGGCGCTCAAGTTTCCATCGGCATCGAGGCGCTCGTCGCCCGGCTCGGGCGGCATGAGATCACCCGGCCCTAAGTCTCCGGGGCGCACGCGCTGGGAATAGGGCACCCATTCCGGCGCCTGGAGCGCCTGCGTGCCGGGCACGAGCGCGACCTCGTTGACGGTGACGTCGTCGCTGCCGGCGGCACACGCGAGCACGGCGTGCCACTCCCAGCCCGGGTACCCCGGCTCATCGGCGGCGAAGCAGTGGGTAACGACGTTGGCCCCCATCCCGGAGACGCCCACGTGCTTGCCAATGTCGCCATCGGCCAGCTCCGCTATGGCCGCCCGCGCGACGGCGAGGGCCTGATCATTGAGTAAGGGATTGCCGGAATTTGTAGACACGCCTATTCATTATGGAGCATGTGCGGCACAATGGCACCCATGGGTATCTTTAGTTCGCACCCGGCGCGCCCCCGCCGCCGGCGCAATTCCAGCTCTGCCTCCCGCGTCACCTCGATTGCCACCCCCGGGATTACTACCCTGGTCACGGTGGCCGCGGGCCTCATGCTTGCCGCCTGCGGGCAGGCCACCGAGACCGCCGGGACTACTGGTACTGCTGGGTCCACCACTCCCGCTGCTGCCTCCAGCCCCGCGGCCAGCACTGCGGCGACCGGCAGCACCAGCGCCGGCGCCAACACCGGCGCAGCGGCCGACGGCGCGGATCAGGGCGGCATCGCCAAGCTAAAGGCCGTGGTGCACGAGACCCTGCCCTTTGACGAGGACTCCTTCACCCAGGGCCTAGAGGCCACCGGGGATGGCAAGCTACTGGTGGGCACGGGACTCAACGGGCAGTCCAGGCTGTATATCTCGGACCCGCACACGGCCGAAGAAGAGGCCAGCGTGGACTTGCCAGATGATTACTTCGGGGAGGGAATCGCCCAGTACGGCGATCAGATCTGGCAGCTGACCTGGCGCAATGGGGTAGCTCACCGCTATGATGCCAAGACCCTAGAGCCCACCGGCCAGGCGGAGTACCAGGGTGAGGGCTGGGGCCTGTGCGGCTTCAACGACTCCCTGGGTGCGGACTCCGACGAGCTGTTGATGTCCGATGGCACCGCAACGCTGCGCCGGATGGACCCGGTCACACTTGAAGAGCGCGGGCGCGTGGAGGTAACCGCCGATGGAAAGCCCGTCGAGCAGCTCAACGAGCTGGAGTGCGTGCCGGCCGCCGAGTCTTCCACCGGGCGCGACGAGGTCTACGCCAACGTCTGGTTTAGCACCGACATCCTGCGCATCAACCCTCAAGACGGCACCGTGGAAGCCATCATCGATACCTCGGCGGTGCGCAACCGCGCGGGCGATGATCCGGACAACGTACTCAACGGAATCGCCCACATCCCCGGCACCCAGGAGTTCTATGTCACCGGCAAGCGTTGGCCCGATCTCTACCGGGTCAGCTTCCAGTAGCGGGCCCGGATTGTAGGATATTTACTCATGGCCACACGCAAAGAGGCAAAGCGCCGCACCCTCATCCAGCTCACGGTAGTCATCGTCGCCGTCGTCATCATCGTCACCGGCGTCGTATTATTCCAGAACTGGTCGAATAACCGCCCCGGCAAGCCCCCGGAGGAAGTCGCCATCACCGCCACCGTGGGAGATGAGACCTTGGAGCTCTACCCGTACATGTCCTGCGAGCCTGGGACGGAGTGCGAAGAGGGCGAGGTCCCGAACTTGCACGTCGGGGCGGACGAGACCTTGGTGTTAGACATCCCGCAGGAGATTACCAACCACCAGTGGCAGGTGCTGACCATCTACGATGACCCGGCCGCCAACGACGAGCAGGTTCACGGCGCGAACGAGACCGCCCGCCTGGAGATTCCGGGCTCGGTGGCCCCCATCGAGGCCTCCACGGGCCAGTGCCCGCACCTGCAGGTAGTCGAGGTCTCCTCGGTCATGATCGGCGTGGACCCCGAGGGCGAGCAGGCACCGTTTACCACGGTGTGGTCCCTGTCCACCATGTCCGAGGCCGAGCGCGCCGCCGCCACCGAGAAGTAAAACAGTGGAGCGGCCATGAACTAGCCGGCCTCCACTAAAACGCCTAAGGCGCCCCCTGCCCGTGTGGGTAGGAAGGGCGCCTTGAGTGTTTCGGGACCGGATGTGCCCCAAGCGATATCCGGGGCGCTTAGGAGTCGAGGTCCTTGGCAATCGCGCGGAGAATCTCTGCGACCTGGCGGCCGGTCTTGCGCTCCGGGAAGTGCCCGGCGGTCAGGGCCGGCTGAACCTGGGTCTCGAGTACCGTCATGACGTCGGCAATCATGCTGCCCAGCTCTTCCGGCTTGCGGGAAGGCGTGCGCCGGCGCGGGGTGTCGAGCACCTTGATGCGCAGGGCCTGCGGGCCGCGGCGCCCGGCGGCAAAATCGAATTCGATGCGCTGGCCCTGCACGAGCTCCTCGACGCCCTCCGGCAGGACGTTGCGCCCCACGAAGACGTCCTGGTCACCCGGATTGGATACGAAGCCGAAGCCCTTCTCAGCGTCGAACCATTTCACTTTGCCGATTGGCACGGGGCTCACCACTTTCTACACATGTTTAATGTTGCTATACGAAAAGCCCTATTTTACCCCCAAGCGACCAGGCTTTGACATTCCCGCGCTGGCTGGCCGGGCAAGCCCGGCACTTTCTCGCAAGAGTTCCTCGCAGTACTTCCTCGCCCCCCTCACCCGCCGCAGACGGCCGCAGACAGCCGTCACCCCCAGATTGTGACCTATCTAACAATAGCGCTGCGCGTTGACAAATGGGGCCGTGCGCTGGGAGTTCAGAACCCCTTAAGGTTGCGTTACGGCGACACACATCCCAAAAAGTCACCAGAACGTGACTATTTCGTTATCAAACGGTACCGTTTCCCGCAGACGCTGCTCGTCGGGCACAACGAGGACCAACCGTGGCCACCCGCTTAAAACCTAATCGGCCACACGCCTTTTGCCTGACACCGCCAGCACAGAAAAAGAAACAGAACTTATAGCGGGAGAAGAGAGGAACAATAATATGGGACGCCACTCCGCTAAGAAGCACTCGTTTACCACCCAGCCGGCCGGTTCCCTGGCCGCCAAGTTCGCCGCCAGCACCCTGGCCGTGGGCACCGCCGCCGCCCTGTTCGCGCCGGCCGCATCCGCCGCCCCGGATTCCGACTGGGACCGCCTCGCACAGTGCGAGTCCGGCGGCAACTGGGCCATCAACACCGGCAACGGCTACTACGGCGGCCTGCAGTTCTCCGGCTCCACCTGGACCGCCTCCGGCGGCGGCGAGTTCGCCCCGACCGCTAACCAGGCCACCCGCGAGCAGCAGATCGCTGTCGCCGAGCGCGTCCTGGCCTCCCAGGGCTGGGGCGCCTGGCCAGCCTGCTCCGCCAGCCTGGGCCTAAACTCCGCGGCGACCCCGCGTGACGTCTCCGCCACCCCGGCCCCGGCTCCTGCCCCCGCCGCAGTCCAGGCCGTTACCGCCGACGCACCGAGCGAGGAGTACGCCGTCGACGCCGTCTACAACCTGATCAAGGACACCGCAGCCTCCTACGGCCTGCAGCTGCCGTCCGCGGTCGAGGCCACCTACGCCGCCAACCGCCACAACTTCAACGCCTTCTACTCCGCCAACCGCAACGTGATCGACCCGATCGCCGCCCTTATTGGCTAGAAGCACCCCAAGCATCTTCTCGGCCCGCCCGCGCATCTGCCGCCGGCGGGCCTTCGCGATCCCGCTCCCACAGAGATCCTGCGGGAGCAGGGAGGGGCTTAGCCCCTCCGGCAGGCACGCATAAAGCCTCCTGCCGGCCCAGAAGGGCGTGCGGCAGGAGGCTTGAAGCAGGGGCGGGCGCTGCACGTGTAGCGCGGGTGCAGCTTTTACTTGTTGATGCGGGTGTGCGGGTGCACGTAGCCGAGCTTTTCAGCCGGTAAGGGCAGCACCAAATCATCACCAAAAGGGCTATTTGCGCCCGCGAAGGGGGCGGCAATTTCAGTAACGGCGTGTTCACGGGCCTTTGCTTCCGGCCAGGCCGGGTTAATGCCCTTAATCTCTGCATTCGACATACGTCCCATTGTGCCAAACCTGGCGGAAAAACGTAACTCAATTGGCACTAAACTGGGACCCCATCATGGATAAACCCACCCCCGCACCGTCCCCCACGCCCGCGTCTTCTTTCCGCCAGTGGCTTGCCGGCCGCACCGACGAGCAGCTGGCGGACATCCTCCGGCACCGCCCGGATACCGCGGTGCCACTGCCGCCGAGCCTCGAGGCCCTGGCCACCCGCCTGCTCCTGCGCACCTCCATCGCCCGCGCCCTGGCCGGCTGCAACGCCGCCATCTTGGCGCTCATCGAGGACATCGCTGACCGCGGCGGGGAGGTCGCCCCCGTGCCGGTGCCCGAGCTTGACGATGCCACCTGGCTGCCGCAGCTCTATTCCCGCGCCCTGGCCTTCGGCGACGACGCCCAGGTCATGCTGCCCGGCGAGGTCCTGCCCGCACTGCCAACCGGCTTTAGCGTCCGCGACCAGACCGCCGTGGACCCGGAGGTGCTCGCCGCGCTGCCGGCCGAGCAGCGATCCATCCTCGACAGCCTTATCGACACCGGCCTTGGCACCACCCGGGAAGCCGGTCCCGATGCCGACCCGGCACGCCCCATCCCGCAGCTCATCGCGGCCGGCCTCCTCAACCGCGTGGACGCGCGCACGGTGCGCCTGCCGCGCGGAGTGCGCCAAGCTCTGCGCGGCATCGACTTCCAGCCCATCCCCCAGGCCCCCTCAGGCCGACAGGGTGAACCCGTCGCGGACGCGGCAGCCGACGAGGCCGGGGCAGCGGCGGGCCTAGAAGTCGTGCGGCTGCTCGGCCAGCTCATCGACGTCCTCGGGCAGCGGCCCGTCGAGCTGCTCAAGGACAAGTCCGTCGGCGTGCGCCACATCGCCCAGCTGGGCAAGGAGTTAGACACCGACCATGTCCGCGAGCTCATCGCGCTGGGCCAGCACGCCCGCCTGCTCGGGCGCGGCGAGCCCCGCACCGGCCCGGAGGGCAACTTCCTGGCCCCCACCGAGGCGGCCCCGGACTGGTTGGATGCCAGCCTGCGCGAGCGCTGGCTGGTCCTCCTCGAGGCCTGGGAGACCTCCCCGTGGGCGGCCTGGGAGTCTGGCCGCGGGCTCGACGAGGCCACCCGGCACGATCTCCTGCCACGCCACCGCGCCCGGATCCTGGACGTCTACCGCCACAGCGCGCAGCCTCTAAGCCCCGATGAATTCTGGGAAGACCTGCGCTTTGCCAGCCCGCTCTTTGCCTCCCATACGCGCCCGGAGACCATCGATAAGCTCCACGCCGAGGCCCAGTGGCTGGGCCTTATCGCGCGCGGCCGGCTCACCATCGATCGCCCGGTACCCGAGGCAGTGTCCTATTTCCTGCTGCAGGGCGACATGACGCTGCTGACCCCGGGACCGGTCACGGGCGAGGTCTGGCGCTTTCTGCGGGACATCGCCCAGCTGGAGTCCCCAGGGCTGGCCAGCGTGTACCGGCTCAGCGCGGACTCCATCCGCCGCGGCCTTGACGCCGGGTTGGAGGCCGCTGACATCCACAATTTCCTGGCCGAGCACGCCGTGGGCGAGGTTCCTCAGGCGGTCACGGTGCTCATCGACGACGTCGCCCGCCGCCACGGCACCCTGCGCGCCGGAACGGCGGCGTCCTACCTGCGCTGCCCTGACG
>CAVFKS010000053.1:12287-14201 GCA_963623015.1 Clostridia bacterium
GGCCCTGTTGGCGCAGGCGGTAGCCGCGGTTGCGAGGCTGCGCGCTTTGGCGCCCACCGTCGCGATTTCCCAGCTGGGGCTGCCGGAGTTACTGGAGGAGCTGCGCGCGGCCGGTTTTGCCCCGGGCGCCGAGGACGCTACCGGGGCCACCCTGCAGGTTCGGCCCGCGCCAGCGCTGGTGCCCACCCCACGCGCGCGGCCGACGCAGCACCGCGAACCCGACATCGACCGCGCCGTGGCGGCCCTGCGCTCTAGCACACCCGCGCCCACCCCAACCGGCCCGGACTTGGGCCTGGTGCAGGCGGCCGCCCGCAGCGGGCGGCCCATCGTGGTCAGCTACGCCGATAAGAATGGCCAACCCTGTGAGGTCACGGTCACCCCCTTGAGCGCCGAGGGCGGCCAGGTCGACGCCCTAGGGCCTGGCAACCGCCCCGTTCGCTTCCCCCTGCACCGCCTCACCGCCGTGCGGCTAGCCGAATAATTACCGTGCAGCGCCGTTTGCCTCGACAGCCAACGGCAAATCTGTCACAGTGGGAACGTACTGGCACCGTGCTGGCACCGTGCAAGCAACGCACAACGCCAGCAGCCTGACCGCTCACAACCTGGGAGATTGACTCATGCCACGGTTAGAAATCGACCGCCTCAACAAGTCCTATGGTGACCACCGCGTCTTGCGGGAGCTGTCGCTGCACGTCGACGCTGGCGAGATTTACGGCTTCGTCGGCTCGAACGGCGCCGGCAAATCGACCACCATGCGCATCGCCCTCGGCGTGCTCGCCACTGACTCCGGGCAAGTCCGCCTCGACGGTGAGCCGCTCAACGACAGCAACCGCCGCCGGGTGGGCTACATGCCGGAAGAACGCGGCCTCTACGGCAAGGAATCACTCCTTAGCCAGCTGACCTTCTTCGCCTCCCTACACGGCATCCCTAAGGCCGAGGGCCAGGCCCGGGCCACCGAGCTGCTCGACCGCCTGGGCTTAGCCGAGCGCAAGGACGATAAGCTCGACGACCTTTCGCTGGGCAACCAGCAGCGCGTCCAGCTGGCCGCCTCCCTCATCCACTCCCCCGACATCCTCATCCTGGACGAGCCCTTCTCCGGGCTCGACCCGGTCGCGGTGGAGGTCATGAGCGAGATGCTCATCGAGCGCGCCCGCTCCGGGGTGGCCGTGCTGTTTTCTTCCCACCAGCTGGATCTGGTCCAGCGCCTCTGCGACCGCGTGGGCATTCTCTCCCATGGCGAGCTCGTGGCCGAGGGCCGCGTGGAGGAGCTGCGCCAGTCCGGGCCGGTGCGCTACCGGGTGGAGACCGCCGCCCGGGACTGGTATCCCGCCGGCTGCCAGCTCCTCGAGGAAGGCCCTAGGCACGTAGTGCTCTCCGCCGAGGGCGTCGATGACCAGGCCATCTTGCACGCCGCCCTGCAGGCCGGCCCGGTTCACGCCTTCGGCCTCGTGGTCCCCGACCTGACCGAACTATTCCGCGACGTCGTCACTGCAACCACCCAGGAGGCCTAAACCATGAGCTATTCTTCCCCCTCCACCATCTGGACCGTAGCCAAACGCGAGATGGCGATTGCGGCCCGGACCCGCGCCGTCCAGGTCACCGTGGCCATCTTGCTGCTTGTTACCGTCGGCGGCGTTGCCGTCGCTAATTTCTTTTTAAACTCCGATGATGACCCCGACGAGGTGGCCGTGGTAGGCCTTCCCGCCGAGGCTTTCGCCGACACCGGCCTTAGCGCCCGAACGGCTGACGATGCCGGCCAGGCCGCCGAGCTAGTCCGCAACGACGAGGTTGAGGCCGCCCTGGTTCCGGCGGAGCCGGGCTGGGAGCTGATTGGCCAGGACGGCGAACCCGCTGCCTCCCTGTCCGCCGCCGTCAACCAAGTGGTAGAAACCCACGCCAACCAGACCGCGTTCC
>CAVFKS010000054.1:0-14173 GCA_963623015.1 Clostridia bacterium
GGCCATGGGCGTGCCGCGCGAATACGCCTCCTTTGCCATCCCGCTCGGCGCGACCACCAAGATGGACGGCTGCGCCTCCGTCTACCCGGCGATTGCCGCCATCTTCATCGCGCAGTTCTACGGCATCGACCTCTCGTTGACCCAGTACCTGCTCATCATCTTCGTCTCCGTCATCGGCTCCGCCGCGACCGCCGGCACCACCGGCGCAACGGTCATGCTCACCCTGACCCTGTCCACGCTGGGCCTGCCCCTGGCCGGCGTGGGCCTACTGCTGGCCATCGAGCCCATCATCGACATGGGCCGCACCGCCACCAACGTCACCGGCCAGGCGCTGTGCGCCACCATCGTGGCCAAGCGCGCCGGTATCTGGAACAAGGACGTCTGGGACGAGGCCGAGGCTGGCGTGGGCCACCTCATGCACGCCGATGCCGAGGCTTCCGATGCCCCGGCATCCGAGCCGGCCACCGCGCACTAAACCCTCCCCGCGCGAACAGAAAGCCGCGGCCCCTTCCCGATGTGTGGGAGGAGACCGCGGCTAGTTTTCTTGCCTGGGGCTATGCCAGCGTTGCAGGCTGGGGCATCACAGGCTTAGAAGGTGCCCTTGACTTCCTTGCCGAAGTCGTTGAGGGTCGTGCCGCGGGAGTCAACGTGCTGGTCGTTGTGAGCGGAGTCATCGCCCTTGATGCGGCCAATCTGGGTGACCTCGATGTAGTTGTGGAGGCGGCCCTCAGAGGTGTTGCCGTCGCCGAAGTCGAGGTTGGCAACGCGGACGCTATCGCCGGCGTTGATCGGGTTGGCCAGGGTGACCTCGAAGGTGCGGGTGGAGGTCTCAGCATTGAAGCCCAGGTCACGGATGTGCGCGCCGTTGGAGGAACGCGGGGTGATCAGGCGATCAACGCCCTCCGGGCCCTCGTCCGTCTTGACCTCGACCAGGAACTGGGTGGCCGGGAAATTGCCGTAGTAGCGGTCGGTGCCAACATTTTCCAGGCGCAGGGCAACGGTGCCCGCAAAGCCGGAGTGCTTGGCGCCCGAAACGGTCAGGTAAGGCTTCAGATCCAGCTTGTGCTGCTTTTCGGCCTCGTCCTTAGCCTCGTCCTTAGCCTCGTCCTTAGCCTCGTCCTTGGCCTCATCGGTGGCGCCGGACTCCTCCAGCTCCTTGTCGGCCTGCTCTTCCTTGGCTGCCTCAGCCTCGGACACCGGCTTTTCTTCTACCGGAACCTCGTTTTCGGTCACGACCTCGGCATCTGCCTCCGGATCCTTTTCTTCCTCGACGACCTCGGTGTTCTGGTAATCCTTGTTCGGAGCCCAGGAGTCAGCGATGTTGTCGTAGAGCTTGACGCGGACCTCGTTCTTGACCGGCTGCAGAGCGGACCAGAAGGTCGGGGTGGACCAGGTGCCGTTGGGCTTGCAGTACTGCTGGGTGCCGGTCATGTTGAGGATGCGGAAGCCGTAGGTGGCCTCACCGGTGTGCTTCGGCGGGACATCGTACGGGCCGATGGACTGGCCAGCCTCCCAGGACAGGGAGTAGGAAGCAGACGCGCCCAGGGAGGTGGCAATCGAGTGGGAGATGCCCACGGAGGACTCGCCGCCGTCCTTGGAGTAGCCGCCGCCCAGGTTCATCGAGGTGGTGTGGGTGCGGTCGCCGTTAATCTCCACGGAGATCGACTGGGACTTGGACAGGTTCTGCTGGAGCGGAATGTCCTTGTTGGTCTGGTTGGTAGTGGAGATGGTGCCGGCCGGCATGAAGGTGTCAGTCACCTTGTAGACCACGGTGCGGTAGTCCTCCCACGGGTTGCACACCGGGCGGGCGTTGAGCACGTTGGCCTTCAGGTGGTCCGAGCCGTTGGAGGTGTGGACGATGGGCAGGTCGGCGTTGATGGCCGGAGTCTCCGGGTAGGACTCCGTGATGGTGGCAGCACCAGCGGCCGGGGCAAATAGCGCGGAGCTAGCGATAAGCGCGCCAGCCGTAAATCCCGCGATACGGCGGATCGACATATTCATTTCTCCTTGAGGGATGCGACTATGGGGGCAGATTCGTGCGGTCCTCCCACCGCCGGAGGAAGGCGGGCAGCCCGGTTGAGACTGCCACAAATCATCCGGTAGAACACCCGGTAGTGAGCGGCGCAACAACCACAGCCTAGAAGCGCCCCCATCCACCGGCAACAGCACAATATATATACTTTTCAAGGGGATACTAGTTCCGCCGGGCGACCCCCTCCCCGCCAGGCCGGCCTGGGTAGCGCCTGGCAACCCCTTCACTATGCGCAGGGAATTTCTATAGATCCCAGCAAAGTTGTATGAACTTTTTCCACATCGGCCACGCCAGAATGCCCCAATCTAGGGGTAGTAAATGTAGTCCACGTGACACTGGCGCCGACGACAGCACGAAAGGTTGACAAGACAACTTCCGCAGGTTCGCCCGGCCCGAGCCCCTAAGGCTGCGGCCGCGGCACCCAAATCCAGCCCTCCTGGGCCGCCATCTCCCGATGCCGCGCATCCGGGCCCACCGCGCCGGCGCCACCGCCTGCCACGTGCCAGGCCACCACGGCCGCCACGACGGCATCGAAGGCGTCATCGGAGTCCACACACGCCCCCTCCCAGCCGGCCCAATCCACCAGGCCCGCCTGGGCCAGCGCGGCCACGAGCCCGGCGCGCACCTGACGCACGCCTTCCCCGGCCCCCTTATAACCGCGGTGAACCCGGCCCCACACTTTCAGCGCTGCGGCCGGGTAGACCTCGCAAACCTGCCCCGAGCCATCACGCGCTACGTCCACCCCGGCCTCGCGCAGGCGCGGCTCCAGCCCCGCCCACCGCAGCGCCGGGTGCGCAATCAGGTTGGCGGCCACGCTCAGCGGGCTTAGCCCCAACCGGCGGTGAATCTCCTGGTCGGTCACGCGCAGCGTCATCTCCCGGCGCCACGGCAACCCCGTATCCGCTGGTGCTTCCTGCCAGCCACGCGCCTGCGCGGCGATGAAATCCACGAACCCCGCCGGCCAGCCTAGAGGCGTATCAATGCCGGCCTTGACGGCCAGGTGTACCACCTCGATGAGGGCGGCATCGTCAGCCCCGGCCTGGGTCGATTCCACGCGCACTCCCCTGCCCTGGGCACTGACCACGGCCAGCCCCGTCTTGGCATCCTGGGCGGCCAGGTCCACCCCTACGAATAGATCCACGTCATTCCCCTACCGCAACCGCAGCGTGCGCCGATGCTCCACGCCGGCGGGCTCGACGTGAATGAAGACCTCCACGCCCGAGAAGAGCTCGTCGAGGGAATCCTCCACCTTGTCGGCCACCGCGTGCGAGGCATACACCGTCCACTCCGGGGCGACGTCCATGCTCAGGTACACAAACCGCTGCCGCCCCGAGGCCACCGTGCGCCGGGAGGTAAAGTCCACGTGGTGCTCGCGCTCTAGGGCATCGAGGAGCTTGTCGATGGCCGCGTTTTCTTCCGCCGGCAAAGATTCCGACAGCAGGCTTGAAACTGAGTCGCGCAAAAGCCCCCACCCGGTCCACAGGATGTTAACCCCCACGGCTAGGGCGATGACCGGGTCCAGCCAGTACCAGCCGGTAGCATAGACGGCGATAATGCCCACGACCACGCCGACGGTGGTCCACACGTCGGTGAGCAGGTGTTCGCCGTCGGCGCGCAGCGCCACCGAGCGGTGCTTGCGCCCGGCGCGGATGAGCAGCAGGCCGACCGCCAGGTTGAGGACAGTGGCCGCCACCGATAGCGCCAGGCCCAGGCCGGCCTGCTCCAGGGGCTGCGGGTTAAAGAGGCGATGGCCGGCCGTCCAGACAATCATGCCCGCGGCGACGAAAATCATCGCGCCTTCTAGCAGCGCGGAGACGTATTCGGCCTTGCCGTGGCCGAAGTGGTGATCCTTGTCCGCGGGCTTGGCGGAGATTCGCAGCGCGATAAACCCGGCAATCGCGGCGACCAGGTTGGCTACGGTCTCCAGGGCATCAGAGAGGAAGCCCACCGAGCCGGTGAGAATGGCCGCGCCCAGCTTCAAGGCGATGGTGGCCACCGCGGTGGCGATAGACAGCAGCATGAAGCGCTCGAGGATCTTTTGATCGTCGGTCTTGGGAAAGGCCATGGTGTTATTCCTTCGGAGGGTAAAGCGCCGCACCCGTGGGGCGGGCGTGGCGCGTTTCGCACTGACCGAAGGTCTCGTTCACCCACGCTAGCTTGAGCGGGCTGGAGGGCCGGGCGCGTTGCGCCAGCATGTCGACCACCCACCGCGCCTAAAGCGGCGCGCCGGAACTACTCCCCTTCTTCGGGTTAAATCTCACCACGTTTGCAGGCTTAAAGCAACTGCAGCCCCACCTGGCAGGCGGTGTCGATGAAGGCCTGGGCATCCTCGCTAGCCGGGTCTGCGCGACGGACAACGGCGTGGACGCTGCGCTCGAAGCAGCCATCGACAACCGGCACGATGGCAAGCTTTCCCAGCTGGACAAAGTCCTCGACGGCCCCGCGGGCTATGATCACCGGCGCGCCGAGCGTGAGCACGGCGCTGCGCTGGGCGGCAAGGGACCCGAACTCGCCGGCCGGAGGAGCTAGAGTTCCGAGCACCTGTTGGACCACGACCAGCTCATCGCGGCCGATGGGAATGGTCTCTAGCCCGTGGGCCGCCTGCCCTCCCTTGCTGACCCCGCAGGCCACCGCGCCTTCGGCCACCAGGTCACACACTGCCGCGGAATTGCGCTGTCGCAGCGCGATGCGCACCTGCGGGAATAAGGAATGGAAGCGGCCGGCATCTTCGGGTTCCCATGAGTCACCGCCACCAGCAGCGGGCAGCTAGCCGAACACTGCCCGTGGATGCACTGGGTGGGCCAGTCCACCGCCGCCGCCCAGGTGCTCTTCGTCGGGGCCGGGGCCGTCATGCTGACTCTCGGCATCGCCCTGGCCGCGTATGCGGAATCCCAGTTCGGCCACACCGTTTTCACGTGGGCCGGGTACTCGCTGGGCTGGTGGGGCTCTACCTTCCCCGTTGGCACCTATTGCCGGGGCAGCCACCTTCTAGCCCAGTCGGTGGGGCTAGGCTGGCTCAATCACCTAAGCCAGGGCCTGCTGGCGCACTGGGGCGTGTGCGTTCTCCGGTGGGCCACCTGGTTGGTTGAGGCCAAAGGCTTCTCGCACCGGGTGGCCACCCACCGGGGCTAGCCGCCGATCTTGAAGTCGCAGACGTCGCCGTCCTGCATGATGTAGTCCTTACCTTCCTGGCGAACCTTGCCATGGGCACGGGCCTCGGCCATGGAGCCGGCCTCATCCAGGTCCTGGAAAGAGACGATCTCGGCCTTGATGAACTTCTTCTCGAAGTCGGTGTGAATAACACCGGCGGCCTGCGGGGCGGCCGAGCCCTGCTTGATGGTCCAGGCGCGCGCCTCCTTCTCGCCCGCGGTCAGGTAGGTCTGCAGGCCCAGGGTGGCAAACCCGGCCTTGGCCAACGTGGCCAGACCCGGCTCGTCCTGGCCCACGGCGGCCAGCAGCTCGGCCGCCTCTTCCTCATCGAGCTCGAGCAGCTCGGTCTCGGACTGGGCATCGAGGAATACGCACTCGGCAGGGGCCACGAGCGCGGCGAGCTCTTCGCGCTTGGCGGCATCGGAAAGCACTGCCTCATCCGAGTTGAAAACATAGAGGAAGGGCTTAGCCGTCATCAGGTGCAGCTCGCGCAGCGGGGCCAGCTCAATCTCGCCCGACTTGGCGGCCGCAAACAGCGTGCGATCGTCTTCCAAGATGGCCTGGGCCAGCTTGGCGGCGTCGACCTCGGCGGCCTTCTCCTTGTCCTTGCGCGCCTCCTTCTCCAGGCGCGGCAGGGCCTTCTCTAGGGTCTGGAGGTCTGCCAGGATGAGCTCGGTGTTGATGACCGATATGTCATGGCTGGGATCGACCTTGCCGTCGACGTGGATGACGTTCTCATCCGCGAACGCGCGCACGACCTGGCAGATGGCGTCGGCCTCGCGAATGTTGGCAAGGAAGGCGTTGCCCATGCCCTCACCCTTGGAAGCGCCCTCTACGATGCCGGCGATGTCCACAAACGACACCGTCGCCGGCAAGATCCGCTCGGAGTTGAAGATCTCCGCCAGGCGGCCAAGGCGCGGATCCGGCAGCTCCACCAGGCCGACGTTGGGCTCGATGGTGGCGAACGGGTAGTTGGCCGCCAGGATGTCAGAACGGGTAAGGGCGTTAAACAACGTGGACTTGCCCACGTTGGGCAGGCCGACGATTCCAAGTGTAAGACTCACGGGGCCAATCCTAACGCACGCGGGGTTTTATAAGGCAAGATGGTGGGGTGAGTTCTACCCAGGAAGAAAAAGACGCAGCCCCCGAAAGCGTCCCGGCCGAGGAGTCCGTTGCCCTATCCGGCAAGCTGGACGGCTCCATCGACAAGCAAGCCCTAGAGTCCATCTCCCCGCATCCGCCGGGAGACCAGGTAGATAGATCCGTGATGGTGGCCGACATGGTCAAGCAGGTGTCCATGTGGGCGCTGCGCCTGCTCATCATCGGCGTGTTCCTCTACGCCGTGGGCCAGATGGCCGGCAGCTTCTGGGAGGGCATCCTCCCGGTCGTACTGGCGCTCATCATCTGCACTGTTCTGGCGCCGCTGGCCGCGTGGATGCGTCGGCAAGGCCTGCCCGCCTCCCTGGCGGCCGTCATCTGCATCCTGGGGTTCTTCGGCGCCGTGGGTGGCCTGCTGGCGTTTATCGCCCCGGACTTCGTGCGCCAGTCCCAAACGCTCTACCTGCAGACCGTGGAGGGCATCCAGCGCCTGCAGCTATGGGTCCAGGGCCCGCCGCTAAACCTGGATAGCGAGGAGCTTAGCGTCTACGTCGACGAGGTGGCCCGCTGGATCCAGGGCCGGGCGGGCGACATCGCCGGTTCCGTATTCTCCGGCATCGGCACCGCCACCTCGATTGCGGTCACGCTGCTAGTCGTGCTGGTGCTGACCTTCTTCTTCCTCAAGGACGGGCACAAGTTCCTAGGCTGGCTGCGCGGCGCCACCGGCCGGCGCTCCGGCTGGCACCTGACCGAGGTGCTCACCCGCGCGTGGAATACCCTCGGCGGCTTCGTGCGCGCGCAGGCGCTGGTGTCGTTTATCGACGCGGTGCTCATCGGCATCGGCCTGGCCATCGTGGGCGTCCCGCTGGCGATGGCGCTGGCAATCATCACCTTCATCGCCGGCTTTATCCCGTTCGTCGGCGCCATCGTGGCCGGCGCGCTATCCGTCGTCATCGCGCTGGTGTCCCTGGGCGTGACCAAGGCGATCATCGTGCTGGCCATCGTGCTCATCGTCCAGCAGCTCGAGGGCAACGTGCTCTCCCCCATCCTGCAGTCGCGGGCGATGAACCTGCACCCGGTCATCGTGCTGATTTCGGTGACGGTGGGCTCCACGCTCTTTGGCCTGGTGGGCGCCTTCCTGGCGGTGCCGGCCGTGGCCACCTTCGCGGTGGCGTGGCGCTACGTGCAAGAGGTGCTCATGGTCCAGTCTGGGGAGACGGACGCCAAGGAGCTGGAGTACTCCACCGTGGCCGGCTACCTCATCGGCCAATACACCGCCGAGGAGGGCCAGGCCAAGCGCGCGGCGTACCGCGCACAACTGGCTGCCGATGCCGAAGCCTTCGACCAGGCCTGCACGGACGACAACGTCCCCGGTGGCCGGGATGCCCAGGACCTGGACATGGATGCCACGCCGGGGGCCGGCCGACCGGCGGGCAGCCCCGCCGGGGTGCGTGCGACCGTCACCCGCTCCAGGGATGCCATCGACTCTATGTTCGATAGCTTCCGGCGCGGCAAGCGCTAAGTGTCCTCCCCTTGAGGCAGGGTGTGAGCATGACCAGCTCCGCCCTGCCTTTGTTATTTGTCGGCCTTGTTATAGGCGCGCTCATTGGTTGGCTCGCCCGTACTTCGTACCGCCCCGCGCAGACCCCTGAGCTCTCCCCGGCGCAGCAGCAACAGGAATTGGCTCAGCAATTGGGCCAGGACTTCTCCCACGATCTGGCCGCCCGCGTGGGCCCGCTGGAGGACGCGCTCGAAAAGGGCCTGGGGCGCCTGGGCAGCCAGCTGCAGAACCTAGAGACCCAGCGTGCCTCCCAATTGGCGGCGCTGACCGGGCAGATCCAGGCGGTCTCGCGCACCTCCGCCCGGCTGGGTGACCGCACCGACCAGCTGGTCACGGCGCTGCGCTCCCCTAACGTCCGCGGGCGGTGGGGGGAGTTGCAGCTCGAGCGCGTCGTGGAGATCGGAGGCATGGTCAAGCACGTGGACTTCTCGCCCCAGCAAACGGCGGTCATCGACGGCCAGACGGTGCGCCCAGACATGGTCATCAAGCTTTCGGGCGGCCGGCACATCGTCGTCGACGCCAAGGCGCCGTTTAGCGCCTACTTGGACGCGCTCGAGACCCCCGACCCGGAAGAACACGCCGCCTTCCTGCGCCGGCACGCCCACCACCTGCGCTCACATGTCAATGCCCTGGCGCACAAGGACTACATTGAGGCTTTCTACCCCACCCCGGAGTTCGTGGTCCTATTCGTGCCGGCGGACCCTTTCCTGGATGCCGCGCTGAGCATCGACCCGGAATTGTTGGAATATGCGCTCGGGCGCAATGTCGTACTGGCTACCCCGACCACTCTGTTCGCGCTGCTGCGCACCGTGGCTCTGGGCTGGCAGCAAGAAGACGTCTCGGCTCGGGCGCGCGAGGTTCTGCGCTTGGGCCGCGAGCTCTATACGCGGCTGGGCACGATGAGCGAGCACTACAACCGGGTCGGCCGCAGTCTCGACAAGGCCGTCGAGGCCTACAACGCCACGCTGGGCTCCATCGACTCCCGCGTCCTAGTCACCGCCCGGCGCCTAGCTGACCTTGGCGTTCCTGCCCGCAGCGATAAGGCACCTGGCACCCCTGACCCGGTGGCCTCCCGGCCGCGGCATGCGATCGACCCCGAAGAGATGGGCTAAATCAGCCACTCGCCGGGCGATATCGCCAAGACAGCCGCGGCATGCGGGTAGAATTTATGTCCGTGTCTCATGCCAATTCCCCTGTAGCCACCCCGCGCCCCCGACCGGCCGGGTCCCCTGCACGCGCCGACGGGCCCGTGTGGGCCGGCATCGCCATCGCGGCGGTGGCCCTCGCCGTGGGCATGCTCTTCGCCGTGCTCTACGGCGGCTTTAACTGGGTGTTTACCGCCTGCTTTGCCGTTGGCGCCCTGGTGGCAGTCGCCGTGTGCAACCTCCGCGGCCTATTCATCACGGTCGCTTCCCTGCCGCTGCTTTTTGCGGCCTTTACCGCCCTAGGCGGCTGGTGGTTAGCCGGAGCGGCCCCGCAAGGTTCCGGGGCGTTCTCCTCGGCTTCGCTGATTACCGCGGGCTACCCGCTCATTGAGCGCTTCCCCTCGCTGCTGATTACCACCCTGGCCGCGGCACTATTGGCGGTTCTACGACTGTGGATTGCCGGCAACCGCGCCAAGACGCAGCAGGCCCGGGAAACCGCCACGCGTCGAGCTACCGCCACGGCCAACCGCCGCAACCGCGAGTCCGTCTCGCGCGCCCGCGCGCGCACCGGCACCGTCTCCGTGGCCGATTTAAAGAAGCGCTACGACAGCGAGCGGGCAGCCCGGCCCGCCCGCCCCCGGGGGACTTCGAGCCGCGCCGGGTGGGAGCGCGACCGCGAGGAGCGCCGCCGCGAACAGGCCGCCCGGCGCGCTGCTCCCCGCCGCCCCGATCCGAACCGCCGCGCCGGCGATACCCCGTACCCCGGACAGCGCGCCACCTGGGCGGCACAGCCAGCCCAGCCAGCACAACCAGAACAGCCGGCCCCCCGCCCGGAAACCCCGCAACGCAGGCGCGCCACCGGCCGCCTCGACGAGGACCTCTACGGCTCCGACTAGCCGCCACCCAAAAGGCCCGCCCCTCCTGATTTTCCAGGACGGGCGGGCCTTAAGTCTTGCGGCAGGCTAGCTGCGCTGCGTGCGAGCCGGACGCAGATCCCGCGGCAGGGCGAAGGTGATGGTCTCCGTGGAGGTGGTCACCTGCTCGACGTCGCTGTAGCCGCGCTCGTCCAGAAACTCCAGCACCTCGCGCACCAGCAACTCCGGGACGGAGGCGCCGCAGGTAACGCCCACGGTGCGCACGCCGTCTAGCCAGGACTCGTCGATCTCGCGGGCAAAATCCACCAGATGGCTGGCCTTGGAACCGGCCTCTAAGGCCACCTCCACCAGGCGCACCGAGTTCGAGGAGTTCTTGGAACCGACCACGATCATCAGATCGCACTTGCCGGCAATAGCCTTCACGGACTCCTGGCGGTTTTGCGTGGCATAACAGATATCGTCTGAGGGCGGATTCTCCAAGTGCGGGAAACGCTCGCGCAGCTTGTTGACGATAGTCACGGTCTCATCCACCGATAGCGTCGTCTGCGACAGCCAGATGAGCTTTTCATCCTGCAGGCTCTCCGGCAGCTTATCCACGCCTTCGACGCCATCGACTAAGTGCGTGACCTCCGGGGCCTCGCCCGCGGTGCCTTCCACCTCCTCGTGCCCCTCATGGCCGATGAGCAGGATTTGGTAGCCGTCGCGCTCAAACCGCTGGGCCTCCTTGTGGACCTTGGTTACCAGCGGGCAGGTGGCATCGAGAGTCTGCTGCCCCAGCGACAGGGCCTCCGCGCGCACGGCCGGCGAAATCCCGTGCGCCGAAAACACCAGGTGGGCACCCTCGGGGGCCTCGGAGGCCTCCTCGACGAAGATCACGCCGCGCTCCGCTAAGGATTCGACCACGTAGCGGTTGTGCACGATCTGCTTGCGGACGTAGATGGGGGCTCCGTACTTTTCCAAGGCCTTCTCTACGGTCTCAACTGCACGGTCAACCCCCGCGCAATAACCACGCGGAGCCGCCAAGAGTACGTTCTTTCCATCAGTCATGTCCCCTAGAGTACCGACGTAAGTCCGGAAACAATAGACTGGGTGACTAACCACCACCAAGGGCAATCCAATGCCAGGCTCAACCGATACCGAAGGCAGGTTATTTCCATGGCTCAAACCCCCTCCACCCCGGAAGCACCGTGGCCGGTCTCCCGGGTCAATAGCGCCGTCAAGGGCTGGGTGGAGCGCCTCGGTTACCTGTGGGTGGAAGGCCAGCTGGCCCAGATCAACTCCAAGCCCAACTGGGCATTTGCCTTCATCACGTTGCGCGATGTCCAGGAGCAAAAATCCCTGCCGCTGCGCATCCCCACCCGCCAGTTCCGCGCCATCCAGCCCCGCCCCCAGGAGGGCGACCGCGTCATCGTGCACGGCAAGCCCAATTTCTATGAGGGCCGCGGCGAGTTCTCCCTGATGGTCGACGACCTGCGGCAGGTCGGCGTGGGCGAGCTGCTCGCGCGCATCGAAATGCTGCGCCACCAGCTAGCCGGCGAGGGGCTTTTCGATGCCGCCCGGAAGACGCCCCTGCCCTACCTGCCGCGCACCGTGGGCCTGGTGACCTCGCGGGGTTCGCACGCCGAGCGCGACGTGACCACCGTCGCTCAGGGCCGCTGGCCGGCGGTGCGCTTCCGCATCGAAAATGCCGCGGTCCAGGGCACCAACGCGGTGCCCTCGGTCATCGCCGCCCTCGAGGCCCTCGATGCCGACCCAGACGTCGACGTCATCGTCATCGCCCGCGGCGGCGGCTCCGTCGAGGATCTGCTGCCCTTCTCCGACGAGGCGCTGGTGCGCGCCGTGGCAGCAGCCGGCACCCCGGTGGTCTCCGCCATCGGACATGAGCCAGATAGCCCAGTGCTCGACAACGTGGCGGATGTGCGCGCAGCTACGCCTACCGATGCCGCCAAGCGCGTGGTCCCCGATGCCGCCCAGGAGCGCCAGGAGCTAGCCGAGTGCCGGGCGCGCATGGCCGGGGCGCTGCGCGGCTGGGTCGAGAGGGAGCGCCGCGGGCTGGACTCGCTGCGCTCGCGGCCGGTGCTGGCCAACCCGCTGCAGGCCATCGACGACCGCCGCCAGGAGCTAGCCCGCCAGCTGACCATCCTGCGCCGCGACGTAGGCTACGTGCTGCGCACCGAGACCGCCGCGGTAGCCTCCCTGCGCAGCCAGGTCTCGGCACTGGGGCCGGCGGCTACCCTGCAGCGCGGCTACGCCATCGCCCAGGTCATCCCCCGCGATGGCAGCGGTCCGGAAGTCATCACCAGCTATAAGCAGGCCCCGCCAGGCAGCCAGCTGCGCCTGCGCGTGGCCGACGGCTCGATTACCGCCGCCGGCATGGCCGCAACACCCGCCGACTAATCCCCGCCCACAGCACAAAGGAGTTCACCCCATGTCCGATAACACCATCGGCACCGGCCAGCCCGGCCAGGATGCCTTCCCGCCCGTGGAGTCTTTGACCTACGAGCAGGCCCGCCAGGAACTGGTAGAGACCGTCAAGATCCTCGAGCTAGGCCAGATGGGCCTCGACGAGTCCCTAAAGTACTGGGAGCGCGGAGAAGCCCTGGCTAAGGCGTGCGAGGCCCACCTCGACGGCGCCGCCCGCCGCGTCGAGGCCGCGCTCGGCCAACCCGCGGCCGAGGCCACCCCGGATGAAGGAGACGACGCCTAATGCAGATCTACGCCTACCCCGGCGAGAGGGTTGATTTCGTCTCCAAGTCCGGCGGCGCCGGCGCCATCTACTTCGGCGATACTCGCGCGCTCTGCGAAGAATTCTTCGGCACCCCCCACACCGACGACGGCACCACGATTACCTATTTCGCCGGCTCCATCGCCCTCGACTTCGCTGACCGCAACGGCGAGCAACAGGTGGCGGCCATCCGCATCGCCCCGCAGCGCGGGCGCGAGCGCATCGACGTCTACCTCGGCAAGCAGCGACTCAGCGGCCTGGATCCGGCGGACGCTGAAGAGCTGGCGGCATCGGCAAGCTCCGTGCGCCTGGAATTCGGCGAGGGCCTCGAGCTAGCGGAGTTTCGGGCCTAAGAAGCCTGCTGCGCGCCGGGCAAAGGCTCCACCGCCGCGAAAGCGCGCACGACGGTGGCAAAATCCTCATCGCTGGCAGAGCCGGTAAGAATAACCCGGGCATCGCCCAGATCGAAGCCCCACAGCTCGCGCACGCCATGCTCATCAGCAGACAGGACGCGCACCGGGGTGCCGTCGACGTCGAGCTCGCGAACCTCGGGGCGGTACTGGCCGTCGAAGTTGCTCAGGGCATCGTCGAGCTCCACGCCAGTCTGGGTGGAGGAGACGAAACCGTCGTCCGCGGTGACCCACCCCACCACGGCGGCCTGCTCACCGGCTACGGCAGAGCGGCGAGCCGAATTGGGCACCCAGCCCTCCGGCAGCTGCGGATTGCGCAAGGAAGTCTCGGTGCTCCGGGACTCCAGATCCAGGAAGGTGCTGGCGTCTACCGGGTTGGTACGCGCGTACTCGCTTTCCTCAGGGTTGATCGTGCACAGGCCCGTGGCACCGACCACGACGAGCATCATCACCACGACCACGCCCAGCGACAGGAGCATGTCCTTGCCGTTTTCAAAAATCTTGGGTTTATCTTCAGCTGCCACGGGCTACAACTATACGCACTCGAAGTACCGCGGCGACAACCCCGGGCGGGTGCCGGTAAGCAGGGGTTTTCCGCATTGTGGGCGAAACCACCTCCTTTCGGGGGTCTACGTGTTCGGCGATCGGACTTGCAGCGGGCATAAAAGTGGAAGAATGGGCGTCAGCTAGAAACTACACTGCTAGAAGGAGCATCCTTTCTTATGTCGGAAAACACCTCGTATTTGCCGGATCGCAACCTCGCGATGGAGCTGGTCCGCGTGACCGAGGCCGCCGCGCTGGCCTCGGGCCGCTGGGTGGGCCGCGGCATGAAGAATGAGGGTGATGGCGCGGCTGTCGATGCCATGCGCAAGCTCATCAACTCCGTGCAAATGCACGGCGTCGTGGTCATCGGCGAGGGCGAAAAGGACGAAGCCCCCATGCTGTTCAACGGTGAGCACGTGGGCACGGGCGAGGGCCCGGCCATGGACATCGCCGTCGACCCGGTGGACGGCACCCGCCTGATGGCCGAGGGCCGCCCGAACGCCATCTCCGTCATCGCCGCCGCCGAAGGCGGGTCCATGTTCGACCCCTCGGCCGTGTTCTACATGAAGAAGATCGCCGTCGGCCCGGAGGCCGTGGGAGTCATCGACATCAACGAATCCGTCAAGTACAACGT
>CAVFKS010000055.1:0-13856 GCA_963623015.1 Clostridia bacterium
AGAGCAAGGGCCGGGAGCTTACCCAACAGCCCCCAGCCAACCCGGAGCCAGGCGTGAAAGTCACCCGCCGGGACGGGCGCAACTGGTCGATGAACATCACCGCGCCGTCGGATGTGATTTCAAAACTCGAGCAGGTAGGCAAGACCCCGGAGGCGCTACAGGAGGCACTGACCAAGGGCGGGCTGCGGGAGACGATCGTCACCAATGTGATCGTCACCCCCACCGACCTGGCAACCATCGAGGCCGGGCGCGGGGATGAAGTACGCGTGCGCTCCACCGACGGCGCCTGGCGCACGGGCGCCCAACTAGCCCAAGAACTCTCCGCCGACGCGCTAGATAGCCTGCGGGTCATCCTGCAGACCCCGGCCGGCATCGGCGTCAACACGTACACGTTGGTGCCGGAAGAAGGCGCCGTGGACGGCGGCAGCACCCGCCACGCGAATAGGAAGCAACGGCTGATGGCCTCGGTCGAGTCACCCACCTGCGCGATGAAAGGCTGCACCCGGCCGGCAGAGGACTCCCAAGCCCATCACCTGGCTGCCTGGAAGAACGGCGGGCGCACCATCGCACCAAATCTGTGCATGTTGTGCCCCTTCCACAACGGAAGAAACGACGACGACCCCACCACCTTCCTCTACGGCCGAATGGTCAGGGTGAAAGGCAGGCTGGCGTGGCAATCACCGTTTGGCAGACTCGTCTTCTGTCGCGAAGCCCCACCACCCGGGGCAGTAGAGCCAGAATGGAGACTCACCACCGCCTAAACCCCCGCCCCGGCGGGCACTCTGGTCTGCCTAGAAAACGCAAAAAGGGTGCCAGCCCCAGTGGGGTGGCACCCTTAGCCGACATGAAAAGCCAGCCAGGAGAATTACTCCGCGGACTCGTCCGCAGCAGCTTCCTCAGCCGGAGCCTCCTCGGACTCAGCAGCCTCGGCGGCGGCAGCCTCGGCCTCAGCCTTGGCCTCAGCCTCGGCAGCAGCCTTAGCCTCGGCCTCTTCCTTGGCCTTGCGCTTCTTCTCGGTGATGGCCTCGATGCTCGGGCCGTTGTTGGCCTCGGCCAGAGCCTCGTTGAAGATGTCCAGCTTGGACTTCTTCTCCTCGGCAACCTTCAGGGTGCCCTCGGCGCCCGGCAGGCCCTTGTGCTTCTGCCAGTCACCGGTCACCTTCAGCAGGGCCAGCACGGGCTCGGTCGGCTGGGCGCCAACGCCGAGCCAGTACTGAGCGCGCTCAGAATCGATCTTGATGAGGGACGGCTCGAGCTTCGGCTGGTAGATGCCGATGTTCTCGATGACCTTGCCGGAACGGCGGGTGCGGGCGTCGGCGATGACGACGCGGTACTCAGCGTTGCGGATCTTGCCGATACGCTGCAGCTTGATCTTGACAGCCATGATGGCTCCTTTTCTAGTCACTGGGCAGTACTATTGTCACGCGCACCTTGAGTGCGCGCCGGTTCAGCCCTTAAGTTTTTACCTGCGAGTGACGTGCCGGCCGTCCGTGGGCGGGTACGGCGTTTCGCAGGAAAGTATGAAAATTTAGTTGTGGAGCAGCAGATGCGCCACAACCTCGTCAATCTTACAGGGCAAGGCCGCCCATTAGGAAATCTGCCCCCAACTTAAGAGTTGAGCTGGTCCACAGGTTTACCCCACTAGCCGCAACGTGCGGTGCGTTTCGCCAATTGGAAGGTCAAGCGGGTAGCCTGATTAGCCGCAGCACATTTGTCTAAATTGTTATCCTGCCAGGCTTATTGATTTATGAAGAACTCTCCCCGCGAATTCCGCTACCGCTATGACCTCGACGGTCTGCGCGGCATCGCGATCGCTCTCGTGGTCATCTACCACGTCTTTGTCGGTCGCGTCTCCGGCGGCGTGGACGTATTCCTCTTACTCTCGGGGTACTTCTTCTTAGGCTCCCAGCTGCGCTACATGGACAAGCCAAACGCCTCCTTCAACCCCTGGTGGCCCATCTGGCGCACCCTGCGCAGGCTAATCCCCGCCCTCGTCCTCACCGTCGGCGTGACTTACCTGCTGGTGCGCTGGCTCGCCCCGCAGCTCATGCGCACCGAGCTGACCCAACAAATCACCGCCTCGCTGCTCTACTTCCAGAACTGGGAGCTAGCCCGCCAGAACGCGGACTACGCGGCCGCCGCGGCGGATACCTCTCCCCTCCAACACCTGTGGTCGATGGCGGTCCAGGGGCAGTTCTATCTGCTGTCCATTGCCTTCGCCTTCGCGCTGGGGGGCATCGTCAAGCTGATTAGCCGCCGGGCCAGCCTGGCCACCCAGCAACGCGTCTCGGTGCGCGGCATCGCCGGCCCCCTGCTCATCGTGGCCACGGTGGCATCGTTTGTCTACGCCTCCCGCTACGGACTCTACGCGCCGGCCTCGAACTACTACGACACCTGGGCGCGCGCCTGGGAGCTGACCTTAGGCGGCGTGCTGGCCATCTACGGGCACCGCTGGTCCGTACCCCAGCGCTACTCCAACTTCTTCACCGGCCTTGGCCTCTTCGCGCTGACGGTCACCGGCCTGCTCATCGCGGACTCCACCGCCTTCCCCGGCCCGCTATCGCTGCTGCCGCTGGGCGGCGCGGTCCTCATCATCGTCGGGGGCGGCGGCAGCTTCTCCAAGGCCATGGCCTCAGGCCCCGCGCGCTGGCTGGGCGACATCGCCTACAGCCTCTACCTGTGGCACTGGCCGCTGCTCATCGTCTTTACCGCCGCGCTCAACCGGCGCACCCCGCCCTGGTGGCTGGGCGTCCTCATTGTCGTGGCGTCCCTGGGGCTGGCGCACCTGACGCACCGCTTCGTGGAAAAGCCGCTGCGCCAGTCCCGCAAGCGCCCCGCCCGCGACGACATGCCCGCCCACCGGGCCGTGACCTCCCTGCAGACCCCGCCCGGGCGTCGCCGTGCAGCAGGCGCGGTGGTCGTCGCCGCAGCCACCGTGGCGCTCCTGGCCATCCAGCCGACCTGGATGCGCGCCGTCTCCGCCCGCGAGGGCGAGACCCTCAACCCACAGCTCTACCCCGGCGCCATGGCGCTCTTCGGCGCCGAGGTCCCCGACGGCGTGCCCGTCCAGCCGGACCCCATCCTGGCAGGCGGCATCATGCCCCCGACCGCGGTCGCGCACTGCTTTGTGGCCCGCGAGGCCGATGCCGACCACTACAACACCGAAACCGTCGATGGCCGCCCGTGCATCTTCGGCGACGTCGACGCCGACTTCACCGTCTACGTCGTGGGCGGGTCCCACGCCGAGCAATGGGTCTCCGGCCTGGACAAACTCGGCCGCGACATGGGCTTCAAGCTGGTGCCCTACCTGCGCCAGGACTGCCCCATTGAGGCCGGCGAAAACCTCTCTGTCACGCCGGACTGCGCGGCGTGGGGCGAGGGCGTCATCGACAAGATCGTGGACGGCGAGCAGGGCAAGGCTGACCTGGTCATCTCCAATACCACCCGTCCGTCGGGGCGCTTTGGCACCGGCCCCGATGCCGTGCCTGCCGGCTACGTCGGCTTCTGGGACATCCTGGCCGAGCACGACATCCCCTTCCTGGGCCTGCGCGATAACCCGTGGGGCTTCGACGAGGACGGCCTGGGCCGCGAGTTCGACGAGTGCTACGTCACCACCGAGGACGCCATCGGCTGCGGTATGCCCCGCGCCGAGGTCTACGGCCCGGTGGACCCGGGTGCGGAGGTGCTCTCCCAGTACGACAACATGATTGCGATCGACACCTCCGACTGGTTCTGCGACGCCGAGCACTGCCCCGTCATCATCGGCAACACGATGGTCTACCGCGACATGCACCACATCACCAACGCTTTCGCCGACTCCACGATGCCGCTGCTGCGCGACTACATCCAGCCGTTTATGGACGGTGTGCCTCAGCGCCAGGCCGCCCCGGCTGGCGATGCCACCGATGCCGCTGAGGGCTCAGAGGCGCCCGCCACCGGCACCTTCATCCCGCAGCCGCGCCCCGATGCCGTCCCCCGCGGCGTGGCCCCGGTTCCCTACCCCGCGTACGGCTACGGCCAGGCCGTCTAAGCTCAGACCGTCCTATAAAACGTTCGAAGGCCCCGCACCATTTCTAGTGCGGGGCCAACTGCTGCGGCTTGGCTTTGGCTACTTCTGCGGCTTGCCGAAGTCGAGGTTGTTCAGGTCAATATTTTCCATGCCCTTGGGCAGCTTAGGCATGCCCGGCATGCCGCCAAGGCCCGGCATTCCGCCGCCCATCTGCTGCTGCATCTTCTGCAGCTCCTCCATCGACGGCATCCCGGCGCCCATGCCAGGCATACCGGGCATGCCGCCCGGGCGGTTGTTCTTAACCGGCTTGCGCTTGCCGTTTTTGCCCTTGCGGCCCTTCTTTTTCTTCTTCGTGGCGCTGCGGGTACCGCCCATGCCCGGCATGCCGAACTGGCCGGCCATGCGGCTCATCATCTTCTTGGCCTCGTTGAAGCGCTCGATGAGCTGGTTGACGTCCGAGACGGTCACGCCCGAACCGTTAGCGATACGCTTGCGGCGCGAGGCGTTGAGGATCTTGGGGTTCTCCCGCTCCTGCGGGGTCATGCCGCGGATGATGGCCTGGATTCGGTCGAGCTGCTTCTCGTCGACCATGTCGGCCATCTGGCTCATCTGCTTGCCGCCCGGCATCATCTTGAGCAGGTTGCCAATTGGTCCCATCCGGCGGACCATGAGCATCTGGTCCAGGAAGTCGTTGAGGGTCATCTCCCCCGAGCCGATCTTCGAGGCAGCCTCCACCGCCTTTTCCTGATCCAAGGTGGCCTCGGCCTGCTCGATGAGCGAGAGCAGGTCGCCCATGCCCAGGATACGGCTGGCCATGCGGTCCGGGTGGAACACGTCGAAGTCGTCGAGCTTCTCACCCGTCGAAGCGAACATGATGGGCTTGCCGGTGACCTCACGGATCGACAGAGCCGCACCGCCGCGGGCATCGCCATCGAGCTTGGTGAGCACCACGCCGGTAAAGTCCACGCCGTCGCGGAAGGCCTCGGCCGTCTGGACGGCGTCCTGGCCGATCATGGAGTCAATAACGAAGAGGACCTCGTCCGGGTCCACGGCATCGCGGATGTTGCGGGCCTGCGTCATCAGGGTCTCGTCGATGCCCAGGCGGCCGGCGGTATCGATAATCACCACGTCGTGCTGGGTGCGACGGGCTTCCTCGATGCCCGCCTGCGCCACCGCCACCGGATCCCCATGCGAGGTGCCCATCTCGTGCTCATAGGAGTTGGTGGACGTGCCCGGATCCGGGGCGAAGACCGGCACGCCGGCGCGCTCGCCCACAATCTGGAGCTGCTGGACCGCGCCCGGGCGCTGCAGGTCGCAGGCCACCAGCATCGGGGTATGCCCCTCGCGGGCGAGGTGGCGCGAGAGCTTGCCGGCCAGGGTGGTCTTACCCGCGCCCTGCAGACCGGCGAGCATGATGACCGTAGGGGGCGTCTTGGCCAGCTGGAGGCGGCGGGTCTCCCCACCTAGGATGTCCACCAGCTCTTCGTTGACAATCTTGACTACCTGCTGCGCCGGATTCAGCGCCTCAGAGACGTCCGCGCCCAGGGCGCGCTCCTTAATCCGCTTGATAAAGCCACGGACCACGGTCAGCGAAACGTCGGCCTCAAGAAGGGCCAGGCGGATTTCGCGCGCCGTGGTGTTAATGTCGGCTTCGGTCAGCTTGCCCTTGCCGCGCAAGCCAGACAGGGCGGATTGCAGGCGGTCTGATAGAGACTCAAACACTGTCTTTCTACGCTCCCTAAAATCTAAAAACTAAAAGTCCCCCATAGCCTAGTCGCTCCCCAAGGCTGCGGTCACATTCCCTACCACCGTGGTGCGGTTAACCTGACCGCGCGGCAGGATCTGGACAATCATGGTCTCGCCCAGGACCCGGTGGCTGAGCCACTCAAACTCCGGCAGCGCCGCCATCAGGCATCCCAAGGCGCCCACCCGCTCGACGGTGCGCACCTCCAGCACCCCGCCCACGTCGAACACGGCGGTGGTCGGCTCGCCGCCGACCTCGGGCAGCATGGAATAGGTGCCCGAGTGGTAGGACAAGATGAAATGCTCGCGGTCGGCGGCATCGACAAGCTTTTGCTGCTGGGTGCGGATGTCGAACTCGGCGTCGAAGGTGCCATCGGCGCGGCGGACCATGCGCGAGGCCATAATCGACCAGCCCAGCGCCGCAATCAGCGCCAGGGCGCGCACGGCCTCCCGCTGGTAGTCGCCCCGCCAGGCGACAGTGAGCAGCTGCTCCTCCCAGTCCACGCGCAGGTCCACGCTCTGGCCTTCCGGCAAGCTACCCACCACAGGCCTGACGATGGGCCGCGGCTGCAACGCCTGCAGCGCCCGCCGGCACAAAACGTCCACGGCCTGCTCCAGCCGGCGGGTCCACACGCCGGGCCCGGTGGCCTCGGCATCGGCGCGGGCGAGCACACGCAGCAGCGAGACGACCAGGCGGTCGTAGCGCGCGGCGTCAAGGAAGAGGTCTAAGGCCGCCTCGGAATAGGGGTCGAAACGGGCTGCCAGGCGGGCCAGCGTGGTGTGTTCGGCCACCACCGTCTGCGCGCGGGAGCGATCCGCTACGTTAAGCCGCATGCGCGCGGCCTGGCGCAGCACCAGCTCGGCGCCGACCTGCTCGTGCGGGCGGCCATAGCCTTTGCCGATGTCGTGGAAAAGCGCCGAGAGCAGCAGCAGGTCAGGCCTGGCCACGGTGGTGCGCCGCTCCGCACAGCCGGCGACGGTGTCAATCACGTGGGCATCGATGGAATGGATGTGGGTGCGCTCGCGCGGCAGGCGGCCGCGGATGTGGGCCCAGTCGGGCACGAGCAGCTCCCACAGGCCATGCTCGTCAAGCGCGGCGATGACCCCCGGCGAATGCTGCGGGTGCGAGAGGATAGCGAAGAAGTCATCGACCGCCGCGCGAGTCCACCGCTCCGGCGGGGCCGGCAGGGTCTTCAACGCGTCCCAGGTGGACTCGGAGATGGGCTTTCCGGTACGCGCCGCAGCTGCGGCCACGCGGGTGAGCAGCCACGGGTCTTCCAGGTTGGGCTTGCGCGACAGGGTCACGGCGGTCCCGTCGTCGATGACGTCGATGTCGAGTGGCCGGCGCTTGCCGCGCCCCGGGCCTGCGCCGGCGCGCGAGCCCAACACGCCGCGGCTTACGGCCAGCCCGCGGGAGACGGCGGCATCGATGGTGGTGGCGGCAGCCACGAGGCTGGCGATGAGCTCGTAGCGGTCCGCGTACGCCATGTCCCGGGCGATTTCCGCGGCAAACTCGGGATCCAGGACGTCGCGGTGGCGGCGCGCATGGACATGCAACAGCGTGCGGATATCCAGCAGTAGCTGTTTCTCGGCCTCCAGATCGGGCATGTCACACAGGTTGCCCAACGACAGAGCGCGCAACAGCTGGATATCGCGCAGGCCCCCGCGACCATTCTTGAGATCAGGGTTAGTCATAGAGGACACCGCGCCGGAGCGATGCCAGCGGGCAATCGCCGAGCCGATGAAGCCGTCGAATCCGCGCTGGAGCTGGCGGCGCCAAGCAGCCAACAGGCGGGCTCGGGCCTCGTCGACTAGGAACTTGGAGCCTGCCACGTACGCCAGATCCAGCTGGGCAAAACCGGCGGAGGCGTCCTCGGCGGCGATCGCCGCGCACTCGGCGGGCGTGCGGATGGCAAAATCCAGGTGGTATTTCGCGTCCCAGACCGGGTACCACAGCTGCGAGATGGACTCCTCGGGCAGCTCCACGCCGTCCGGGTGCAGCAAGATGAGGTCGATGTCTGAGCGCGGCGTCATCTCGCGGCGCGCAAAGGACCCGGTGGCGGCCAGCGCCGTGCCCGGCGGCAGCTCGAGGCGGGCGACCACCTCGGCGGCAGCGGCATAGGCCTGCTCGCGCAGATCCGCTGCGGAAGGGGCGTGCATCGCCAAGCTGGGCTAGATAGCGGCGGGGCCGCGCTCGCCGGTGCGCACCCGGATGACGTCCTCGACGGCGCTGATCCAGATCTTGCCGTCGCCGATCTTGCCGGTGAAGGCGGCCTCGATTACGGCATTGACGATGTCGTCCAAGGCCTCGTCGGTGCTCAGGATCTCAAGCTTGACCTTGGGCACGAAGTCCGTCGCGTATTCCGCCCCGCGGTAGACCTCGCTGTGGCCGCGCTGCTGGCCAAAGCCCTGGACCTCGGTGACCGTGAGGCCGTGGACCTCGAGCTGCTCCAGCGCCTCGCGCACGTCCGGCAGGGTAAAGGGCTTGACGATGGCGGAAATGAGCTTCATTGCGCTTTCTCCTTGAAAAAGTATGTAAGGGTTAGGTTCATCCTAACCCGCGGGCAGGCTATTCGGCGTTAGTGCGGCGGGCGAACTTCACGTCGGTGACGGTCACGCCGTAGATGGCGCGGCCCATGTAGAAAGAGCCAATCGCGGCGATGATCCACACGCCGAAGCACGAGACGATGACCTGGACTAGCTGCCACCACGAATAGCCGGTGGTGCCCAGGTCTACGACGAACTTGGCCACCAGCAACAGCGGCACGGCCAGGCCCACGGTGGGGCCTAGAAGGTTGACGCGGGTCAGGGCATCGGGGGCGCGCCACAGCGAAGTCACCGTGGCGATGACCAGCCCGGCGGCGACCACGATGAGGACCGAGGCGATGATTTCTGTGTAAGACATCTCTAGCGCCTGCCTTTCGAGATGATGCGGGAGATGGACAGCGTGGGCAAGATGCCCGCCGCGACAGCCGCCAAGAGGACGATGTCGTAGACGATGGACGAGTCATTGGTGGTCGACCAGGTGATATACATGCAGATCATGCCGTAGAAGACCACGTCCGATAACACCGCGCGGGTCAGCTCGTCGCGGGTGCGCAGCGCCAACACCAAGCCGGCGGCCACGGCCAGCCCCATGGTGAACACGGCCACGAACACCAGCCACATAAAGGGGGTAAAGGTAGCAAAATCAATCATTGTCGCTTCCCTTCTGCTTAGCCTTGGAGGCTTGGGTGTTTAAGTTTTCGACCAAGAGCTTGTCCTCGACGCCCACCAAGTCCGGGGCGCGCATGTAGCGGCCCAGGGTCTCTAGCGGGTACTCGTAGAAGGCCGGGTCGAGCTCGGTAGCGCTGCCCTGCCCAGGCACGCCGTAGTCGATGCCCTTGACGTGCGGGGCTAGGCGCTCCTCCATGTCGGCGAAGCTGGCCATCGCGGCGGCCGGGTCCTCGCCCTGCACCGCCTGGACGATGACGATGCGCGGCAAGCCCTCCCGGGGCGGCTCGCGCAGGCCCAGGGACAGGGTGCCCGGGGTGGCGGTAATCGATGAGGTAAACCAGAAGATGTCCCAGGCGCTGGTCACACGCAGCGGGTAGCGCAGGATGACCGGGCGGTAGCCGGGGTCTTTAGAAAAGGCGGCCGCGGCCAGCTGGAAGCCGGAGACGAAGATCTCCTTGACCAGCCACGGCACGTACTTGATGACGGCTCCGATTCTCATTTAGCGTCCCTCCTGAACGGCGTCGATATCGGGCAGGGCCTGCGGGTCATCGCCCAGCACGGCTGCCACGTAGGCGTCGGTGTCAAGCAGGTCATCCGCGGCGCGCAGCGTGGTGGAGACCACCGGGCCGGCGAAGATGAACATGCACAGCGATCCCATGATGAGGGCTGCGGACGGCGCCATGAGCTTCTTGCGGATCTTCAGCTCGTCGGGCACCTTCTCCAGGGGCAGGTCCTTGCCCCAGAAGACCTCGCGCCACACCCGCAGCATGGCCAGGAAGGCCGCGAACGAGGCCACGACGATGCCGCCGATGACCAGCCTGGCCGTCCAACCGCCATTCATGGCAATCTGGAAGACGAGCATGACCTTGCCCCACATGCCGGAAAATGGCGGGAAGCCCACCACGGAAAAGGCGCCAGCGGCAAAGATCCACGCGATGATGGGATCCCGGTAGGCAATACCCGATAGTTTCGACAGCAGGCCCGTCCCGTAGGTCTCCTCAATGGCACCCGAGGCGAGGATGAGGGAACCGACGGTGATCATGTGGTGGATGGTGTAGAGGATGCCGGCGGCCAGTGCCCCGCGGGCATCGGCAGCGGTAAATGCCAGCATGACCAAGATGAACGGCATGCCGTTGAGCATCTGGTAGCCCAGGACGCGGCGGATGGTGTTCTCGCCTAAGCCGCCGAAGGAGCCGATGGCCATGGAGATGATCATGACGGTGATGATCAGCCAGCCCCAGCGGTCGTCCATGTCGAAGAGGTGGACCCACAGGCGGTAGAGCATGTAGACCGCGACCTTGGTGTGCAGCGCGGAAAACAGGCCCATGACCGCCGCCGAGGTGCCCGGGTAGGTGCGCGGCAGCCAGGACTGGACGGGAAAGACGCCGGCCTTGGCGGCAATCGCGATGACCACGATGCCCGCAGCAACCGTCACCGGCCCGTTGCCGGCGGCCGCACCCTCAAGCGCGGCGATGTTGACCGCGCCCGTGACGGCGTAGATGTAGCCCACGCCGACGACCAGCAGGGTCGAGGCGAACAGGTTGACCAGCACGAAGGCGCGGCCGGCTGCCAGGCGCGACCAGGTGCCCGACATGGTGATAAGCCCGTAGGACGGCAGCAACATGACCTCGATGAACACGAAGAAGTTGAATAGGTCCGCGGTCATCAGGGCGCCGCACACGCCGGTGATGAGGATGAGCGTTAGCGAGGGATAGTAGCGGGACTTGGTCTCCCCGCCGGCGACGGCGAACCAGTTGGCGCCGAAAGCCACGATCATCGTGGTGATAATCATCAGCGCGGCAAAGGAGTCGGCCACGAAGGCAATGCCCACATTGCCCTGGTACTGGCCCACCGTGTGGGCCACCGGGCCGTGGTTCCAGGTAAAGGCCAACAGGCCCAGGCCGGCGAAGACGCCGATGCCGGGGATGACCAGCATGATGGCATCGCGCACGCGCTTCCACGGCAGCAGCAGCGCAAACGCCGCAGAAACCAACGGCACGGCCGGGAAGAGCGGCAGCAGCAGGCTCATGGTGTCAGCGTTCATTACTTCTGCCCTCCGTTTGCGTCGGTACCGCCGGCGACGTCGTGGTCGTTGAGATCGGCATACTCTACGTTGAGTTCGCGGATGCGGTCGACCGCGTCGGCCGAGCGCTGGCGGATGTCCTGATTCTGGGCATCACGGCCCAGGGTCGAGAAGGCGTGATCGACGGTGTTGTCGTCGACGGCCTCCACGATGTCGGTGTCATCGTTGGCACCCATGGCCGCCATGGTCAGCAGGATGGTCGAGGTGGCCATGGAGATGACCACCGCCGTCAGGACGAAGGCCTGCGGCAGGGGGTCGGCCATCTGATCCAGCGGCACGCGCGAGGGGAAGGACTCCCCACGGTAGGAGTACACGCCGGTGGCCAGCAGCATGAGGTTGGCGCCGTGGCCAAAGGCCATCATGCCCAGCACGATGCGGACCAGGCCGCGCTGCTGGATGAGGTAGACGGCGCTGCCGATGAGGATGGCAATCGTTAAAGCCAGAATCATTTAGGCGTCCTCCCCTTGGGTCTTGGAGTTGGTGGGATCCGTCTCCGCGCGCTTGGCATCGGCAAGCTCTGCCTGCTCGGCACGGCGCGCCGCCTTCTCCTGGAGCACCGCGCGCGGCTCGGCCTTGCGCGACCGAGCCTCCTGCTTGTTGAGCAGGGCCAGCGGCTCGTAGGAGGGGTTGATGGGATCCGGGTACGGGTCGTCGACGTTGTCGAGGACAATGTGCGGGGTGGTGGGCAGGGCGTCGTCTTCGTGGTGGACCCAGGGCAGGTACTCGCGCTCGGTGCCCGGGCGCAGGTAGCCGCCCAGGGCGTTGATGGCCATCGTGAGCATGCCCAGCACGGCCAGGTAGATGCCGAGGTCGAAGATGAGCGAGGTGGTCCAGTGCTCCCCCGCCCACTCGCCGTGGATGGCGGCGAGGAAGCCCGGGGAATCCGGGTGGATGTATCCCACAAAGCCTGCGGCCAGGGCGGTGATGATACCGATGCCGGTCAGGTGGATGGGCGTCATCTTGCCAAAGACGATCTCATCGGAGCCGCGCGACAGATAGGTCAGGCCGATGGCCGCGCCCATAATCAGCGCCGCCGGGAAGCCACCGCCGGAGGCCTGGTGGCCGCGGTAGAAGACCAGGAAGGACATGACCACCAGCACCGGGATGATGATGGTAATGCCCTTGCGCAGCGGCACCGAGTTCAGCTGCGACTGCCCGAACGGCGCCGGGCGGGTGCCCGCGGCGAACGGGAAGCGCGGCAGGGTCGAAGTCACCGCGGCGATGACCACGGCGGCCATGCCCAGCACGGAGAGCTCGCCTAGGGTATCGAGTGCACGGAACTCCACGATGATGGTGGCCACGACGTTGTCGCCGCCGGTGATGTCCGGGCCGTTGTTGATGTACCACATGGCCAGGTCGGAGCGCTCGCGGCGGCCCATCATGCCCCACACACCCAGGAAGGCGGCCACGCCTGCCAGCACGGCGATGACAATCGAGCCGGCCTTGCGCGAGTTGCCCTTGGTTTCATGGAAACGCTCGGGCAGGTAGCGCAGCACCATCATCATCACGATGACGGACAAGGCCTCGACAGTAAACTGCGTCAGGGCCACGTCCGGGGCTCCCAGGAAGAGCATCTGCAGCGTAACCCCCACGCCGGCGGTGCCAATGAGGATCGCACCGGTCAGGCGGTTCTTGGTGCGCACCAGGCCGAACATGGACAGGCCGATAATGGCCAACGGCAGCAGGTCCCAGGGGTTGTCCAGGCCGGGCGCACTCGCCGCCAGCGGGACGCCGTCGATGCCGGGGCTCAGCAGCGCAGCCGCCGCCAGCACGATGACGCAGCCGACGATAGGCACCATGAGCTTGGACGGGTTGTGGGTATCGGACATCTTGCCCAGGAAGGAGCCAAACGCGGTGGCTCCGCGGTGCAGGGCGGTAAGGGCATCGTTGCCGGATACTGGCGCCAGCTTGCGGTCTTCCAGGGCCGGCCACAGGCTCTTGCGGTAGAACACGCCCACGATGCCGGCGGCAAGTACCACCAGGGAGATGACCAGCGGCACGTTGACGCCGTGCCACAGGGACAGGTGGGTGTGGGACTCGAGGCCTACGGCGGCCACGGCGGCATCGACAGGCGCGTTGAACCAGCCCAGGACGAAGATGAGCGGGAATGACATAAAGCCCGGCAGGGCGGCGGGCAGCCACAGCCGCACCGGCGCTTCGTGCACGTGGCTCATGTCGCGCGGGCCGTCGAAGAAGGCGCCGAAGACAATCTTGGCCGAGTAGGTAAACGTAAAGAACGCGCCGATGCCCGCGGCGGCGAGCAGGATCCACTGCCCCGCACTGCCGATGGGCGCGTCCTGGAAGGCGGTGAGCATGCCCTCCTTGGAGACGAAACCCAGCAGCGGCGGGACGGCCGCCATGGAGGCGGCGCCGATGACCGCGGAGCCAAAAGTCCAGGGCATCTTGTTCCACAACACGCCCAGGCGGCGGATGTCACGCGAGCCGGCCTCGTGGTCGATGACGCCGATGAGCATAAACAGCGAGGACTTAAACAACGCGTGCGCCAGCGTGTGGACGATGGCCGCGGCGATGGCGAACGGGGTGCCCACGCCGATGGTGGCCACGATCCAGCCCAGGTGGGACACCGTGGAGTAGGCGGTGAGCTTCTTCAGGTCGGTCTTCTGGACGGCGAAGATGGCGGAGATGATCGCGGTGCCCATGCCGACGACGATGAGCAGCCAGTTCCACACCGTGACGTCGTGAAAGATGGTGGAGAAACGGATGAGCAGGTAGATGCCCGCCTTGACCACAGCGGCGGCGTGTAGGAAGGCAGAGACCGGCGTGGCGGCGGCCATGGCCTCCGGC
>CAVFKS010000056.1:0-13728 GCA_963623015.1 Clostridia bacterium
GCATGGAAGACGCCCAGTTGTTTACCGCGCTGAACTTCGCCATCGTCGCCGCCCAGGAGGCCCTGCTTGGTACCCTCGATGCCTTCAACGAGATGGTGCGCGAACTGGACTAAATGCGCGCTGGGCTCTTGCGGCCCGGCTACGACAAAAGCCTGCCCCTCCTCACAACACCCGTGAGGAGGGGCAGGCCAGTTTTGCTACAGCGGCCTAGAGCCGCTGCGGCGCAGAATCTAGGGTCTAGCCCTGATTGTCGGACTCGGCGTCGCTCCCGGCGACGGCATCGTCAGCGACGACGGCGTCCTCGGTACCTTCAGCACCTTCGGAGCCCTCGGTGTCGGCATCCTCGGCCACCTGGGCCATCGGGTTGTCGGCGGAGCGGGACTGCGCGATGTCGTCGAGGACGGCGTGGATGTACGGCGCGGCCTGGTCCGTGGAGTACTGGCTGGCCAGCTCCACGCCCTCCACCACCGCGGTGGCCACGGGGACATCCGGGTTAAACAGCAACTCCCATACGGACACGCGCATGATCGCGCGGTCGACGGCCGGCAGGCGATAGAACTCCCAGTCCTCCGAGAGGTAACGGGAGATGGCCTCATCGATGGCGTCGAGCTCTTCGGCCGCACCGCGCACGATCTGGCTGGTGTACTCCGCGATCGGAGCCACGCCATTGGACTCGTCCCGGGCTAGCGCAATGCGATCCTCAACGATGCTGACCGGGTCAACGTCCCGGCTTTCGGCCTCGAAGAGAATATCGGCGGCACGGCGCCGGGCGCGATAGCGCGCGGTGTGGCGCTTGTAGTTGATTTCACGCTTCTGCTCGGACATTAGTTGTTAACGCGGGAGAGGTAATCGCCAGTACGGGTGTCGATCTTGAGGACGTTGCCGATCTCGATGAACAGCGGGACCTGGATCTCCGCGCCGGTCTCCAGGGTGGCCGGCTTGGTGCCGCCGGAGGAGCGGTCGCCCTGCAGGCCCGGCTCGGTGTGCTCGACCTTGAGGTCGACCGAGATCGGAAGCTCGCCGAAGAGGGCCTCGCCATCGTGGAAGGAGACCTGGACCTGCATGTTCTCCAGCAGGAACTTGCCGGCGTCGCCGAAGGCGTCGTGGGGCAGCTCGAACTGCTCGTAGGTCTTGTCGTCCATGACGACAAACGAGGTGCCGTCGTCGTACAGGTAGGTCATGGTGCGGCGGTCGACGGTGGCGGTCTCCACCTTGACGCCGGCGTTGAAAGTCTTATCGATGGTCTTACCAGAGACGACTTCCTTGAGCTTGGTGCGCACGAAGGCCGGGCCCTTGCCAGGCTTGACGTGCTGGAACTCGGTGATCTGCATCAGCTTACCGTCGATCTTGAGGACAAGGCCATTCTTGAAGTCAGTGGTATCCGCCATGGATTTACTCTCCCGTGGTAGTGGAATTGAAAACAGTTGCTTAGTCTAGCACTGACGCGCCATTCAAGCGGCGCCGCCCCCGCCTCAGCAGCCGGGGCGGGCGCTTAGATGATCGTCAGCTCCTTCGGCGCGGTGGTGATGATCCGCGGGGCGCCGGGGGTGATGATGAGCGTATCTTCGATGCGCACACCACCCCGGCCGGGGACGTAGATGCCCGGCTCGATGGTCAGCGTCATGTCCGCTTCCAAGGTGCCGGTGCCCGTGCGCGCCGCATAGGGGCCCTCGTGGACGTCAAGGCCCACGCCGTGGCCGGTGGAGTGGACGAAGTACTCGCCAAAACCGGCGTCGGCGATGACGTCGCGGCAGGCGGCGTCGACGTCCACCAGCTTGGTGCCGGCGGTGGCGGCCGCCACGCCGGCGAGCTGGGAGCGCAGCACCACATCGTAGATCTCGCGGGCGAAGTCGTCGGCGTGGCCCATCACGAAGGTGCGGGTGCAGTCCGAGTTAAATCCGCGCAGGTGGGCGCCGAAGTCGATCGTGACCAGGTCGCCGTCCGCGATAACGCGGTCGTCGGCCCCGTGGTGCGGCAGGGCCGAATTCGGGCCGGAGGCCACGATGGTATCGAAGCTGACCCGCTCGGCACCCGCGGTGCGCATGCGGTACTCCAAGTCCGCGGCGACGGCCCGCTCGGTGCGGCCGACTGCCAGCTCGCCGGCATCGATCAGATCCAGCAGGGCCTGGTTGGCCAGCTCCGCCAATTCGGTGAGGCGATCAAGTTCGTAGCGCCCCTTGCGCAGACGGATCGACTCAATGACGCCGGTGACCGGGACCAGCCGGACATCGGCAGGCGCCGCCGCGGTGAGCTTTTCCAACTCGGTGACCGAGACATAGTCGGCCTCATACCCCACGCGCAGCGGGCCCTCGAGGGTGCCCAGCAGTGCCGGGCCCACCGCGCGGGCCAGCAGAGCCTCGAGATCTGGAACCTCCTCTGCGATCTGGGTGGTATAGCGGCCGTCGGTGGCCACGGTGGCAGAAAGATCCTTGCGCAGCAGCACCCCGCCGTTGGATCCGGAGAAACCCGTCAGGTAGCGCACGTGGGTCAAGTGCGTGACCAGCATGGCATCGATGCGCTGGCCGGCCAGCAGCGCGGCGAGCTGGCGGCGGCGGTTGCTAAAACGGGTATCGACTAAAGGCATGGTGTAAACCCTTTCGGTAAATACAAGCGAATCCAGACAGATGCGAGCCCCGCTCCCCACCCGATGTTGGGCGCGGGGCGGCGGCTAGAAAAACGATTGCCTCATCCTAGCGCCGACGGCGCCCATCCGGGCCCGAATTGCCCGATTGCTCCCCCTTACCGGGTGGGAAGGCCCGCCCCGCGCTAGCGGTGCAAAGGATGGGTCTTACCGTCGAGGCGCTTGCCCAGGACCACGGAATCTTCGAAGCGATAGCCCAGGGAGGTCCAGAAGGCCAGGCCGGTCTCGTTGGCCTTGCGCACCAACAGCTCCACCTTGGGCGCGCCTTGTTCGCGCAGCCAGTCTTCTGCGGCTGCTGCCATCTGCCGCCCATAGCCCACGCGGGGATGGTTCGGGAGCACGCCCAGCCGGTAGATCCACCCGCGCAGGCCCTCAAAGCCGGCCAGGACGGTGGCGATGTCCCCGGAGTCGTTACTGCCGATGAGCACAGCGGCCGACGGCGAGGCAATCGCCGCCCGCGCCTCTGCGGCGGAGTCATGCCAGGGGCGCACCAAGCCGGATTCGCGCCAGATGTGAATGACCTGCTCGGCATCGTCTGGCGTTGCCTCCCGGATGCGCAGCGTGTCTGCACTCATGACTTCGAACCCCTTTCCGACTCTTAGACTTGGTTTTTGACTCTAGCTTTCGGCGAGGTATTCCAGCGCCGCGATGTAGCCGAACGCGCCCAGGCCGGCGATGACGCCGCGGGCCAGCGGGCTCAGATAAGAATGGTGGCGGAAGGCCTCGCGGGCATGCACGTTGGAGATGTGCACCTCGACGAACCCGGCGCCGTCGGCAATCTCGGCCAGGGCATCGCGCAGCGCCACCGAGGTGTGCGTAAACCCGCCGGGGTTGATGATGACGGCGGCCTGGGCATCGGCAGCCTCGTGCACGGCGTCGATGAGAACGCCCTCGTGGTTGGACTGCACGAAGATAAGCTCCTGCCCCAGCTCGGCCGCACGCTTAGACATGCGGGCCTCGATGTCGGCCAGGCTCAAGGTGCCGTAGATCTCCGGCTGACGCTTGCCCAGGCGGTCCAAGTTTGGGCCGTTGAGGACATAAATCTGGTGCGTGGAACTCATTGACTACTCCTGCTCCTGCTGTTACTCCAGTTACTGCGAAATCCGTTCATAGGCCGCGCGCATCTCCGCGTCCGTGGCGTCTTCGATGCGGGTGGTCTGCCCCACCCCGGTCAGGGCCACGAAACGAATGTGGCCGCCCCGGTTCTTCTTGTCATGGGTCATGCCTTGGTAGAGCTCCTCAAAGGCGCCCGGCTCATAGCGGGTGGGCAGACCGATGGACTCGAGGATCTGCCCGTGCTGGGCCCACAGCTCGTCGTCGATGAGTCCCCGACCATGTGCCAGGGCGGCGACGAACATCATGCCCACGGCCACCGCGTGCCCGTGGCGCCAGGTGTAGTGCTCACGCAGCTCGACCGCGTGGCCGAAGGTATGCCCGTAGTTGAGGGTCTCGCGCAGTCCGGACTCCTTCAGGTCCTGGCCCACCACGCGGGCCTTCACCTCCACCGAGCGCGCCACCAACTCCGGCAGGTAGCCCTCCAGCTCCAGGCAGGCCGCCGGATCCTCGAGGTAGCGCTGCACGATCACCGGATCATGGATGAAACCGGTCTTGATGATCTCGGCGGAACCGGCCACCAGCTCCGCCTCCGGCAGGGTCCGCAGGCGGTCCAGGTCAATAAAGACGGAGTCCGGCTCGTGGAAGGCACCCACCAGGTTCTTGCCGGCGGCGGTGTTAATGCCGGTCTTGCCGCCAACCGCGGCATCGACCATGGCCAGCAGCGTGGTGGGCACCTGGATGACCTTGATACCGCGCATCCAGCCTGAGGCCACAAAACCAGCCAAGTCGGTGGCAGCCCCGCCGCCCAAGCCAATGATGACGTCAGCGCGGGAGAAATTGGCCTCCCCCAGCTTGTCCCACAAAGACCCGGTCACCTCGAGGGTCTTGGCGGCCTCGGCGTCTGGGATGGGCAGGAGGGTAACCCGCACGTTTAGGGACTCCAGCGCGTGCGCAAGTTGGCGGGCAGGGGCTGCCAGCGGCGGCTGATAGACGATGCCAGCTTGCCCGGCCCCGATGGACTTGGCGCGGTCAACGATGGCGTCAAAGAGGTTGTAGCCGATGGTGACCTCATAAGGGTCTGGGCTGTTGACCTGTACGATTTTCTCATTCATGCGAAGCTGGCCTCCCAAAGGCGAAAAGGTGTCGGACTAGAGGGTATCGATGAAATTCAGGATATCCCCGACGGTCTGCTGCGGGGTGCGCCCGTCGGTGCGAATGCGCAAGTCTGCCACCTCGCGGTAGAACTCCCGCCGCTGCTCCAAGATGGTGCGGTAGCGCTCCAGCGGGTTATCCGCCTGGACCACGGGCCGGGAGTCATCCCGGCTGGTGCGCCGGGTGCCCTCCTCGGCGGAGACGTCAAGGTGGATGACCGTCATGGCCTCCAGTAGATCCCGGGTGGACTGGGCAATCACTGCGCCGCCGCCTAAGCTGACCACGCCATCGGATTCCAGGGCTTGGGCCACATGCCGGGCCTCCAGCTCGCGGAAGGCCTCTTCGCCCAGCTCCGCGTAGACCTGGCCGCAGGGCTTGCCCGCGGCTGCCTCGATGAGTTCGTCGGAGTCCACCAGCTCGCAGTTGAGCGCACTGGCCAGCCGCCGGCCGATGGTGGATTTTCCGGCACCCGGCGGGCCCACCAGCACCACGCGGGGGCGGTGCCCGAAATGGATGCTCTTGTCCGCTGTCTGCTCCACTTTATGCTCCTTTACATGTAGTAAATGCACACACACGATGCCGTCTCTTGCCGCGCGTTCGGCCGATCCGGCGCTTTCGGCCTATTCGGCGTTGTCTTCCGGGAAGCTCAGGCGCTGTTCCACGTAGGCCTGGTAGGACTCGATGTTGCGCTTGGTCTCGGCTACAGAGTCACCGCCGAACTTCTCTAGGACGGCGCGGGCGAGGACCAAGGCCACCATGGCCTCGGCCACCACTCCGCCGGCCGGCACCGCGCACACATCGGAGCGCTGGTGGATGGCGGTGGCAGCAGCCCCAGTGGCCATGTCCACGGTGCGCAGGGCGCGCGGCACCGTGGAGATCGGCTTGAGCGCGGCCCGCACACGCAGCGGCTGCCCGTTGGTCATGCCGCCCTCCAGGCCGCCCGCACGATTGCTCAGGCGCGTCACGCCAGAGTCATCGCGAACCATCTCATCGTGGGCCTCGGTGCCACGGCGGCGGGCTTCCTCGAAGCCGTCGCCTATTTCGACGCCCTTGACGGACTGGATGCCCATCAGGGCCGCTGCCAGCTGCGCGTCCAGACGAGCCTCGCCGGAGATATGCGAGCCCAGCCCGATGGGCAGGCCCTCGACGATGACCTCGACGATGCCGCCTAGGGTGTCGCCCTGCTTCTTGGCGGCCTCGATCTCGGCCACCATGGAGTCCTCCGCGGCCTTATCGGCGGCGCGGACCGGCGAGGCATCGATAGCCTCCAGGTCGCTAAAGTGCGGGTTAACGCCCTCACTGAGGGTGGAGCGGCCGATGCTGACCACGTGCGAGAAGACCTCGACCCCCAAAACCTCCCGCAGGAAGTTGCGAGCAAGGGTGGCCGCGGCCACGCGCGCGGCAGTCTCGCGGGCAGAAGACCGCTCCAGGATGGGGCGGGCTGCCGGATGGCCGTACTTGACCATGCCGGCGAAGTCGGCGTGGCCGGGGCGCGGGCGGGTCAGCTCGGCGCCGCGGCCGGAATTCATGGCCTGGGCTACCTCCGGGTCATCCAGATCCAGCGGATCCGGGCTCATGATGGTGGTCCACTTGGGCCACTCGGTGTTGCCCACCATCACCGCGATGGGGCTGCCGATGGTCTTGCCGTGCACGATGCCGGTGAGCAAAGTGACCTCGTCCTGCTCAAACTTCATGCGCGCGCCGCGGCCATAGCCTAGACGGCGGCGGGCGAGCTGGGCGGAGATATCTTCTTTCACGACGGGAACGCCAGCGGGCAGGTTCTCCATCAGCGCGATGAGAGCCTGGCCGTGGGATTCCCCGGCTGTAGTCCAACGAAGCATGCGTTCTATTATCTCACGCCGACTGCCCTTACGGCGCTATTAGGCAAACTTAAAGGTTTATTGGACAAACCTAGAACTTTTATGCCCCTTCCTGCCCTGCGGCTTAAAAGAACCGCGGGTTAAACGACCTGCGCGCCGAGGCACACCACGGCCGCAGCGATGAGCATGCCCGGCCCGTGCGGGGCATCGCGGCCACGCGCAACCACCAGCCAGGCCAGGGTGCACAGACTGGCCACGGCCATCGCGGCGATGACCCCCGGCAGCCCGGTGTGGGCGGCGACGATGACCCCGAGCGGTAGGGCCAACTTGATATCCCCGCCGCCGATGCCGCCACGCACCATGGCCAAGCCCCAGTAGCAGGTCGGCCACGCCAGTGCCGCAGGGCTGAGCCACCACAGGCTGATAAACCCCGCCGGCAGGGTCAGCAGATCCGGCAGCCGCCGGAAGCGGATGTCCGTATAAGCCAAAGCCATAGCCCAAGCCAGGACGGCAAGCAGCGCCAGCGCACCTAAGACGCATGAATAAACCCCCGTGCTCCCCCACATGGGCACGAGGGTACCGCGCGTTTAGTCGGCGCGCAGGCCCAGTTTCTCAAAAAGGGCGGAGCGCATAGCCTCGCGCGGGGCGGAGACCCCGGTGAACTGCTCAAACTGGCTATAGGACTGGTGTGCCAGCATGACGTGCCCGCCGACTGTGCGGTAACCGTTGGCGCCGGCGTGGATCATCAGGGCAGTCGGCAGAGGATCGTAGATGACGTCGAGCAGCGGCGCGTGGGCCAGCTGCGGCAGGAGATCGGCCACCGCGCGGGAGGGCGCCGTGGAGACGATGACATCGGCAGCAACGGCCAGCGACTCGACCTCGGCGCGGTTGTCCGGGGCGAGCTGGTGGTAGGACACCTCGAGGCCCAGGGCCTCGATCAGGCCGGATAGCTCAGACAAACGGTTGGACCGGTTGAGGATGTCGACGTGTCTAAAACCCAACTCCGCCAGCGCCCACAGGGCCGGGCGGGCCGTGCCGCCGGAACCGATGAGCAGCGCCCGCTCCCCTTCCGCGCGCAGCTCCTGTAGAGCGCCGAGGACGCCCTCGGTATCGGTGTTATCGGCCAGCCAGCCGTCGTCCTGGCGCACCAGGGTATTGGCCGAGCCCATGAGCTCCGCGCGGCGGGTGGCTGTATCAGCAAAGTCCAGGGCCGCGAACTTGCAGGGCATGGTCACGGAGAAGCCGCACACGTCCTCTCCCGCGGCGCGGATATAGGCCGCCAGGCCCTCGGCGTTGACCTCGTGGCGGTCATAGGACCAGTCATCCAGTCCCGCTGCCGCATAGCCGGCGTTGTGCAGCACGGGCGACAGCGAGTGGGCGATGGGCTGGCCAAGAACGAGGGCACGGGGCACGGCGGGAGCCTTTCTCTAGGCGGCGGTGGGGAAATTACGGTGGGGAAATTGATGGGTGAAAATACTCAGAGGCCGCGCCACAGCTAGTGCGACGCGGCGATTGAGGTGGGCCTACTGGCCTTCGGCCGGGGCTTCAGCCTCGGCCTCGGCGGATGCCTCTCCCTCCGGCGGGGTGGCGGCCTCCTCGCGCTGGGAGTCCAGGACGCCGTTGCGGATGGCCTCGTCCACGCGACCCAAGTGCTCGTCGTAGGTGTTGGAGAACACGGTGGTTCCCTGGGCATCGACGGTCACGAAGAAGAGCCAGTCTCCGGCCGCCGGGTTTTCCATCGCGGTGATCGCCTCCTGGGAAGGCGAGGCAATTGGGGTGTCCGGCAGGCCGTCCTTAGCGTAGGTATTCCACGGGGTGACCTCGGCGCGGGCCTTGTCAGTGGTGGCCAGCTCGACATCCTCGAGCCCGTAGTTGACCGTGGAGTCAAACTCCAGGCGCATCGGCTCTGCCAGGCGGTTGAGAATGACGCGGGCGACCTTGTCGAATTCGCCGGCCGGGGCCTCGCGCTCTACCAGGGACGCGGCGGTCAGTAGCTCATACGGGTTCATGCCCAGCGCTTGGGCGCGCTCGACGATGTTGGTGTCGTTATAAAGCTGCGTGGAGCGGGTGATGAGATCGGTGAGGATCTCCTGCGCGTTCATGTTCGGGTTGAGCACGTACTGGCCGGGGGCAATAAGGCCCTCCAAGCGCTTCGGGTCGGCGCCGCGCGACTTGACCGCCTCGACCGCCCAGTCCGGGGCACCGAGCTCGGCCGGATCCACGTCGGCGGCAACACGCTCGAGTTCCTCCTTCTCCACGCAGGTGCCCTCGTCGCAGGTGACCTGGGAAATCTGGGAGTAGATGCCAAAGCGGACGTCACCGCCCACCACGACGACATCTTGGAGGGTGGCCCCGCCCTGGACCTCAAGCATCTCCACCTGGTGTTCCCCGTCCAACAGGGCCTTGACCGCCGCGTCGGCGCTCATCTCCTTGTTCAAGCGGAAGAACCCAGGCTTCAGCGACGCCGCATCCGGGCTATTGGCCGCGGCCGTCATGAAGGCCTGCTCGGTGGCCACCACGCCCTGCTCTACCAGGTCAGGTGCTAGTTCGCTCAAGCTAGAGCCTTCGGCAACCTCGATGAGCACGGTCTCGTCCGTCCCTGTCCCGTTGTAGTCATAAGTATCGCCGCCCCCGAGGAGGCGGAACCCGATGTAGCCGAGCGCGCCGGCGATGAGCACGACGGAGGCAATCAGCACGGCCAGGCCGTTCTGGCGCCGCCTCACGTATTTCGGTTCCATCCGCTTTCCGATGCGTTGTTGCGTGCGGCTCACTCGTTCTCCTTGACGGGTTCGGGGTTGGGGTGGGCGGCGGCGAGCGCGTTGGCACGCCCGTCCAGCCACGTTTGCAGGATCTCTACCGCAGCCGCCTGGTCAATGACGGACCGGCCCTTGCGCTCTGAGACGCCGGAGGCGCGGAGGGCGTGGGTGGCGGCAACGGTGGTTAGTCGCTCGTCGGCCATCCGCACCGGGGGAATAAACTGCCCCGGCTCAGCGGCGCCGTTCAAGCGGCGGCGGATGCGAAATGCAATCTCCTTGGCGTGTTTGACACTCTTGGAGCCGTTGCCACGCAGGTCGCGGGGCAGGCCCACTACTACCTCTACGGCCTGGTAGAAGGCGATGAGCTCGAGGATGCGGTCGATGTCGCCCTGGTCGCGGTCTTTAAAGCCGGTCTCCCGGCGGATAGTCTCCACCGGGGTGGCCAGGGCGGCATCGCGGTCGGAGACGGCCACGCCGATGCGGACGGTGCCCACGTCGAGCGCGAGCCGACGGCCCGGGCCCGGGTCGTCTACTCCTGGCGCGTCTGGTTCAACAGCCACGGCCTACTCCTTTAAGCTCGCCTGGCCTGCGCGTGTGGCGCAAGCAAGGCCTTATGCGATCTTGTGTTGCCTACAACTCCGCACCTTACCGGGGCGCATGTGCCCCGGATAGACGCGGACCTGGTGCCATTTTAGACAATGTCGCGTTTTGATAACGCTTAGGGTCATTCTTGGCGTGCCGCGCCGCCAGCAACCCCGCCTGCCGAACGCCTGTCGAGAAAGGAATATTTTGCCACTTGTTTGCCCAAAGCCGGCGATTCTTGCTCAACAAGTGGCAAAATATTACCGCCGCGCGCAGGTAGCAGGCCGACACCTAAAAAGCCGCCCCGGAAGGGCGGCTTTCATGGGATCAAGGGCTGCAGGCTAGAGCTGCTCGAGGTAGTCCTTCAGCGCGTTGAAGCCGGCCTCGGCGCCCTCCGGCTTGGAGCCGGAGCCCTGGGCCATATCCGCCTTGCCGCCGCCCTTGCCGTCGACGAACTGGCCAAAGCGGCCCACGATATCGCCGGCCTTGACGCCGCGCTCGATGGCGGGCTCGGTCACGGCCACGATGAACGGGAACTTAGCGCCGTTCTCCGAGCCCAGCACGATGATTGCCGGCTCGTTCTGGACGCGGTTCTTGATGTCGGTGGCCAGGGTGCGCAGGTCGCCGCCGTTGACGTTCTTCGGCAGGCGGGCGGTGAGTACCTTGAAGCCGCTGACCTCGATGGCACCAGCCAGGAACTCGGCGGACTTGGCCATCAGCTGGGCCTTGTGGAGCTTCTCGATTTCCTTCTCGGCGGCCTTGAGCTTGTCCGCCAGCGCGCGCACGCGCTCCGGCAGATCCTCGGTCTGGACCTTGAGCTCGCGGGAGACACCCTCCACCAGGGCGGCCTCCTTGGAGTAGTAACGGAAGGCGTCCAGGCCCGAGTAGGCCTCGACGCGGCGGGCGCCGGAGCCCACGGAGGACTCGCCCAGCACGGAAACGGGTCCAATCTCGGAGGTGTTGCCCACGTGGGTGCCACCGCACAGCTCGATGGAGAACGGGCCGCCCATCTCCACCACGCGGACCTGGGAGCCGTAGTTCTCGCCGAAGAGGGCCATTGCCCCCATCTGCTTAGCCTTGTCCAGGTTGGTCTCGATGGTGTTGACCGGGAAGTGGGCATCGACAGCCTGGTTGGTAATCAGAGCGATCTCTTCGAGCTGCTCCGGGGTGAGCTGCTCGGTGTAGTTGAAGTCGAAGCGCAGGTAGCCCGGGCGGTTGAGCGAGCCGGCCTGAACGGCGGTGGGGCCGAGCACCTGGCGCAGGGCCGCGTGGATGAGGTGCGTGGCCGAGTGCGCCTGCACCGCGCCGTGGCGCCAGCGCTCGTCGACGCTGGCCTGCACCGTGTTGCCCACCTCGAGGCCGCCGGCGGTGACGGTGGCGCGGTGGACCCACAGCTTCTTGCCGATCTTCTGGACGTCGCCGACCTCCAGTAGGGACTCGCCGGCCAGGATGCGACCGCGGTCGGCGGTCTGGCCGCCGGACTCGGCGTACAGCGGCGACTGGTCCAGGATGACCTCTACCTCGTCGCCCTCGCGTACCTCGGTGACCTTCTGGCCGTCGCGGATGAGGCCCAGGACCCGGGCGTCGGACACGAGGGTCTCGTAGCCGAGGAACTTGGTGGGGTGGTTGTCGACCCACTCGCGGTAAATGGACAGGTCGCTGTGCCCGTGCTTCTTGGCCTGGTTGTCGGCCTTGGCGCGGCGGCGCTGCTGCCCCATGGCCTCGTCGAAGCCTGCCATGTCCACCTCGAGGCCGGCCTCCTGCGCCATTTCCAGCGTCAGGTCGATCGGGAACCCGTAGGTATCGTGCAGCTCGAAGGCCTTGGCACCCGGCAGGACCTTGGTGGTCTTGGCGCGGGAGGTGGCCTTGATCTCCTCGACGGCCTCGTCGAAGAGCTTGGTGCCCGATTCCAGGGTCTTGAGGAAGGCCTTCTCCTCGGTCACGGCGACGCGCAGGATGCGCTCCCGGTTATCGGCGATCTCCGGGTAGGACGGGGTCATGGTGTCCATGATGGTGTTCATGAACTGGCTCATGGTCTCGCAGGTGGCGCCGAGCAGCTTGGCGGAGCGGATGATGCGGCGCAGCAGGCGGCGCAGGATGTAGCCGCGCCCCTCGTTGCCCGGGGTCACACCGTCGAGGATGAGCATCATGCCGGTGCGCGAGTGGTCGGCGATGACGCGGAAGCGGATGTTGTCCTCGTCCGCAGAGTCCTCGGCGCCGTAGGTGGCGCCGGTGAGCTTTTCGGCCACGTCGATGACCGGGCGCAGCAGGTCGGTCTCGTAGACATTGTCGACGCCCTGGAGGATGCAGGCCACGCGCTCGACGCCCATGCCGGTGTCGATGTTCTTCTTCGGCAGCGGGCCGAGGATCTCAAAGTTGTCCTTGCCGATGCCCTCGCCGCGCTCGTTCTGCATGAACACGAGGTTCCAGATTTCCATGTAACGGTTGTCGTCGGCGATCGGGCCGCCTTCCTTGCCGTACTCCGGGCCGCGGTCGTAGTAGATCTCCGAGCAGGGACCACACGGGCCGGGGATGCCCATGGACCAGTAGTTGTCGGCCATGCCCAGGCGCTGGATGCGCTCTTCGGGGACGCCGATCTTGTCGCGCCAGATCTCGAAGGCCTCGTCGTCATCGAGGTAGACGGTGCACCACAGGCGCTCCGGGTCCAGGCCAAAGCCGCCCTCGTCGACCGAGGAGGTCAGAAGCTCCCAGGCGTGGGTGATGGCGCCTTCCTTGAAGTACTGGCCGAAGGAGAAGTTGCCCGCCATCTGGAAGAAGGTGTTGTGGCGGGTGGTAATGCCTACCTCTTCGATGTCGAGGGTGCGCACGCACTTCTGGATGGAGGTGGCGGTGCCGTTGGGGAAAGGCGGGTTCTGCTGGCCCAGGAAGTAGGGCTTGAACGGCACCATGCCGGCGTTGACGAAGAGCAGGTTCGGGTCGTCCAGGATGAGGGAGGCCGAGGGCACGGCCTCGTGGCCGGCCTTGACGAAGTGCTGGGTAAAGCGTTCCCGAATCTCATGGGTCTTCACGGGCAAAACATCCTTCTGCGTTGTTGAGCTGCTTAACCTGGCCAACTTTACCCCCTTTGTCCCGCCGGGGACTGCACCACCCCGCCTTCCGATGCCCCGCTCCCCTCGCGGCGATCTGGACGCGGATATATGTGGCGGCTAGCGGCGACGGGCCTTGCCGCGGACCATCGCCCGCAGGCGGCCTAAGTACTCGTGGATCCGCTTCTCCGCGCCGTGCTGGCTGGGCTCGTAGTAGGTAGCGCCTTCTAGCTCGTCGGGCAGGTACTGCTGCTCGACCACGCCGCGCGGGTCGTCGTGCGGGTAGACATACCCCACCGCGTTGCCCATCTCCTTGGCGCCTGGGTAGTGCCCGTCGCGCAGGTGCGCCGGCACGTGGCCGACCTTTCCTGCGGCGATGTCGGCCTGCGCGGAGTTGATGGCGTTGATAACCGAGTTCGACTTCGGCGCGGTGGCCAGGTGGATGGTGGCCTGCGCCAGCGGGATGCGCGCCTCGGGCAGGCCGATGAGCTGGGCGGCGGAGGCCGCAGCGACGGCCACTTGGAGGGCCTGGGGGTCGGCCATGCCGATGTCTTCAGAGGCGTGCACGATGAGCCGCCGGGCGATAAACCGGGGGTCTTCTCCGGCCTCGATCATGCGAGCTAGGTAGTGCAGGGCCGCGTCGACGTCGGAGCCGCGGATGGACTTCATGAAGG
>CAVFKS010000057.1:0-8174 GCA_963623015.1 Clostridia bacterium
CGATTCGCGGATTACTTGTAAACCAAGCCCCGCACACAAACAAACGGACACTCTCGTACTTGCCGCCGGTGGTCGTGCTGGGGTGGTCTTGCGGCAGCTTTTTGAGGTGGCCGATGTAATCGGCGAACATCAAGGACACGCCATTCCACACGCCCAGGCAGGACGAGAACGCCGCGGCGAAGAAGCCGACGATGAACCACTTGGCCATGAACACCCCGTAGCGTTCCTCGAGCACGCCGGCCATGTCGATGAGGCCCTGGTCATTTTTGGCGATGGCGACGTTGGCGCTGTAGAGCAGCTCGGCGCCGAGGATGAGCGTGGCCACGACGAAGATGCCTGTGACGGCGTAGGCGACCGAGTTGTCCATGCGCATCACGCGCATCCACGTGGGTGAATACCACTTCTTCTCGCACAGCCAGTAGCCGTAGGCCGCCAGGGTGATGGTGCCGCCGACGCCGCCGGCGATGGAGAGCACGTAGACGAAGGAGCCTTCCGGCACGCGCGGGACCAGGCCGCCGAGGATCTCCGGCAGGTTAGGAGCCGTGATGGCGGCGATGCCGACGACGGTGACGAACATGATGCCGACGAGGATGGCTGAGAGTTTCTCGAAGAGCTGGTAGCGCCCCAGTCAGGTCAGCGCGAAGGCAACCAGGCCGGTGAGCACGGCCCACATGTTCAGGCTGGTGCCCGGGAATAAGGCGCTCAGTGCCAGGCCCGTGCCGGACATCGCGGCCGCGCCATAGACTAGGCCCCAGATGACGATGTAGGGCGCGAAGTACCAGGAGGTCCAGCGCCCCAGCTCCCGCCACCCGTGAAAGATGGTGTTGCCGGTGGCCAGGCTGTAGCGGCCCACGCCTTCGACTAGGACAATCTTCATGATGGTGCCGGTGATGACCGCCCACAGCAGCGCGTACCCGTAGCGCTGCCCGGCGATCATCGTGGCCACGAGATCGGCTGCGCCCACGCCCGTGGCCGCGGCGACCAGGCCCGGACCCACCAGAGTCCACCTCACGCGGGCCTGATCTTCTGCGCCTGCAAGTACCGGTGATGCCCCGTCACGGGACGGGGCCTGGGTGTGTTGCTCAGATGCCATGACGTCCTCCTCATCAACTGTGTGGTGTCAGTCACTATAGCGGCGATGGTGGTGCAAGTCACAGTTTTGGCAGAATTTGTGTGGCCTAGGGTGCCCCTAGGCCACGGTGCGGCCCTCGGCATAGAGTGCCTTCGGCATGGCCCGGTGTAGCTTCCACTCAAACTGGATGGGCTTTTCGCCCTGGTGAGAGACATAGTCCACGCAGCCTAGAAACGTATAAGCGTGGGCAGTTCCGACCTCGTTCTTCTTGTTGAAGCGGGTGGCGAGCAGGATCTTCCCGCCGAGGCTGGCGTGATTGATATATCGCCGCGCCGCCCCAGATTTAAGCGAGGTCGTGGACTGCGACTCCCAGTGCATAAGCTCCGGCGAGATGGGATAGTCCCGATAGTTGAGGGTGGAGCTGATGTGTTCGTCCTTCTGGAAGGTCACCAGGAATAAGTCCAGGTTCAGATCGGGGAAGTATTTCACCCCTTCCCGCGGCAGGTTGGCCAGGCGCCCTAGGGCATCGTCCTGCATAGCGCCGATGAGCTCAGCCAGGGAGTAGTCCGCGTGGGTCTCCAGCACGCTAATTCCGCTGGGCTGCGGCACGCGCCGGGAGCGGTCGCAGGAAATCTGCAGGACTTGCCGCAGCTCGTCGATGACCCGGGGGCGTGTTCGCACCATCTCTAGGGCCTCGCCGAAAGAGGCGGGAAGCGTCTTGCCGGCATTGGCCCACATTCCCAGCACGAGCATTCGGGCAAAGGCTTGGTCTGCCTCATCTAGTTCGGCGTAGGCCGGCGCGGACGGGGACAACACCCGCAGGTAGGCCTCCATCCGCTGCTTGTCGTTGACATGGAGGAAGGTTCGGATGCGGGCGAGGAGAAAGTCCTCGGTGGGGTCCCCAGGATCACCCGGGAAGTCGAGGAGGCCTTCGTCGCGTAGCAGGCGCGTCCAGGAATTCTTGGACGGGCGGTAGATATCTTCAAGCTCGAGATTGGCCTCGTCCAGAAATTCGGCCAGGTCGGTGGTGCGGATCTCGGAGAGGAGGTGGCGAAGCTTGCGCAGCGAATTCTTGGACACTCGCCGCACGTTGCGCAACACCTGCTCGGTGGTCTCTCGATCGAACTGAATGTGCGAACCGGGAGGAGCGGTGGGAAAGCCCTGCTCGACTTCCTGGATAAAGCGCTTGCCGCGTTGCCGGGTTAGGGCCCGGTACTTGCGCTCGAAGTTGTATTCCTGGTGTTGCTGGCCGATGAAGTCGAAGACGGTGCAGGAATCTTTGCCCGGAGCCAGGCGTAGGCCGCGGCCTAATTGTTGGAGGAAAATCACTGGGCTCTGGGTGGGGCGCAATAGCAACAAGGTGTTCACTGCAGGGATGTCGACGCCCTCGTTGAAGATGTCGACTGAGAACAACACTTTGGTCTCGCCCGCTGCCAGGCTGCGGATGGCAGCGGCGCGCTCGGCCGGAGACAACCTGCTCGTCACGGCGCGCGCGGGCACACCGAACTTCTCTAATTGCTCCGCCATGTACTCTGCGTGCGCAATCGATACGCAAAAGCCCAGGGCCTTCATAGAGCCCAGGTCGAAGATGCGTTTGTCGAGCTCGTTGAGGATGAACCGCGTGCGCTTTTCTCCGGCTTTGATATAGAACTCAGATAGCTCGGCGGTCTGGTAGTCCTTCTTCCCGCGGTTCCAGGTCAGCGAGGACAGGTCTGTGCCATCGGCAATGCCGTAATAGTGAAGCGGCACCAGTAGCTGTAGGCGCAGCGCATCCCAGTGACGCAGCTCGTGGGCAATCCGGTAGTCAAAGTATTCCTGGACGTTTGCTCCATCCCCGCGCTCCGGCGTTGCCGTAAGGCCGAGGAGCTCGCGGGGAGTGAAATGCTCGAGCAAGGCCCGATAGGTCGGGGCTTGGGCGTGGTGAAACTCGTCGATGACCACCACGTCGAACTGGTCGGGGGCGAGCTGAACAAGGCGGCGGGCGTTGAGCGACTGCACGCTCGCGAAAACAAAATCCCACTGCTCTGGTTCTTTGCCATCGACGAGGAGCTCGCCGAAGCCGGCATCGCGAAGCACTTCGCGGTAGGTGCGGAGGGACTGTTCCAGGATTTCTTTGCGGTGGGCCACAAATAGCAGACGGGGGCGCTTGCCCCACTGCTGGCACAGGTTCCGGTAGTCGAGTGCGGCGACGACGGTCTTGCCGGTGCCCGTAGCAGCCACGAGGAGATTCTTGTGGCGGTCTCTTACTTCTCGCTCCGAGCGCAAGGCCTCGAGCATCTCCTCCTGGTAAGGGTATGGAGTTACCTCGAGGCCAGAAAGCTCGAGGCGGTGCATATTATCTGGGGATTCAAATCCCTTGGCGACCTGGAGCGAATGCTGCAGCCTGTCCATGTCTCGCGTGGGATCGAAGGACTTGAAGTGGTTGTCGTGCCAGTAGCTCTCAAAGGTCTTGACGAACTTTTCGATGACCTCGGGCGTGGACCGGTGCGAGCCGCGCACGTTCCATTCCCAGCCGTCGATCAGCGCCGAGCGCGACAGGTTCGAGCTGCCGATGAAGGCGGTGTCGAAGCCGGAGTTGCGCCTAAAAAGCCACGCCTTGGCATGCAGCCTGGTGGTTTTGGACTCATAACAGATCTTGACCTGGGCCCGGTATTTGTCCACTAAGCGCTGGAGCGCGGTGGCATCGGAAGCCCCGCAGTAGGTCGAGGTGATAAGCCGGAAGGGAATCCCGCGGTCCCGCAGGGACTGGAGCTGCTCGTCGAGGACACTGACTCCGGAGTTCTTGATGAAAGCGCACAGCAGATCGACGGCATCGGCGGTGGCGATTTCGCGCTCAATCTCATGGGTCAGGCTCGGCTCTTCCCGCGCATTGGTAAACAGCGCGCTGCGGGTCAGCGAGGTATCGGGCAGTTGTGGGGCCTTAGCCAGGGAGGTGTTGTAGACCGCGTAGAGCAGCTCCTCGGAGTCGATACCCTCGTCGTCGGCACCGATGAGCCGGGCAATCTGGTTGATGAGCGCGACCCTCTCTTCTGCTGACTCGAGGGTACGCAGACGCTCTTCCATGAGCCGGCCGAGGTGCATCGACATGGCGGAGGTATAGCGACTACTGATTTCCTCATCTGCTTTGGTCCCAATCCCAAACGCGGCCTCGGGGTGTCTGTGGGTGGTCTCGTCCATCCTCTCCCGGATGCGGGCGGTCACCGGGGTTTCATACACCCCAAAAGGCAGCGAGGGATCGATGGGAGTGCTCATAGTGGGACCGAGTCTAGTGCCCTACTGCGTGGCGCACAGGGCATCGGCAGTCGCAATATCAGCCGGCGCCCACTTCAGCTCCGATCCCTCGGCGGGGCTAACCCACGCGATGGCGTCGTGATCCGTGGGCTCGAGCTCGCCCTCCGTCAACGTGCAGCGGAAGGTCACTAGGTGGATTGTTGCGAAATCGTAGTGGTGCACGACCTCTGCTACCTGCGCGCCCACCGCGACGGTGACGCCAAATTCTTCGTGCATCTCGCGGACTAAGGCCTGCTGCGGGGTCTCTCCGGGCTCGATCTTTCCTCCGGGAAACTCCCAGTACCCGGCGAGTGGTGTGCCCGGCCGTTTGCGGCAAGCGAGGAACCGCTCGCCATCTACTACTGCGGCCCCGACGACGTGGATGGGCTCGGGTTTGAGTTCAGTCATTCCACCATTGTGCCCCGTCCGGCGCGGTGATTCATATTTCTCTAGACAGCCCACTGTTACTTGGGTAACATGAACGCAATGTTTGCGCCCGGCTGCCGCGCAGGCTTGATGTTGTATGCAAGCTTGATGGGATGGTTTTGCCGTGACTAACACCGATTCGGTCTACACGTCTATTCAGCGCCACGACGGGGAAATCCCGCAGCCTGGTGGGCGATGGAAACTCATTGTCTATAGCGCAATTGGCGCTTTCGTATTCTTCTTCCCGGTCACCTACCAGGGAAATAGTTCTATTCCGCTAGACCATATGGTCACGATGGTCCGGGAGGCAATCCCCGGGTTGGTGCCGTGGCTCATCTTGGCCCTAGCGCTCTATGGCACGGTGCGAAGTTTCACCTCGGGGGCTTTTAAGGAAAGCGCCCTGCAAGCTACATTCGCGGTCCTCAATATCGCTGGCTTGGTCGTCTCTTTCCTCATGGTCATCGACGCCCTGCCGTGGGTGCTAGGGGATAAGGACTTGGTGCCGTTCCTCTGGAATTCGATTGCGACTCCGGTGGGCCTCATCGTCCCGATTGGCGGCGCATTCCTGGCCTTCCTCATCGGCTTTGGCCTCCTGGAGTTCGTCGGCGTGCTGATGCAGCCCATCATGCGGCCGGTGTGGCGCACCCCGGGGCGCTCCGCTATCGATGCCGTGGCATCCTTCGTCGGCTCCTACTCGCTGGGCATCCTAGTCACCGACCGCGTCTACCAGAAAGGCGGCTACACCGGGCGCGAGGCGGCCATCGTGGCCACGGGCTTTTCCACGGTGTCAGCGGCTTTCATGGTGATCGTGGCCAAGCAGCTAGACCTGATGAGCATGTGGGGAACCTACTTCATCGTGACGCTGGTGGTCACCTTCGCGGTCACCGCCATTACGGTGCGGATTCCTCCGCTGTCGTCCCTGCCGGACGAGTACTACCACGAAGCGGTCCCGGATCCGGAGAAGCCGGTGGAGGGATCGCGCCTGAAGAATGCCTGGCGGGAGGCCATGCTGGCGCTCCAGCGCGCGCCCACGCTGCGCCAGGCTGTATGGGAGAACCTGCGCGACGGCGTGCGCATGGCGGCGGCCATCGTGCCCTCCATCATGTCGGTGGGACTCATCGGCCTGCTGTTGGCGCGCTTTACCCCGATCTTTGAGTGGCTGGGCTACTTGTTCTACCCCTTCGCCTGGATTGTGCGCCTGCCGGAGCCGGTGCTGGCCGGCAAGGGCGCGGCCATGGGCCTGGCGGAGATGTTCCTTCCGGCCACCGCCGTGGCTGGCAGCGATAGCATGGTCCTCAAGTTCGTCATCGGCGTGGTGGCAGTCTCCGCCATCATCTTCTTCTCGGCGCTGGTGCCGTGCATCCTCGCCACCAAGATTCCGGTGAAACTGAGCCACCTGTTGCTCATCTGGTTTGAGCGCGTGGCCCTGACCATTCTGATTACTACCCCGATTGCGCACCTGCTGTTCTGAGAACTCAACTCAGCCTCCTGTTACCTAGCCCCGGCCCTGTCAGGAGGTCTGGAAAAGGCGAAGGCGCGCCCGCAGTTGCGGGCGCGCCTTGAGTTTGCTTGAAGGGGCCGAAACTTTGCGTCTGCCGCCGGCCTAACTGGCGTTTCGGCTGCCAAGGTGGGCGGTGACGATGTCGTCGATGAGCCGGGCGGCAGTCTTTGCGGTGCGCCCGTCGATGTCGAAATCAGGGTTGAGCTCAACGATGTCGACTAAGCCCAGCCGCCCAGTAGCAGCAATGGCCACCGCCATGGCGCGGATTCGCTCGATCGATACCCCTAAGCCTGCGGGGGCGGAGACACCCGGGGCGGTGGCGGCCGGCAACACATCGAGGTCGATGGACAAATGAATCTTGTCGACGTGGCCTGCACCCGTGGGGGGCTCAGCCGCCTGGACTGCGAGGCTCGCGCACTCGGAGGAGCTAAGCTCGATGAGCTCCTCGTCGAGGACAACCTTGACGCCAAGCTGCTCGGCCGCCTCGAAGAGGGTGCGGGTGTTATTGGGCCGGGAGATGCCCAGCACGGTGTAATCGAAGGCATCGCTAAGCTGTGCGATCTGGCGGAATGGCGTGCCCGAGGTGGCCCGGTCAGCCTGGCGGAGATCGAAGTGGGCGTCCAGGTTGATGATCTTTGCCGGGCCCTGCGCGCGGTAGAGGCCGCGGTGGGAGCCGAAGGCGGTTTCGTGGCCGCCGCCGAGGATGATGGGCAGGGTGCCCGACTCTACGAGCTGACAGACCTTGGCCGAAAGCGCCTCGTGTGCGGACTCCAAGTCTTCGCCCTGGGTGGTGATAGTGCCGGCATCGGCCAGCGCGGCATCGTGGTGGACGGCCAGCGAGCCTAGTGCCGCGCGCAACGCGGCGGGCCCGCCCGCGGCCCCCGGGCGCCCGCCATTGCGGCGAACGCCTTCATCGGACGCGAAGCCCAGAAGCGTGACCGGCGCCGGGCCTGCTTGCTGGTTGATGACGCTATGCCACCGGGCATGCTCCGCGCCGGGCCCATCGGAGCGGCCGGACCAGACCGGGGCGGGGGAAAGGAGTTCTTCTGCAGAATTGTGCTGAGTGTTCATGGCTTTCGATGCTAGAAGTAGATGGTTTATCAGGCAGCGGGAAGCTGTGCGGCGGGGGTAGCGGCAAGCTCCACCTTGTGGCGCTTGGTCAGGTAAAAGATGGCGGTCATGATGGCTATGAAGGCGGTCCCGACGACTAGCGAGACCCGATACTGAGGCTGCCAAGCCATGATGCCGAAGGTTAACAGGATGAAGGCGATGGACAGGTATTGCCCATATGGCCAGAAGGGGACGGTGTACTTCAAGGCGCCGAGCTCGGCTTGTGTCATCCCGCGCCGGGAGCGAACGTGGGCCAAGAGGATCATCAGCCACACAAAGACGGTGGCGAAGGTGGCTAGGGAAGCGATGATTTCGAAGATGCTGTCGGGCAGCAGGGCATTGAGGATTGTGCCGATGACCATGGTGAACAGCAAGATGACCGTGGTCATGACGGGAACCCCGCGCACAATCTTGGCCATAAATTTCGGCGCCTGCTTCTGATATGCCATCCCGGTGATGACGCGCCCGGCGCCAAAGAGATCGGCATTGATGGCAGACAACGCGGCGGTGATGACCACGAAGTTGAGCAGGCCTGCCGCCCACGAGACGCCCAGGGTGCTGAAAATCTGGACAAACGGGGACTGCTCGCCGGTGATGGTATGCCACGGGGCGATCATCAAGATGACCGCGATGGCGAGCACATAGAACAGCAAGATGCGCAGGGGAACGGTGTTGATGGCCTTCGGGATTGCGCGCTCCGGGTGCTCGGCTGCGCTTCCGGCAACACCGATGATTTCGGTGCCGCCGAACGCGAAGAGCACGAGGATAAACGAGGCAATCATCCCCGAGGGGCCA
>CAVFKS010000057.1:8184-12949 GCA_963623015.1 Clostridia bacterium
CCATTGGGGAAGAAGCCGCCATCGTTGACCAGGTTGGCAGGGCCGGTGGTCTCGGCAGTCGATAGCCCGAAGACTAGCACCGCGACTCCGCCCCCGATCATCGCGATGACCGCCCCTACTTTGATGATGGTGAGCGCAAATTCGAGTTCGCCAAAGGCTTTAACGGTGGCAAGGTTTGCTGCCCCGACGATGAGCAGGGTGGCCGCCACCCAGATCCATTGGGAGACGTCTGGGAACCAGAAACGCATGTATACGCCGATGGCGGTGAGGTCCGCCAGCGCTACGATGACCATTTCAAAGGCGAACATCCAGCCGGTGATATATCCGGCCCATCCACCCAAGTACATGTGCGCATAGCCCGCGAAAGAACCCGTGAGGGGGAGGCGCACGGCCATCTCTCCTAGGGCGCGGAGCATGAAATACACCACCGCACCGGCCAAGAGGTAGACCACTAGCACGGAGGGGCCGGCGGCTTGGATGGCGCCGGCAGAGCCATAAAAAAGCCCGGTGCCGATGGCAGAGCCTAAGGCGATGAAGTGGAGGTGTCGATGTTTTAAGCCTTGTCCGTGCATGGCGCTCTCCTTGGAATCTGAAAATGTGCGTTGTAGTTTAAGTCTCGGTTTTCAAAAAATGTGTCCTGTGACATATTAAGTTGTCTGGAATTTCAGACTTGAGGTCGTGTACTGCGCGAATGGTCTAGGTCTGCCGGTCTAGAATTCTGCCTCGTGAGTGCTAACCGTGTTCCTGCAGCGCGTCACGCGCTAGAGATTCTCCGGCTGTTGTCGACTATTGACGTGCCCATTTCCGCCGCGCGCATCCAGGGAGAGCTCGGGCTGCCGCGATCGTCCACGTATCACCTCCTGACGGAGATGGTCGATGCGGGCTTCGTTGCACACCTGCCTGAACATAAAACCTACGGGTTGGGGCTGGCTGCCTATTCGATGGCCTCGGCGTATGTCACTCAACAGCCCTTGGTGCGCATGGCTACCCGGGACTTGGAGCGCTGTGCGGGCTTGGTGGGCGGTTCCGGTCACCTGTCCCGTATGGCGGGTTCGGAGATTTTATACCTGCAGGAGGTGCGTGCCCCGGGCGCTACCTCGTTGGTGACAGAGGTGGGGGTGCGCCTGCAGGCGCACAAGACCGCGTCCGGGAGAGTGATGCTTGCCCATCTGTCTGACTCGGAAGTGCGCGCGGCTTTCGATACCGCTGGCGGGACTGGTTACGCGGAGCTCGCCCGCCACCTTGAGCTAGTGCGCGCACGCGGCTGGGACCAGGAGGTTGAAGAGATCTCGCGCGGGCAAGCCTCGGTGGCGGCTCCCATCCTGGACCATTTAGACCGCCCGGCGGCGGCATTGGCGGTGACCTTCCCGGTGGCAACCTCGCCCGAAAAGGTTGACGAGCTCATTGGCAGTCTCAAGGCTTGTGCGGAAAAAGTAGCGGGGAAGATGTACCGCACCCCGAAAAAGTGATGTAGCATACACCTATCGCGTTAGGCTGCCGCGCGACACTGAACAGTTGTGTCACGTCGAAAGGAATAGCCATGTCTAACGCATACCCTGCCACCGTATCGGTGGGAATTGGGGCCCTGAGCATCGCCGATGTCGTCGCGGTTGCCCGCGGTGGGGCCCGGGTGGAGGTAACCCCGGAGGCCCTGCAGGAAGTCGCCGCCACTCGCCAGCGGGTAGAGGAGCTGGCACAGAATCCGACGCCGGTCTACGGCATCTCCACCGGATTTGGCGCGCTTGCCAGCCGGCATATCCCCGCCGAACAGCGCGCGCAGCTCCAGCTGTCGTTGGTGCGCTCGCACGCGGCGGGTACCGGTCCTGAGGTGGAAGAAGAGGTCATTCGGGCGCTGATGCTGCTGCGCCTGTCCACTCTGTGCACCGGCCGCACCGGCGTGCGCCCGGTCGTGGTGGAGACCTATGCGCAGGCGCTCAACGCCGGTATTGTCCCCGTCGTGCGCGAGTATGGCTCCCTGGGGTGCTCCGGGGACTTGGCGCCGCTGGCGCACTGCGCCCTGGCTCTGCTCGGGGAGGGGCAGGCCCGGGTTGGCGGGGAGCTGCGCGATGCCGGGGAGGCGCTGGCCGCGGCCGGCATCGAGCCGCTGGAGCTGCGGGAGAAGGAAGGTCTTGCCCTCATCAACGGCACCGATGGCATGCTGGGCCAGCTATGCCTGGCCATCGAGGACCTGCGCGCGGCGGCCAAGACGGCGGACATCGCCGCGGCCATGGCCGTGGAGGGGCTCAAGGGCACGCTCAGCGTCTTCGCTGAGGAATTGCAGCAGCTGCGCCCGCACCCGGGTCAGGCCGACTCTGCGGCAAATATCGTGCAGGTGGCCCAGGGCTCGCAGATTCTCGAGGCCGCGGCGGAGGAGTTTGCCGCCAAGCAGGTCCAGGACGCCTACTCGGTGCGCTGTGCCCCGCAGGTGGCCGGCGGCTTCCGTGACACCTTGGCGCATGCCGTGGCGGTGGCCGACCGGGAGCTGGCGGCCGCAGTCGACAACCCCGTCGTCACCAAAGATGGGCGGGTGTCGTCTAATGGCAACTTCCACGGCGCCCCGGTGGCCTATGTCCTGGATTTCTTGTCGATTGTGGCTGCAGACCTGGCGTCCATCTCCGAGCGCCGGACAGACCGCTTCCTCGACCCGGCCCGCAACCGCGGCCTCAACGCCTTCCTGGCAGAGGATCCGGGCGTGGACTCCGGGCACATGATTGCCCAATACGCACAGGCGGGCATCGTTAGCGAGCTTAAGCGCCTGGCGGCGCCTGCCACGGTGGACTCCATTCCGTCGTCGGCCATGCAGGAAGACCACGTCTCCATGGGCTGGGCGGCCGCGCGCAAACTGCGGCGGGCTGTGGACGGGCTACAGCGCGTCCTGGCCGTGGAGATCCTCACCGCGGCCCGGGCCATCGACCAGCGCGAGGGCACGCCGGCGCCGGGGACGGGCGCGGTCATCGCCAAGCTGCGCCAGACGGTGCCGGGGCCAGGGGGAGATCGCTTCCTCTCGCCGGAGATCGAGGAGACCGTGCGCTTGGTCAAGGCCGGGGAGCTCGTCGATGCCGTCGAGGCTGCGACCGGAAGCCTGCGCGGCTAGGAGGGGGAGCAAATGTCGACGCTTTCCTGGAACCCGCACTCAGAGCCCAACCCGCTGCCGTATTCGCCGTTTAAGGCCAGCACCGTGCCCCGGCCGATTGGCTGGCTGTCGAGCGTGGACGGGCAGGGGCGGGAGAATATCGCCCCTTATAGTCAGTGGCAGAACCTTACCTTTGACCCGCCGATGGTGATGTTTTCAGCCAATCAATATTCCGACGGCCGCCGCAAAGATACCGTGCGCAACGCGGAGGAAACCGGCTGGTTCGTGTGGAATATGGCCACCTATGACCTGCGCGAGGAGGTTAATAAGTCCGCGCAGGTCCTGGACTATGGCGATAGCGAATGGGAACGGTTGTCTGTGACCAAGGAGTACGCGCACAACCACCCGATTCCCATGGTCCGGGAGTCCCCGGTCAAGTTCGAGTGCCAGTACAAAACGACGCTGCGCGTGCCCGGCGGATCGAAGGTGGGCAGCATCGACCTAGTCATTGCGGACGTGCGAACCATCCACATCGATGAGGCGTACATCGATAGCGAGGGCAAGCTCGACGTCCTCAAGATGCGGCCCATCGCGCGCATGGGCTATTTCGACTACACCGTGGTCAACGAGCGGTTTGAGATGCGGGTGCCAGGCTCTGACGATGCCGCCCGGGCCGGCCTTGAGGGGTCGACTTAGGCTTCCGAACAGCCAAGTCTCGAATTCGAGACAGTCAGTGCCCGTGTGGTCTAGTGGACAGATTTCGGTCACAGTAGCTTGGCAAATGTGACGCCGAACAAGTCCTAGGGGGCAGCCCCGGGAAACCGGCCCTGCGGGCTTGTCAGGCGTCGAACCAGGCAACTAGCGAAAGGAAGTCATGTCTCAACCACGCGAAGTACGCGCCCCGCGCGGCACCGAACTGTCCGCCAAGTCCTGGCAGACCGAAGCGCCCCTGCGCATGCTGATGAACAACCTCGACCCGGAGGTAGCCGAGCGCCCTGAGGACCTCGTGGTCTACGGCGGCACCGGCCGGGCAGCGCGCAGCTGGGAGGCCTTCGACGCCATCGTGGAATCTCTCAAAGACCTCGAGTCCGATGAGACGCTCCTGGTCCAGTCCGGCAAGCCGGTCGGCATCTGGAAGACCAACGAGTGGGCACCCCGCGTGCTCATCGCCAACTCCAACCTCGTGGGCGACTGGGCTAACTGGGAGCACTTCCGCAAGCTCGAAGACGAAGGCCTGATGATGTACGGCCAGATGACGGCCGGCTCCTGGATCTACATCGCCACCCAGGGCATCCTGCAGGGCACCTTCGAGACCTTTGCCGCCGTGGCCCGCAAGCGCTTCGGCGGCACCCTCGCCGGGACCTTTACGCTCACCGGTGGCTGCGGCGGCATGGGCGGGGCCCAGCCGCTGTCGGTTACCCTCAACGGAGGCGCCTGCCTCATCGTCGACGTCGACGAGTCCCGCCTCAAGCGCCGCCAGCACAAGCGCTACCTCGACGAGGTCGTCACCGATCTCGATGAGGCCCTCAAGCTCGTCCTGGACGCCAAGGAGAACAAGAAGGCGCTGTCCGTGGGCCTGGTGGGCAATGCCGCGCAGGTATTCCCGGAGGTGCTGCGCCGCCAGCGCGCCGGGGAGTTTACCGTCGACATCGTCACTGATCAGACTTCCGCCCATGACCCGCTGTCCTACCT
>CAVFKS010000058.1:0-12941 GCA_963623015.1 Clostridia bacterium
CCACGGGCCGGCAGGCCGGAGTCATCTGGTTGCCTGCAGCGTCGGCGGCCGGTGCGGAGGAGGTAGCCCATGTCTAGGCAGGCATTGCGCAAGGAAGTCCTGCGCCAGCGGTTGGCCGCGGTGCGCGCCGAGATTGCAGAATTTGCCGATGCCGCCGGGCGCCCGGCCCCGCGCCTTCTGCCGGTGACCAAGTTCCACCCGGCCGAAGACATCGCAGCCCTAGGCGAGCTGGGGGTAACCGATGTCGCGGAAAATCGCGAGCAGGAGGCGCGCGCGAAGGCTGAGGCCCTGCCGGGTATGCGCTTTCACATGATCGGCCAGATTCAGACGAAGAAGGCCAATCACGTCGCCCGCTGGGCCGCCAGCGTGCATTCGCTGGACTCGGTCAAGCTGGCTGCCGCGCTTGACCGCGGCGTAGCTCTGGCCGCCGAGCGGGGCCAGCGCCCGGCGGGCGAGGCCTTGCCGGTTTATATCCAGGTTTCCTATGACGGTGACACCGAGCGCGGCGGCTGCCCGCTCGATGGGGTAGAGGAGCTGGTGTCCGCGGTCGAGGAGGCCGAGCACTTGCACCTGTCCGGCTTCATGGTGGTCCCGCCCCTCGGCGCCGATGCCCGTGAGGTCTTTGTGAAGGTTCGTGGCCTGTGTGACGACTATGCGGCGCGCCTGGGGCACGCGTTGGAATTGTCGGCAGGAATGAGTGGCGACATGCGGGAGGCGATCGAATCTGGCACCGATATTGTGCGTGTCGGAACCGGAATTATGGGGCCGCGGCCGATACCTTAAGAACATCGCAAACACGCATTACAACGCACATTTTGCACAAATCTAAAGTACTCATTGAAGGTTAGAGGGAGACCAACAATGTCATTTATTGATCGCACGAAGGAATTCTTCGGACTCGCGCCGGTGGACGTCGACACGCTCGACCACGAGGACGCCTACTACGCCGACGAGCGTCAGCCGGCTTATGGCTCCGATCGTCGCTCGGCCTACGCTGACGACGGCTCCGCCGCCTACGCCCCGGCCTATGACCGCGAGCCGGCTTATGCGCCCACCATCGTGCCGGTGTCCCTCGTCTCCTATAAGGAGGCAATGAAGATTGGCCAGCCGTTCATCGACGGCGACGCCGTGGTCTTCGAGCTCACCGATGCCAACAAGGACGACGCCCGCCGCCTGCTGGACTTCTCCGCCGGCGTGGTTAAGGCCCTCAACGGCTCCATGAAGAAGCTGACCAACAAGGCCGAGACCGACCGCACCGTTTTTGCCATCCTGCCGGAAAATAGCGACATCTCCCGCGTCGAGCTCGAGCGCGCCGCCGGCCTGCGCTAGACCAGCCGCCGCCACTTCCAGCCCGCCACCCCTTGCCCGGGGCGGCGGGCTTTCGCGTTGCTGGCAGTGCAGCGGGGGTCTGTGCGGTGGGGACAGGGTGGGGCCAGAGCGGCGACAAGGTGGGGACGCGGTGGGGGGCGTGGAGGGGCACTGATCGCTGAGGGCGGTGAGAAAACTCGTGGCGGGCTTGCCACGAGGCGGCGGCCTTCGATTAGGCTCTTTAGGCGTGGCACAACTAGGAATTATTATTTTCGCCCTGATCCGGCTGTTTACGCTGGCGCTGATCATCCGCATCATCATCGAGATGGTGCAGAGCTTCTCGCGCCGGTTCGACCCGCCGCGGTGGTTCATGCGCGTGGCCGAGCCCCTGTTTATCATCACGGATCCGCCGGTCAAGGGGCTGCGGCGCCTCATCCCGCCGCTGCGCCTGGGCGGGGTGGCACTGGACGTGTCCATCATCGTGCTCTTCTTGCTGTTGAGCATTTTGGGACAGGTTGTCTGGAGCACCATGGTCGTCTAGACCCGTCGCCTGGCGGGAAAAATCCCGCAAAAATATCGGCTGAACCTGTAGTTAATGTTCAAAACTGCGCCAGAGTGGCTACAATGAATTGAACAGTATCTAAAATATTGAATTTTGTAGGACGGCCTTCGGGCCAGATTTACTCCATTGCCCCGGGAAACTTTCCGGGGTGCACCGACTTGAAGGGGAAGAAAAGTCAATGCTGCTGTCACCCGCTGATGTTCACAACGTAGCCTTTAGCAAGCCGCCCATCGGCAAGCGCGGTTACAACGAGGACGAGGTAGACACCTTTCTCGACCTCGTGGAAGATTCCCTCGCGCAGCTGCAGGATGAGAACGAAGATCTCACCGCGCAGGTAGAGGATCTCAAGAAGCAGTCCAAGTCCGGTGCCGTAGCCGCTCCCGCCGCCACCGCCGGTGTGGATGAGACTGCGCTGCGCAAGGAGGTCGAGTCCAAGGTCAAGTCTGAGTACGAGGCTAAGCTCAAGGCCGCTCAGGATGAGGCCGCTAAGGCTTCCCAGCAGGCCAAGGCCGCTCAGGAAGAGGCCGCCAAGGCCAAGTCCGCGGCTCCGGCCCCGGCTGCTAATGATTCCAGCGCCAAGGAGCTCAAGGCCGCCAAGGATGAGGCCGCCCAGGCTAAGTCCCAGCTGGCTGAGGCTAAGAAGGAGCTCGAGGCCCTCAAGAAGGACAACGAGAACCTGAAGAAGTCCGCCACGGCCACCAAGCCGGCCGGTGCTTCTGCCGCAGCTGGTGCAGCTGCCGCCGGCGCCGCCGGTGCCATGGCCACCCCGGAGACCCACATGCAGGCAGCCAAGGTCTTGGGCCTGGCTCAGGAGATGGCGGATCGCCTCACCGGCGAGGCCAAGGCCGAGTCCGAGTCCATGCTCAGCGAGGCCCGCACCGCGGCCGAGAAGCAGCTGGCTGAGGCCGATAGTCGCTCCAAGTCCCAGCTGGCAGAGGCTCAGAAGAAGTACGACGCCCAGCTCCTGGACGCCGATACCCGCTCCAAGAAGCTCATCGCCGACGCCGAGGCCAAGGCCAAGCAGACGGAGACCGACGCCACCTCCCGCGCGGAGAACCAGATCCGCCAGGCCGAGGAGAAGGCCGCGGCACTACAGGCAGATGCCGAGAAGAAGCACACCGAGGTCATGAACACGGTGAAGCAGCAGCAGACCGCTCTGGAGTCCCGCATCGCCGAGCTGCGCACCTTCGAGCGCGAGTACCGCACTCGCCTGAAGACCCTGCTGCAGTCCCAGCTGGAGGAGCTTGAGACCCGCGGGTCCGCAGCCCCCAACGGTGAGGCCAAGTAGGCATAAACACCTAAAGGCTGAGCCCCGCAGGCCCAGGCTAAACTTGCACATTGTGCTTGCGGCAGCGCCCCACGCGATCGATGCGCGTGGGGCGCTGTGGCGTTACTGCCACACTGAGCATGCTCGCGCTACGTCTCCTGCTCGATGTGCCCCTCGCTGTGTGCCGTCGCTGCGCCGCCTGCCGGTGGCGGGGCAGGGAAGCAGAGCAAGCAGGGACGCAGTGCAAGCTGGGGAAGTGGAGCGGGCGGGCCGGCCCGAATTCTGGAAAAGTGAAGGAAAAGCATGCTGATTTTTGCGCTTTGCATGGCGCTGGTGGCTTTCGTGGCGTTGGTGTTCTACGCGCTCACGGCGAGTACGTGGGCGCTGGTGGGGCTTTTTGTTGCGGTGGTGCTGGGGGCGGTGGGCTTCATTGCGGACTGGGTGCGCAAGGCGCGGGCGTCCACGGCTGATGCCACTGCCTCGGGCACTGAGGCGGGCACTGATTCAGACCCTGAGTTGGACCCTGATTCGGACCCTGAGCCGGGCGCGGAACAGGTCTAGCTTTACCGGCCTGCAGGCCTAACTATCGCGCTATTGACTGGCCGCGCTATACTTGAGGGACATGCACTGAGCCGGCCATCACCGGGGAGCATTTCGGAAGAACGGGAAACCACAGGAAGTTATCGCTAACCTGCGGATATCCTCAGTAGAACCGGACGGGTGGGACCGTTACATCCTTCATATGAAACGAAGCGGGGCCTAGGTCTCTAGGCCCAAGCGGGGTGGTACCGCGAGCCTTTTTTTAAAAGGCGCGTCCCTGCACCAGGACTTGATATGAAGGATAGGTAACTTACAGCTATGAGTAATGTCGGCGGCGTGTACCCCAAGGTCGATATGACCGATGGGTCCTCCAACTTCCCGCACATGGAGGAAGTAGCCCAGAAGTACTGGAAGGAAGACGACACCTTCAAGGCCAGCCTTGAGCAGACCGAGGGCTGCCCGGAGTACGTCTTCTACGATGGCCCCCCGTTTGCCAATGGCTTGCCGCACTACGGCCACCTGTTGACCGGCTACGTCAAGGACATCGTCCCGCGCTACCGCACCATGCGCGGCAATTATGTGCCCCGCGTCTTCGGCTGGGACACCCACGGCCTGCCCGCAGAGCTCGAGGCCGAAAAGCAGCTGGGGATTACCGATCGTTCCCAGATCGAGAAGATGGGCTTGGAGAAGTTCAACGCCTACTGCAAGAAGTCGGTGCTGGAATACACCGACGAGTGGGAGGCCTACGTCAACCGCCAGGCCCGCTGGGTTGATTTCGAAAACGGCTACAAGACCCTGGATCTCAACTACATGGAATCGGTCATGTGGGCCTTCAAGGAGCTCTACGATAAGGGCCTTATCTACCAGGGCTTCCGCGTCCTGCCTTACTCCTGGGCCGAGCACACCTCCCTGTCCAACCAGGAGACCCGCCTCGATGACTCCTACAAGATGCGCCAGGATCCCACGCTGACCGTGACCTTCCCCGTCACGGGTGCCAAGTCCGGCACCGCCGCCGAGGCCACCCTGGCCGAGCACCCCGAGCTTGCCGATGCCGCCTTCCTGGCCTGGACCACCACGCCTTGGACCCTCCCGTCCAACCTGGCCCTGGCCGTCCACCCGGAGGTCGAGTACTGCCTGTTCCGCGCCACCGCTGGCGATTTCGCCGGCCGCACCTTCGTCATGGCCAAGGCGCTGTTGGCCACCTTGTACAAGGAGCTGGGCGAGGCCGAGGAGCTGGCCACCTTCACCGGCGCGCAGCTGGAGGGGTTTACCTACCAGCCCATCTTCGACTTCTTCCCGGATGCCCGCAACGCCTACCAGGTGCTGGTCGCGGACTACGTCACCACCGAGGATGGCACCGGCGTGGTCCACCAGGCCCCGGCGTTTGGTGAGGACGATATGGCCACCACCAACCGCTACGACATCGAGCTGGTCATCCCGGTCGATGCCGACGGCAAGTTCACCTCCCAGGTCCCGCCCTACGAGGGCCAGCTGGTATTCGACGCCAACAAGCCCATCATCAAGGACCTGAAGGAGGCCGGCCGCGTGGTTCGCCACATGACCATCGAGCACTCCTACCCGCACTCCTGGCGCTCCGGCGAGCCGCTCATCTACATGGCCCTGCCGGCCTGGTTCGTCAAGGTGACGCAGTTTAGGGACCGCATGGTCGAGCTCAACCACAACGAGATCGAGTGGCTGCCGGAGCACATCCGCGACGGCCAGTTCGGCAAGTGGCTCGAGGGCGCCCGCGACTGGAATATCTCGCGCAGCCGCTACTGGGGCGCGCCGATCCCGGTGTGGGTCTCCGATAACCCGGAGTACCCGCGCACGGACGTCTACGGCTCCCTGGACGAGCTGGAGGCGGACTTCGGTGTGCGCCCGAAGTCGCTGCACCGCCCGTACATCGATGAGCTCACCCGCCCGAACCCGGACGATCCGACGGGCCAGTCGATGATGGTGCGCGTCCCGGACGTGCTCGACTGCTGGTTCGAGTCTGGCTCCATGCCGTTTGCACAGAAGCACTACCCGTTCGAGAACAAGGAGTGGTTCGAGACTCACTCGCCGGCTGACTTCATCGTGGAGTACTCCGGCCAGACCCGCGGCTGGTTCTATGTCATGCACGTGCTCTCCACCGCGCTGTTTGACCGCCCGGCCTACAAGAAGGTCGTCGCCCACGGCATCGTGCTGGGCAACGACGGGCTGAAGATGTCGAAGTCCAAGGGCAACTACCCGAACGTCAATGAGGTCTTCGACCGCGATGGCTCCGACGCCATGCGCTGGTTCCTGATGTCCTCGCCCATCCTGCGCGGCGGCAACCTGATCGTCACCGAGCAGGGCATCCGCGAGGGCGTGCGCCAGGCCATCCTGCCGCTGTGGAACGCGTATACCTTCCTGCAGCTCTACGCCTCCGAGCCCGCGCGCTTCGACGTCAGCTCCACCAACACGCTGGATCGCTACATCCTGGCCAAGACCCACGACTTGGTGCGCGATACCGATGCAGCGCTGGCTAATACCGATATCGCCGCGGCCACCGAGCATGTGCGGCACTTCGCCGACGTGCTGACCAACTGGTACGTGCGCCGCTCCCGCGATCGTTTCTGGGAGGGCGAGGCCACCCACCCGGAGGCCTTCAACACGCTCTACACGGTGCTCGAGACCGTCTCCCGCGTAGTCGCCCCGCTGCTGCCGCACGTGGCTGAGGTCATCTACCGCGGGCTGACGGGCGAGCGCTCCGTGCACCTGGCGGCCTACCCGAAGGCCGAGGACTACCCGGCTGACGATGCCCTGGTGGCCGCCATGGACGCCACCCGCGCCGTGGCTTCGGCGGCATCTTCGGTGCGCAAGTCCAATAAGCTGCGCAACCGCCTGCCGCTGCCGCGCCTAACGGTGGCCATGCAGGACTCGGCGCAGCTGGCCGAGTTCAAGGACATCATCCGCGACGAGGTCAACGTCAAGGACGTGGTCTTGAGCGACGACGTCGATTCCGTGGGCACCTTCCAGGTGGTCTGCAACGCCAAGGTCGCCGGCCCGCGCCTGGGCAAGGACGTCCAGCGCGCCATCAAGGCGCTCAAGGCGGGCAACTACACCCGGGAGGGCGACAACGTCATCGTCGACGGCGACCTGACGCTTTCCCCGGAGGAGTACACCGAGCGCCTGCAGGCGGCTAACCCGGAGTCCACTGCTCAGATCGACGGCCTGGATGGCCTGGTGGTGCTCGATACCAACGTCACCGAGGAGCTGGAGGCCGAAGGCTGGGCGGCCGATGTCATCCGTGGCCTGCAGGATGCCCGCAAGGCCGAGGACTTCGAGGTCTCCGACCGCATTCGCGTGGAACTGTCCGTCCCGGCAGACAAGCAGGAGTGGGCTGACCGCCACGCCGAGCACATTGCCGCCGAGGTCCTGGCCACCGACTTTGCGGTGACCAATGAGGCCCTCGAGGGCGAGCACGTCCACGATGTTCTCAAGGGCGGGGTCACCGCCCGCGTGGAGAAGAACTCCTAAAAGTTCATCTCCCAGCCCCGGCCTTCCGGGGCCGCCCCCGGCAGGCGGGGGCTAGAGCTGGGCCAGCGCCGCCTTAAGGTGCTGGCCCAGTACTTCGTGGTAGGCCTCGACGCTGCCGTAGCGCAGGGCCGCGGCCAGGCGGGCATGGTGGTCCACAAACCCCCGGGCCGTGCCGACCGCGCGGGCGGCGGCCTGCTGGTTATAGCGCTGCTGGCGCTCGCGCAGGCTCTGGCCCCACCCGGCCAGGATGGCGTTGCCGCCGTGATCCAGGATGCACTGGTGAAATTCGGCATCCAGGAGCGCGTAGGCTGCGATATCGCCCTGGTCGAGCGCCTTTTCCTGCTGCGCGATGAGCGCGTCTAGCCGCTCGCACAACTCCACGCGCTCTTTTCGGGGCTGGGCGCAGATGGCGGATGCCGCCGCGGCCTCGATGAGCTGGCGGGCGGAGAAGACATCGCGAATCTCGTCCCGGCTCACCGGGGCGATAAACGCCCCGCGCTTGGGATAGAGCCGGATGTGGCCCTCTGCCTGCAGCCGCAGGAAGGCCTCGTGCACCGGGGTGCGGCTGATGTCGAGCTCGCGAGCGACCTCGCCTTCTGACAACGAGCCGGCCAGGCTGCCAGTGAGGATCCGCTCCTTGACGAAGTTGTAGGCGCGGTCGGCGGCAGACGGCGATTGTGACATGCGTCAAGTCTAAACAATCCCGCCTCCTCGCACGGCGTAATCGGCGCGCGGGTAAGCGCCCGCGCCCGGGCCCGCGCCCGGGCCTGCGGCCGGTCGCGGGGTTGTCTTGCCCGCCCACTAGGATGAGGGCCATGCAGCGCTGGGTCTTACACATCGACATGGACGCGTTCTTCGCGTCGGTCGAGCAGCTGACCCGCCCCACCCTGCGCGGGCGCCCGGTGCTCGTCGGAGGCCTGGGCGGGCGCGGCGTGGTGGCCGGCGCCTCCTATGAGGCCCGCGCGTTCGGGGCCCGGTCGGCCATGCCGATGTACCGCGCACAACAGCTCATCGGCAGCCGCGGCGTGGTGATCCAGCCGCGCCACGTGGTCTATTCCACGGCATCGAAGCGAGTCTTTGAGGTTCTAGCGCGCCGGGTGGACGTGGTGGAACAGCTCTCCATCGATGAGGGCTTTATGGAACCCGCCGAGCTCGTGGGCGCGACCGCCGCCGAGGTCAAGGAGTGGGCAGATAATGTGCGGGCCGAGATTCGCGAAGTCACGGGCCTGCCCAGCTCGATCGGGGCGGGCTCGGGCAAGCAGTTCGCCAAGATCGGCTCCGGCGAGGGCAAACCGGACGGAACCTTCGTCATCCCCGCTGAAAAGCAGCTGGAGATCCTCCACCCGATGCCGGTGGGCAAGCTGTGGGGCGTAGGTCCGGTGACGGGCTCAAAGCTCGCAGCGATTGGGGTGGAAACCATCGGCCAGCTGGCCGCGATGTCGCAGAAGGAAGTCGAGATCTCGCTTGGCGCCACCGTCGGGGTGGGGCTGTGGCTGCTTGCCCGCGGCATCGACGACCGGCCGGTAAAACCCCGGGCGATTGCTAAGCAGATCTCGCAGGAACACACCTACCCGCAGGACCTGACCCGGGACGAGGAGGTTGACGCGGCGCTGGAGCGGGCCGTGGTGGGGGCGCACCGGCGCCTGCGCAAGGACGGCCGCGGCGCGCGGACGGTGACGGTGAAGCTGCGCCTGGCGGACTTCCACATCGAGTCGCGCTCGGCCACGCTGCCCTATGCCACCGATGACTTGGAAGTCCTGCGAGCTACTGCCGCCAAGGTGGTGCGCTACCCGCATGAGGTAGGCCCCATCCGCCTGGTCGGCGCGAGCTTTTCGGGCCTAGAGGAAGCGCGCCAGGATGTGCTCTTCCCGGAGTTGGACCGCGTGGTCATCCGCCGTGAGGACTCGGCACTTGAGGCCGGGGATGACTGGGAGCCCGGCGTGCGTGGGGCAGTGCCTGGCTCAGGCGGCATCGGCAGCCTAGGAGGCGGCATAGTGGATGGCACGGCGGGCAACGACAGCGGCCAGGGCCGCGGCGCTGCGACAGGGGGCATAATCGACGCGGCGCCCGCGCCGGTGCAGTGGCGGCCCACCCAGGACATCGTGCACGAAGAATTTGGGCACGGCTGGGTCCAGGGCACCGGGCACGGGGTTGTCAGCGTGCGGTTCGAGACCCGAGCCACCGGCCCGGGGCGTACCAAGTCCTTCGCGGTAGATGACCCGCAGCTGCGCCCGGGAGACCCGCTCGACAGCCTGGACTGGGACGACTGGCTGGCCCAGCGCGCAGCCGAAGAAGCTGGCGCCAGTGAGGGTACTGACGCCAGTGAGGAGACCGGAGCCACTGAGGGCACTGTCGCGGAAGGAGATGAAGGGGCGCGCGACTAACTCAGGCGGGCGCCGGCAGCCTAGTAGCCCTGGCCCGGCAGCTTCTGGGCGTCGGCGAAGCGGTAGTACTCGTGCAGTTTGAGGCCTGCGGCGGCCGCCTCGTCGACGATGACGGTGGCGTGCGGGTGCAACTGCAGCACAGACGCCGGGCACATCGCGCTCAACGGCCCTTCAGCCAGGGCGGCCACGGCGTCGGCCTTGGCAGCGCCGGTAGCAACCAGGACCAGGTGACCGGCACGCTGGATCGTGCCCAGCCCCTGGGTGAGCACCAGCTTGGGTACGAGATCCTCGCGCCCGTCGAAAAAGCGCGCGTTATCGGCCACCGTCTGCGGGTGCAGGGCCTTGATTCGGGTGGGTGAGTTCAGCGAGGACGTCGGCTCGTTGAAGCCGATATGCCCGTTGGCGCCCACACCGAGCAGCTGCATGGACACGCGGGCGCGCAGCAGCTGGTTTTCGTAGTCGGCGGCTGCGGCCACGGGATCTGTGGTGTTGCCGTTGGGGGAGAAGACCTGCCGGTCGGGGATGTCGACGTGCTCAGTCAGCTCGCGGCGAATGGTGGCCGCGTAGGACTGCTCGTGGTCGGCGGGCAGACCCAAGTACTCGTCGAGCATGTAGATGGAGCAACGACGAAAATTCAAAGACTCCTCGCGGTGGCGGCGGATGAGCTCGCGGTAAGTAGCAACGGGGGTGGATCCGGTGGCCATGCCAAGCGCGGCGCCGGCGCGGACGTAGGGCTCGATGATGTCGGCGGCCTGGCAGGCCACGGCGGCGGCATCGGGGCGAATCAGAATTTCCACGGCGGCCTTTCACAAGGGCTAGTCGTAAATGAGGGAAAGTAGGGAAGGAGAAGGGCATGCCCGGCATGACTGCCGCCAGTGGCCCTTAAGGTGGGTCGTTAAGTGGCGAACCCTATGGACTCCTTTAGGGCCTAGTCTACGGGCCGGTGAAAAGGTCGCGCACGTCGGTGCCGGTAGCAAGGGCCGCGGCGAGCACGATGCGGGCTTGTCCGGCGCGCAGGTGCCCGGAGCCCACGGCGCCGAGTTGGCCGAGCGTGGCTCCGCCGCCGGGCCCGCCATAGACCAGGGAGACCGGCCCGTGGGCCACTCGCGTGCTGATGACTAGCTGGACGCCGGCTTCGAGGGCATCGGCGAGCCCCGCGCCCAGTTGCGGGTTTACGTTGCCAGCGCCTAAGGCCTCGACCACGATGCCCCGGTAGCCGGCGGAAACGGCGGCATCGATGAGCGTGCGGGGCGCGCCGGGAAAGGCGGCAATGACGGCGACGTCGTGGCCGGCGAGCCTGGCTGGCGGCAGGGGAGTGTTGTCCGGGAGCGTGCGGCCCGGCGCGAAGGCATCGGGGTGGGTGGTGTGATGCTTGCGCAGGCCCCACGCCGGGCTGGTCATCCCGCCGAAATGAACGGCAACGCCCGTGCCTTCTGCGACCTCCGCGCGGGCGGCGCCGCGCAGGTTGGCCGGGCCATCGGCATCTACGGCATCGAAAGGCAACATCGCCCCGGTGAGCACCACCGGGGTGGGGTGGCGATGGAACAGCGCGAGCACCACGGCGGTTTCTTCTAAGGTGTCGGTGCCGTGCGTGACGATGACGCGGTCTATCTCCGGGTCGGCGCAGGCCGCGTCGACGGCGTCGATGAGCTCGTCGAGGTCTTCGAGGGTGATGGCGCTGGAGTCTAAGCGGCGGAAATCGATAGCGCGAACCGGCTCGTCCAGGCAGGCGGCCAGCTGGGCGGCGGTGGCAGTCGGCACGAGTGCGCCGTGTTCATCTTTGGTGCATGAGATGGTGCCGCCGGTGGCAATGAGGGCAATGGTCATGGGTTGGTACTTTAGCGGCCGGCTGCATCACCCGGCTAGAGCTGCCGTGTGCCTGTCTGGAGCCTGTGAATTTCCGGCTGGGCGGGGCGTGGCAGGGCGGCGGGGGCGCAAACGGGCGTATTCTAGAAGGTCACAATTAGGGCGCGCCCGCTGGCAGGGCGTGCCGGTACCCAACCCAAGGAGAAGCAGTGACGTTGACCGGTACATTGACCAAGTTGGGCGCAGCCGCGCTCGCCGTTTCCGCGACCGCCGCCCTGGCCGCGTGCTCTTCGGACGATTCCTCCTCGGAGTCGGCCGCTAGCAGCACCGCCGCCACCTCCGCCCCGGCCTCGACGGACACCGCCCCGGCACTGCCGGCTGCCGCCGACCTGAACGCGGTGCTGGCCAAGGCCACCGACCCGAACGTGTCCCTGGAGGAGAAGACCTCCACCGTCCAGGGTGGGGAGACCGCCCCGGAGCTTTTCGACGTCATGGCGCAGTCCCAGGCTGAGTCCGGCGCGAGCTTCCTCGTTGTCGACCCGGTTCTGCCGGGCTACACCCCGGACTCGGTGCTGTCCACCGTGACGTTTACGGTCCCGGGTCAGCCGGAGCAGACCGCGGAGAACGTGGAGTTCGTCTACGAAGACGGCCAGTGGAAGCTCTCCCAGGCTTGGGCCTGCACGCTGATTTCCAACACCGTGCCGCCGGAGCAGGTCCCGGCCATGTGCGCTGCCCCGGCCCCGGCTGAGGGTGCGGATCCGGCCGCCCCGGCCGAGCAGGCCCCGGCTGACCCGGCAGCCCCCGCCGCCCCGGCTGAGCAGGCCCCCGCTGAGGCCCCGGCTGAAGCGCCGGCACCGTAGTCGCACACGCAATTAAGGCCCAGCCCCTAGAAATCTAGGGAGCTGGGCCTTTCTGCTGACGGCAGTGTCGCCGGCGCGGCTAGGACGCGGCCGGGGAGAACTGCAGGCGGGTGGTGGAGGTCTGGACCACGCGGACATCGGCAGCGTCTTGTCCGTAGACCACGACGGTCTCCACATCGACATCGCCGGCGGTGGGCAGCGGCTTGGACAGATCCACGGTCAGGGTGCCGGAGCTGCGGGAGGAAGAATCTAATACCTCCAGGTTGCCCTCGGGCGCGCCCGGCTGGCCGGCGAAAGACAGGGCGCCCAAGGAGGGGCGCTGCTCGACCTCGACACCGAGGTTGACCGTGTTGCCCGCGATGGACTCCACGGTGTAAGTCACCGTCTGCAGCAGGCTATTTTCCCCGGTCACGCGGGAGTCCACGGTCCAGGTGGCCCCGGTGCCGACTTCTTCCTCGGGGAAGACCACCGGCAGGGAAGCCAGCTTCAAGATGGACTGCTCCACCACCGCGCGGGCCTCATCGCTGCCGCCCTGCGGGGCCGCCAGGCGCAGGGTAGAGACCTGGCCGGAGTCCACCGCGCGCCAACCGAACTGGAAACCCGCGGCTGAATCCACGTTGGCGTCGCCGCTAAAACGCGGCTGGCCCACCGTGAAAAACGCATTGCGGGTGGCGGGCAGCTGATCCTCGCCGGCCTCCGAGGCGGCATCGACG
>CAVFKS010000059.1:0-12294 GCA_963623015.1 Clostridia bacterium
CAACCGCACCACCATCACCTGCCCCTTCCACGGCTGGACCTTTGCCAACGACGGCGAGCTCATCAAGGTCAAGGACGAAAAAGACGGCGCCTACCCGCCGCAGTTCAACACCGACGGCTCCCACAACCTGCGCCGCGTGCCCCGGTTTGAGTCCTACCGCGGCTTCCTCTTCGGCTCGCTGAACCCGGACGTCGTCGACTTGGAAGAGCACCTGGGCGACACCCGGGTCATCCTGGACATGCTCATCGACCAGTCCCCCGAGGGCCTGGAGGTTCTCAAGGGCGCGTCCACCTACACCTTCGACGGCAACTGGAAGCTGCAGGCCGAAAACGGCGCCGACGGCTACCACGTGTCGTCGACCCACTGGAACTACGCGGCCACTACCGGCCGCCGCACCACCGGCGAGTCCAAGAATGACACTAAGGCCATGGACGCCGGCAAGTGGGGCAACCAGGGCGGCGGCTACTTCTCCTTCCCCAACGGCCACCTCATGCTGTGGTCCCAGTGGGCCAACCCGGAGGACCGCCCGCTGTATAACCGCCTCGAGGACTTGAAGGAGCTCCACGGCGCCGAGCGCGGCGAGTTCATGGTGGGCGCCTCGCGCAACCTGTGCCTCTACCCCAACGTCTACATCATGGACCAGTTCTCCACCCAGATCCGCCGCCTGGAGCCCAAGGGCGTGGACAAGACCGAGGTGACCATCTACTGCATCGCCCCCAAGGGCGAGTCCGCTAAGGCCCGCGCCGCCCGCATCCGCCAGTACGAGGACTTCTTCAACGCCACCGGCATGGCCACCCCGGACGACCTGGAGGAGTTCCGCTCCTGCCAGAAGACCTACCAGGCCTCCTCCTTCCCGTGGAACGACATGACCCGCGGCATGGGCCAGCAGGTAGAGGGTCCCAACGACAAGGCCCGGGAGCTGGGCATGGACGAGGTGCTCTCCTCCGGCGCCCGCACCGAGGACGAGGGCCTCTACCCCATCCAGCACGGCTACTGGGAGCAGGCCATGCTCCGCGCCGTCGAGCTCGAGGAGTCCGGCACGGTGAAGTCCCAGGCTAACGATGCCGCCTCGGCCGCAGCGACCGTAGCCTTCGCCAAGGACAAGGCCGCCAAGAAGGAGGCCGCGGCCGCCGATGCCCCGGTCCGCCGCCGGCGCCGCCGCTAATCGAAGCGCTCCACCCCACCCCACCTGAGGCACCTTTGACCACCTTTAAGGAGTACAACCCCATGTCCCAATCCATCACGCGCGCTGAGATCGAAGACTTCCTCTACTACGAGGCCCGGCTACTTGACGACCGCGACTTCGAGGCTTGGCTCGAATGCTACGACCCTGAGGCCGAGTACTGGATGCCAGCCTGGGACGTCGACGACGAGCTGACCACAGACCCGCAGCGGGAGATCAGCCTCATCTACTACCCCACCCGCGCCGGCCTGGAGGACCGCGTCTTCCGCATCCGCACCGAGCGCTCCTCGGCCACCTCCATCCCCGAGCCCCGCACCAACCACTACCTGACCAACGTCGAGGTCCTCGAGCGCCGCGACGGCGAAGTGGACGTGCGCTTTAACTGGATTAGCTACTACTTCCGCTACAACACCACCGACCACTACTTCGGCACCACCTTCGTCACCCTGGACACCACCGGCGCAGATCTCAAGATCCGCAAGAAGAAGATCGTGCTGAAAAACGACTACATCCACCACGTCGTGGACATCTACCAGGTTTAAAGGAGTAGGAGAACATGACCGTTACCGAGACCAAGACCCACAACATCGCGCTCGCCTTCGAAGACGGCATCACCCGCTTCATCGAATGCGCTGAGGACGAGACCATCGCCGATGCCGCCTACCAGGCGCGCATCAACATCCCCTTCGACTGCCGCGACGGCGCCTGCGGGACCTGCAAGTCCTTCTGCGAGGCCGGCGACTTCGAGGAAGGCGACTACGTCGACGACGCGCTGACCCAGGCCGAGGCCGCCCGCGGCTACATCCTCAACTGCCAGACCCGCCCGCTGACCGACATGGTCGTCCAGATCGCCTCCACCTCCGAGGCGGCAAAGACCGCCGTGACGTCGTACCGCGGCGTCGTCGACGAGGTCACCCGCCTGTCCGAGTCCACCTACCGCTTAGCCATCCAGCTTGACGATGCCGCGGGCCTGCGCTTCCTGCCCGGCCAGTACGTCAACCTCTCCGTCCCCGGCACCGACCAGGTTCGCTCCTACTCCTTCTCCTCGCCCGTGGGCGAGTCCCGCGCCACCTTCCTCATCAAGGTCATCCCCGGCGGGGCGATGTCGACGTACCTGGAGGAGCGCGCCCAGGTCGGCGACGAGATCTCCCTGCAGGGCCCCATCGATTCTTTCTTCCTGCGCGAGCCTCTCGACCCCATCTTGCTGTTGGCCGGCGGCACGGGGCTGGCCCCGATCCTGGCCATCCTGGAGGCCCTCTCGCGCGACGAGCTGCTTGACGTGCCGGTCCGTCTCATCTACGGCACGACCTTCGACCACGACATCGTCGAGCGCGAGCGCCTCGACGGCTTCAAGGAGTCGCTGCCGGACTTCGACTACTCCGTGGTGGTCTCCGATCCGGAGTCCGCGCACCCGCTCAAGGGATATGTCACCGACCACATGGACCCCAGCGAGCACCTGCACGACGGGGCCGCGGACGTCTACCTGTGCGGCCCGCCGCCGATGGTCGAGGCCGTCCGCGCCCACCTCGAGGCCCAGGACGCCGCCCCGCAGAACTTCTACTTCGAGAAGTTCAACCCGGCATCCGCCTAACCCCACCCGGCGGCCCGCGCGCAAGCGGGCCGCCTACTACCCGGAAGGAATACCGTGAAAAACTCACCCGAGACTTCGCGCTCAAGCAATCCGCACCAGAGCCACCGGGGCGCGGTCCCGGCCACCGACGACGCCGATCCATACGCGCCGCAGCTTTTCACCCCGCAGCGCTTCCGCGGCCAGGCGGTGCTGGTCACCGGCGCGGCGCAGGGGATCGGCCGCGCCGTGGCCGAGCGCATCGCCCGCGAGGAGGGCTCGGTATTCTTAGTCGACCGCTCCCCCCTGGTCCACGAGGTGGCCGAACTCCTGGCGGAAATCACCCCGGGCCGGGTGGGCTCGGCCACCTGCGACCTGGAGTCCTGGGAGGGCGCGCGCGACATGGTCGAGCAGGCCCAGGCCGAGCTCGGCGGCATCGACATGGCGATTAACAACGTGGGCGGGACCATCTGGGCCAAGCCCTTCGAGCACTACGCGCCGGAGGAGATTGAGAAGGAAATCCAGCGCTCGCTGTTTACCACCCTGTGGTCGGTGCGCGCCGAGCTGCCCGCGCTCATCGCCGCCGGCGGCGGGACCATCGTCAACGTGTCCTCGGTGGCCACCCGCGGGGTCAACCGGGTGCCCTATGCCGCGGCGAAGGGCGGCATCAACGCGCTGGTCTCCGCCCTAGCCCTGGAGGCCGCCGACAAGAACGTGCGCGTCGTGGCCACCGCGCCCGGCGGCACACTCGCACCCGAGCGCAAGGTCGCGCGCGGGCCCGGCCCAGAAGACGAGGCCGCCCGGCAGTGGTACCAGGAGATCGTCGATCAGACGGTGGAATCCTCCCACTTCAAGCGCTACGGCACGCTGGCGGAGCAGGCCGCCCCAATCGTCTTCCTGGCCTCGCGGGAGGCCAGCTACATCACGGGCTCGGTGCTCCCCGTCGCCGGCGGGGACCAGGGCTAGGGCCAAGGCCTGCCCGCGGGAGGGGTGGCATCGGCAGGCTGGGCCACCCCCAAAACGCCGGATTGTTGCCGTTCCTTTATAGAAAAATACTCCCCCAATCGCGGGCTATCACTATTATGAGGTGACATGATTCACAGCACCCAGTCGAAGTCGCGCATCGCCAGTGCGGCGGGCCACCGACTCTACGAGTCCCTGGCCCAGCTCGGCCCCGGCCGGGGCTGCGCCGTCGTGCTCACCGGCCCGCAGGGCAGCGGCAAGTCTCGCATGCTGCGCGACCTGGGCCTGGCCCTGCCGCAGTGGACCGTGGTCAGCACCGCCGCGCTGCCATGGAATGCCACCAGCCCAGGCTCGCTGCTGACCCAGCTGGCAGACAAGCTGCCCGGGCACCAGGCGGGCCTGGCCCAGCTCGACGCCGAAGACCTGCGCACGCTGCTGCTCATCGACGACGCCCACTGGGCCGACGCGGAGAGCCTGCGCCAGATTTTCGAGGCCATCCGCGCCCTGCACCACGGGGTCATCGCCGCGGTGTTTACCTACCCCGACGGCGAGCCCGGCAACCCCGATTTCCCCGTGGATCTGCTAGCCCAGCTAGCCGATGCCGCCGTGCACGTCCCGCCGCTCAACGCCGAGCGTCTGCGCGAGTTCGTCTTCGAGGCCACCGGCGCCAACCTGCCCGCCCAGTCGCTGCTGCACCTGCAGACCCTGACCGGCGGGCAGCCGGCCCTGGTGCGCGAGCTGCTCGACTCCGCCCCCTCGGATCACTGGCACCAGCCCAACCCCGAGGTCATCATCCCCGATCACTGGATCCGCCGGCTGGAGGCCCGGCAGGCCGGGGGCGACTTCACCGCGCTCAACCACCTTTTGGCCATGGACTTTCCCGGCGGGGCGCCCGTGGATCTGCTGCGCGCCCTCGACCCCGGCTTCGAGGAGCAGCTCACCAGCGCCCTCGAGCGCGGGCTGGTGGCCATCTCCGCCTCCTCGGGCACCCAGACCCTGGCGTTTCGGGAGCCCACCGACCTCGCCGCCGCCCGGGCCAGCGCCACGCCGCAGACCCTGGCACTGCTCCATCGACGCGCCGCAGACTACTACCGCGACGCCGGCGATAGGGACCACGAGCTCTTCCACGCCGCACACGCCGTGACCGCCCCCGACAACGACCTGGCCATGCAGATCTCCGCCCACGCCGAGCGGCTCTCGGCCCAGGGCCTGTGGCTGGCTGCCTCGCGAACCTACCGGCTGGCCGCCCGGGTGTCTGGCTCCGCCTCGCTCACGGCCACCAACCACCTTGACTCCTTAGAGTCCCTAGTGGCTGCCTCCGACATCCCGCAGGCTAAGCTCCAGACCGACGTGCTGGAAACGGGCCGCGCCGACGCCCGGTCGGATTCGCTGCGAGCCTATCTCTCGCTGCACGAGGGCCGCCGGCGCGAATCCCAGTTCCTCCTCGACCGCGCCTGGAACGCCCTGGACAACGCCGATAACCACGACCCGGCCCTGCGCGCGCGGGTCGCCTCCCGCCACGCCTTCTTCCACGTGCTCGACTGGAACCCCAAGGCCCTAGTCCACTGGTCGCACATCACCCGCAACTGGGCCGCGGCGTCATCCCCCGTGGCCATCGAGACCTCCTATATCGCGCTGGTGGGCCAAGCTGCCCTCGACGGACGCCGCCCCGCCGAGGTCCCCGTGGTGGAGACCTCCCCGGAGCTGACCCGCCGGCACAACATGGCGCTCGGCTGGCTCGACCTAGTCCACGACGATCCCCTCTCCGCCCGGCAGCGCTTTACCCAGGTAGCACCCCGGGACGGCTCCCAGCGCATCTCCTTGTGGATCGACGCCTGGCACGCGCGCTCCCTGCTGCTGCTGGGCGAGCTGCGGGCAGCGGAGGGCATCGTCGAGCGCGGCCTGGCCCGCGCCGAGCAGTTCGGGATTACCTTCCTGACCCCGCTGCTGCTATGGACCGGCGCGACCGCGGCGATGTACCGCGGCGACCGCGACCTCATGCGCTTCTACCTGGGCCAGCTGTCTGTTTCGCACGACGTCTTCGCTACCGAGTACATCCCCTCCTCCATGTGCCGCATGCTAGCCGCCGTCTCCAACAACGAGCAGGCCGCGGCGCTCCGCATCGGCCACTCCTTACATGATTTCTGCGAGGCCAAGTCGATTACCCAGCCCGGATTCTGGCCCTGGGTGGATGTCTTCGCGCAGCTTCTGGTGCAGTCTGGCCAGGCCGACGATGCCGCGGGCATAGTCGAGCGAGCCCGCGACCGCGCCGCCGGCTCCCCCATCCGATCGCTGCACGCCAAGCTGGCCGTGCCGCAGGCCAGCATCCTCATCCAGCGCGGCGACGTCGACGCGGGCGTGAAGATGCTCGACGGCGCCGCCGAGGAGTTTGAAGACATACCGCTGCCCTTCTATCAGGCGCGCGTCCTCTACGAATATGGGCGCACGCTGCGCCGCCTGGGCCGGCGCCGGATTGCAGACGACATCTTCTCCCGCGCCTCCGAGGTCTTCGGCTCCATGGGCGCTACCGAATACGTGCAGCGCTGCGACCGGGAACGCCGGGTCAGCGGCATCGGCGCGCGGCACACCGGCGTGGGCGGGCTAACTCCGCAGGAGGAAGAGATTGCCAAGCACGTGGCCGAAGGGGCCTCCAACCGGGAGGTCGCCCAGGAACTCTTCTTGTCGTCCAAGACCATCGAATACCACCTAACCCGGGTGTACCGGAAGCTTGGCATCCGCACCCGCTCCGAACTTCCCCGCGCGCTGGCCGATGCCAGTTAAGCGCGCGGCGGATATAACTCCATCTGTTCGCACCCGACTACTGAAAGAGGAAACCTGATGCTATTTCTAGCCCGCATGGACGTGCATTTCCCGCCCCACCTGAGCCCCGAGGAGGTGGCCGACTTCAAGGCCCGCGAGAAGGAATATTCCGCCAGCCTCCAGAAGGAGGGCACCATGAAGGGGATCTGGCGCGTGGTGGGCGAGTACTCCAACTACTCCATCTACGACGCCGCCGACAACGACGCCCTCCACCGCGTCTTCGAGGGCTTCCCCATGTACCCGTACATGAAGATCCACGTCACCCCGCTGGCCGCGCACCCCAACGCCACCGATGTCGTGGCGTACTAGCCCCTAGACGCACTCAAGGCTGGCCCCTCCCGGTGTGGGTGGGGCCAGCCTTGATTTGTTAGTTATGCCAGCTGGCAGGAGCTATTAGCGGCGCAGCTTGCGGTAGTCAAAGACGGTATCGATGAGACCGTACTCGACAGCTTCCTGCGCGGTGAGGATCTTGTCGCGGTCGGTGTCCTCACGCACCTGCTCCGGGGTCTTGCCGGAGTGCTCCGCCAGGGTGTTTTCCATCAGGCGACGCATGCGCTCGATCTCGTTGGCCTGGATCTCCAGGTCCGAAACCTGGCCCTGGGTGCCCTGGGTGCGCGGCTGGTGGATGAGGATGCGGGAGTTCGGCAGGGCCGCGCGCTTGCCCGGCGCACCTGCGGCCAGCAGGACCGCCGCCGCCGAGGCCGCCTGGCCCAGGCACACCGTCTGCACGTCCGGGCGGACGTACTGCATGGTGTCGTAGATGGCCATCAGCGAGGTAAAAGAGCCGCCCGGGGAGTTGATGTACATGGTGATGTCGCGGTCCGGGTCCTGGGACTCGAGCACCAGCAGCTGGGCCATGATGTCGTTGGCGGAAGTGTCATCGACCTGCGTGCCGAGGAAGATGATGCGCTCTTCGAAGAGCTTGGAGTAGGGGTTGGTTTCCTTGGTGCCCTGCGCCGACTGCTCGATGAAGGACGGCAGCACATAACGGGACTGGGGCATGTGGGCATTAGACATTGAGTAACTCTCCTTAAGGTTCCGCTAGTTGCTAATCGGGCCGTTGACGGACTCGATGACGTGGTCGACGATGCCGTACTCCTTGGCCTGCTGCGCCGTGAACCAGCGGTCGCGGTCGGAGTCCTTGGTGATCTGCTCGAAGGTCTGGCCGGTGTGCTCGGCAATCAGCTCGGCCATCTCGCGCTTGGTGGCGGCAAACTGCTCGGCCTGAATGGCGATGTCCGCGGCCGTGCCGCCCACGCCAGCCGAGGGCTGGTGCATCATGATGCGCGCATGCGGCAGGGCGTAGCGCTTGCCCTTGGTGCCGCCGGAGAGCAGGAACTGGCCCATGGAGGCGGCCAGGCCCATGCCGTAGGTGGCGATGTCGCACGGCGAGTACTTCATGGTGTCATAAATGGCCATGCCAGCGGTTACGGAGCCGCCCGGGGAGTTGATGTACAAAGAGATGTCCCGGGTCGGGTCCTCTGCCGACAACAGGAGGATCTGGGCGCACAGCTTATTGGCGATCTCGTCGTCTACCTGCGTGCCGAGGAAAATAATGCGCTCGCGCAACAGGCGCTCGTAGACGCTGTCGCCCAAGTTCATTCCGCCGCTCGGGGAGGTCATCTGGATATCAGACACAGAAATCAGTCTCCTTCATTTCATGCAAAACTCAATGGCACTACCCTACCGCGTTCCGCCCCGCCCCCGCCGCCCCGGGGCGCCCTGTTCGCTAACAGCGTCGCGCGCGCTCAGTGTGCCCCTCTCGCCGCACTCCGGCTACCGCCATGCGCAAGTTCTGCCACTTTCGCCCTCATAGGGGCGGCCCGACTACCCCAAGAGTGGCAAAATTCGCTCATCTGCCCTGCATCCTGGGCGGAGGTGCGGTAGCCTTCCGCCTAGCCGTTCGTGGCACCAATGAACGCTGACTTTTCGGGGGGAAAGCAGATGCAGGTCATCACCGGCCTATCGCCTTCAGGACTGCGCGGGCGAGTGCACCGCGGAAAGGCCTTCCGCGTCATCAATGGCCTCTACGTCGATAGCCAGCCTGAGCCGATACCCCTGCTGGGCATCGTGCATAAGGAATGGCCCCGGGCGTGTGCGACGGGACCGACCGCCGCCCAGCTCTACTTAGGCCAGGCTCCGACGTTTCCGCTGTATATCGCAAGGCATAAGCGGCCTGCGAAGTCTGAATACATATCGATGATTCGTACCAAGCAACTGCAGCGCACCACGACCCAGCTCCCCTCCGGCAGGCCTGGACAGACCCAAGACTTGGTACACGTTCACCTTCCCGTGCTGGCGGCACAACACATCGATGACGACGACCTCGCCCTCCGCTTCCTCGAGCAGGCGTATGCCTCGCGCCGGGGACGCGATGAGCTGGAACACCACTTAAGAGCGGTGAAGCGAACCACCGCCGGCGTACGTAAACTGCTGGAACAGGCCGCTCTAGCCAGTGACTCCAACGCGGAGCGCAAGGTGGTGCGGCGGCTGCGAGAAGGCGGATTGCGCGTAGAGACCAACGTTCGAATTGGGGAATACTACTGGGACATTGTCATCCCAAAGCTGAAAGTTGCGGTAGAAATCAACGGCTACCGCTACCACACGCAGTCCGATGCCTTCATCCGTGACCACTGGAAGAACAACGACGCTGCGCTCCGCGGGTGGTTGACGCTGCGGTACACGGGCAGTGATGTCGCGTATCTCCTCGACGACGTTGTGGAGCAGATCCTCCGCGCCCGCAAACCCAACTTCAACAGCCGCGCCCACGTGGGCGTGTGGAGATGGCACTGGCACTTCCTTCGGGATGGCGGCGACCTTCGCTACGGGCCGTGAGTATCGTTGTCTGCGCGAGTTTTGCCACTTTCGGCCCCGCAGCAGGCCGCGCGAAGGGTCAAAAGTGGCAAAAATTGCGCTTCGAGCGGGCTGGGCTGCTTCCCAGCCGCCCGCGAGAGCACAAGGCCCGGAAAAGCAGAAGGCCCAGGCGAAAGCCTGGGCCCTAAGCTAGGAGTGAGGATTACTCGGAGTCGGAAGCCTCGGCCTCTTCCTCGATCTCACCGAAGTACTGGTCGACGTCGACGGCGTTGCCGGCCTCGTCCTTGACCTCGGCGCGGCAGATGGCGGTGGCCAGGGCCTTGCCGCGGCGGACGTCAGCGAACAGGTTGCCGATCTGGCCGTTGGACTGGATCTGCTGGATGAACTGGTTCGGGTCCATGCCGTAGGAGGAGGCGGTGAACATGATGTGGTCCATCAGCTCCTGCTGGGAGACCTGCGGCTCTTCCTGGTCAGCCAGGGCGTCGAGGAACAGCTGGGTGCGCACGGACTCTTCAGCCTGCTCGCGGGACTCCTTGTCGAACTCCTCGCGGGTGGTGCCCTGAGCCTCGAGCAGCTGGGCCAGAGCCTTCTCGTCGTGAGCCAGCTGGCCCAGGATCTGGTGCAGCTGGGCGTGGACCTGCTCGTCAACGACGGAGGCCGGCAGCGCGAAGGAGACCTGCCCCAGGGCGGCCTTGAGGACCTCGTCGCGGATGTCGGCGGCCTGGCCGGCCTTCTTGGACTCCTCAACCTGGCCCTTGGTGGACTCGCGCAGCTCCTCGATGGTGTCGAACTCGGAAGCCATCTGGGCGAAGTCGTCGTCGAGCTCCGGCAGCTTGCGCTCCTTGGACTGCACGACGTGAACCTTGACGGTGGCCTTCTCGCCCTTGTGCGGGCCAGACTGCACCTCGGTCTCGAACTCGTTGTCCTCGTCGGTCTTCATGCCGCGCAGGGCGGTGTCCAGGCCCTTGATGAGGTCGTCGTCGCCGATGCGGTAGGACAGGCCCTCGGTGGACATATCGTCGACCTTCTCGCCGTCGATCTCGGCGGTGATGTCGATGACGGCGAAGTCGCCGGTCTTCATCTTGCGCTTGGTGTCCTTGAGCTCACCGAAGCGCTCAGCCAGATCCTCGAGGGCCTTATCCACGGCCTCGTCGTCGACCTCGAGGGCCGGGACGGTCACGGAGATCTTGGAGAAGTCCGGAACCTCGATCTCGGGGCGGATGTCCATCTCGGCGGTGAACTCGACGTGGTCCTTGTCCTCGATCTTGGTGATGTCGATCTCGGGCTGTCCGATGACCTTCAGGTCATTTTCCACAACAGCCTGCTCGTAGCGGTTCGGCAGCATGTCGTTGACGACCTGCTCCAGAATCGGGCCGCGACCGATGCGGGCATCGATAAGCTGACGCGGCGCCTTGCCCTTGCGGAAGCCCGGAATGGAGACCTGCTGCGCAATGGCTGCGTAAGCCTGGTCGATTTCCTTATCCAGCTCCGAGAACGGAACGTTAACGGTTAGCTTGACTCGGGTCTCGCTCAAGCTCTCGACGGTGGTCTTCACGGATAACTCTCCCCTAGTTGTTGTGGGTCCTAGTGTTTGTACGGCTGTTAAGTGTACTAAAGGGGCCTGGAGCGAAAACTCCAGACCCCCAGTTACGTCGGGGCGACAGGATTTGAACCTGCGACCCCCTGCTCCCAAAGCAGGTGCGCTACCAAGCTGCGCCACGCCCCGTGTTTTTTGGCTGGTTGCCGATGGCTTAAAGCCATTTCCCACCTAGTCTACGTGGCGCGCGCCCCGAAACCCAATTTCGCCCCCGGCTTTGTGCTCAGCCAGCGAAGCGGTCGGCAAGCACCACGGCCCCCGGGCACTCGCCTGGCGATGCCGCCCCTGCCTCAGGAACCCCGCGGCCCATGATCACGAGGCACGCGGCAAGGAGAACTGATAAGAGCGCTTTCATGCTTCTAAAGTTACCTGCATGATCATTTTTCTCGACGTGGACGGCACCCTGGTCAACTCTTTCCCGGGGATCGCCTCGTGCGTGACCAAGACCTGTGCGGAGCTGGGCCTGCCCCAGCCCAGCCCGGAACAGCTGCACCGCCTGCCCGGCCCGCCGCTGGCCGTGACCTTCCGCAACTGGGGCTACGATGCCCAGACCGTGGAGCGCGCCGTGGCCTGCTACCGGCGCCACTACACCGATACCGGGTGGCAGGAGGCCGAGCTCTTTGCCGGCTTTGCCGATGCCCTGCCCCGGTGGAAGGCTAAGGGCTATACGGTGTGCACCGCCACCAGCAAGGGGGCGACTATTGCGGCGCGCATGCTCGAGCGGCTGGGCGTGGCCGAGTACTTCGACTTCATCGGCGGGGCCGACGATGAACACGACCGGCGCCACGCCAAGGCCGAGGTCATCGAGTGGGTGCTGGATTCGATGGACCTGCGTGGGCGCACCGGGGAGATCCTCATGGTGGGCGACCGCAGCCACGACTACGAGGGGGCGGGCCAGTTCGGCATCCGCACCGCACTGGTGGGCTGGGGCCACGGCACGCCCGCTGAGTGGGAGGCAGCCGATTTCTTCGCCCCGGACTTCCCGGCCCTAGAGGACATCATCGCTAGTTTCAACGCCGAATAGGCAGAAAAGCGCCAGCCGGCGCGTGGCCTAAACAGTGCAGGCCACGCGCCGGATTTTTGTGGTTTAAGGGTGCGGCTAGAAGTCGAAGTCGAAGTCGAACATGCCGCCGCCGTCTCCGCCGTCTCCGCCGAAGAGGCCGTCGAAGAAGCCGCCGTCCTCGCCGCCGCCCATATCTTCGCCGCCACCGAAGTCCTCGCCCCCGCCGAAGTCTTCGCCGCCCATGTCGCCCGCGTCGGCATCGCCAGCCCAGTCCCCGGACTCAGCCGCGGCGGCGGAGTAGCCCACGCCGGACATGCCCATGAACATGGCGTTGAACATCATGGAGT
>CAVFKS010000060.1:0-12190 GCA_963623015.1 Clostridia bacterium
GGTGTTCATCCCGTCCATCGGGGTGCACGCGGGGTTTGAGGACGGCCCGTGCCGGGTGCGCGACGGCGCCATCGATCCGGCCACCATGGATAAGGCCTGCACCTACACTGCCGAGGACAAGCCCTACTCACTGCCAGGCACGAATGTTTCGGACATCGTGGTCATCGCCGGGCATACCGGCGCCGGGGTGCCGGGCGTGTTCAATGATCTCTACGACGGGCGCAACGACGTGCACAAGGTCGCGGTGGGCGACAAGCTCTACTTGCGCACCGCGGCGTCCGGTTCCGACTGGCTGATCTATCGCGCCACCGATCTCCACGATCCTGGCAAGGATGGCCTGTCTGGCGATGCCGCCGTCTGGGGCGAGGGCCCCATGCCCGGCCGGCTGCTGACGATTAGCTGCATTCAGCCGGCCAACCTGTTGGCCGCGGCGGTCCGCAACGCGGTGGTGGGCTGGCAGTACGAGGGCGTGAGCACCGCTGCGGCCGTCAACCCGCCCGTCGAACAGCCGGCTCCGCCTGCCCCACCAGCTGAGGGCGCAGATCCCGCAATCGCGGCGCTGGGTGGACCGACACGCCTCGAAAGTACTTTCTTACCCCTTTAGAGGGTATTTACAGCTAGCTTTTAACTTTAAAGTGACAGATGAGACTTTTGTTACTAATGTGAAATGAGTCGATTAGAGTATTCACTCTTTTTCGTGGGCTCTACCGACGAGTACCTATCCCACGCGGACAATCCCTAGAGGAGAAAAGCATGAAGCGTATCCCCCAGTCCCTGACCGCCGCAGCGCTGGCCGGTGCCCTCGCCCTCGGCGGCACCGCTATCGCGCAGGCTCAGATCCCGGCTCCGGCCGTCATCGAGCTCGATGGCGTTGAATACTTCAAGCAGGCCGACGGCAACTACGCCTCCAACCCGGAGGTAGGCAACCCCGTCACCCTGACCGCCGAGCAGGCTCAGGCCGCCTTCGAGGCCCAGAACCCCGACGCTGCAGCCACCGACGTTCCCACCGCTAACGAGGCTCCGGCCGATGAGGCCGCCGCTTCCGAGACGCCAGCTGACGAGACTCCGGTCTCTGAGGCTCCGGTCGAAGAGGGCATCCCCGCCCCGGCCACCAAGGCCGACGCCGAGGGCAACACCTGGTACCAGCACATTCAGGACAAGACCCTCTACGTCAACGACCCGGCTCTGGTCAACGCTGAGATCACCCAGGAGATGCGCGACGCCTACGCCAAGGCTTTTCCGGCCGATGAGCCCAAGCCGGCTTTCGACGCCAAGCAGCTGGCATGGCTGGCTCTGCCGGCCGCCCTGGTCATCGGTGGCGTGACCTGGTACCTGTCCCAGGACGGCAAGACCTACGTCCAGGACCAGGGCCGCGTCAACCAGGAGCCGACCGAGGCTGAGAAGCAGGCTTCCGCCGAGTTGCTGGCCGCCAACAAGGACGCCGTCCTTGCCCAGGGCGGCAAGCTGGCCGGCGAAGCCGCCCCGGCTGCTCAGGACGCCAACGTCGCTAACCGCGGCATGGCCGCCGAGACCGGCTCCAACACCGTGGCCCGTGGCCTGGCCGCTCTCGCCTTCGCCGCGATGATTGCCGCCGGCGCCTTCGCCGCCCGCCGCAAGATCTTCGCCTAAGGCTTAAACCCGAACCCGCAGGGCCCGACCTCTTCACCCGAGGTTCGGGCCCTGCGGCCTTGTCGTGCCGGGGCGCTCCCGCGACCGCGGAAGCAGGCAGCCCGACGGTTCGGAAGCCATTGCAGCACGCCAGGTACGAACCGGAGTGACCTGCCTGGAAGACCGGCGTGATCACCGTCTAGCCGGCGCTTGAGCCCAGACCTGCCCTCCGGGATCCAAGCGCCCGCGCCTCCTACGCCCCTGACGCCCACCAACAGCTTTTGGGACCCGTGCCAAATGCGGGCGGGCCGGCGGTAGTGACTTACCGGGCGCAGAACGGCTCAGCGCGCAGACTTCGGCGGCATCGCCAGACGTGGCACCGAAGCCGGTGGAGTGGCTTAGCGAGGCAGAGAAAAGGCCCTATCCCCCGCGCGGGAGATAGGGCCTTTAGTCATCTCTCAAGCCAGTATTACTTAGCCTTCTCGATGACCTCGACGAGCCGGTAGTGCTTGTCCTTGGACAGCGGGCGGGTCTCGGCGATGAGGACGCGGTCGCCGATGCCGGCGGTCTCGTTCTCGTCATGCGCCTTCACCTTGGAGTTGGAGCGCATGATCTTGCCGTAGAGAGCGTGCTGCTTGCGGTCCTCGAGCTCGACCACGATGGTCTTGTTCATCTTGTCGGACACGACGATGCCGGTGCGGGTCTTGCGCGCACCGCGCTCCTTCTTCACTTCGTTCACGTTTGCCTCACTCATGATTTAAGCCTCAGCTTTCGGAGCAGCGGACAAATCCAGCTCACGCTCACGCAGAACGGTGTAGATGCGGGCGATGTCGCGCTTGACAGTGCTGATGCGCTGGTTGTTGGTCAGCTGGCCAGTAGCCTTCTGGAAGCGGAGGTTGAAGAGCTCTTCCTTCGCGTCGTTGAGGCGGGTTTCCAGCTCAGCATTGTCGAGCTCACGGAACTCGTGTGCAGGGGTACCTAGTGCCATTAGAACTGGTCCTCCTTCTTGATGATGCGGACCTTGCCCGGCAACTTCTGGCCTGCACGGCGCAGAGCCTCGAGAGCGGCGGCCTCGTTCGGGTAGGACATCTCGAAGAGGACGCGGCCCGGCTTAACGTTGGCGACCCACTTCTCGACCGGGCCCTTACCGGAACCCATACGCACGCCGAGCGGCTTCTGGGTCAGCGGACGGTCCGGGAAGATCGTGATCCACACCTTGCCACCACGCTTGATGTGGCGGTTGATGGCAATACGTGCGGCCTCGATCTGACGGTTGGTGACGTACATTGGCTCGAGAGCCTGGATGGCGTAGTCACCGAAATTGATGCGGTTACCGCCCTTGGACACACCCGAGCGGGTCGGGCGGTGCTGGCGACGGTACTTAACGCGCTTCGGAATCAGCATGGATTAGCCCTCCTGCTTCTGCTGTGCGCGCTGACGGCGCTGGCCGCCACGGCGCGGGCGACCGTTGCGGTCACCGCGGCCACGGCCTGCAGCCGGAGCGTTCAGTTCGGATTCCTTCACGCCACCGATGACGTCACCCTTGTAGATCCACACCTTGATGCCAATGCGGCCGAAGGTGGTGTGGGCCTCTGCGGTGCCGTAATCGATCTCTGCGCGAAGGGTGTGCAGCGGAACGCGACCCTCGTGGTAGCGCTCGGTGCGGGACATCTCGGCGCCGCCCAGACGGCCGGACAGGAGCACCTTGATGCCCTTGACCTGCGGCTGGCGCATGGCGGACTGGATGGCCTTGCGCATCGCGCGGCGGAAGGCCACGCGGTTGACAAGCTGCTCGGCGATGGACTGTGCAACCAGGTTGGCGTTGGCATCGACCTGCTTGACCTCGAGGATGTTGAGGGCGACCATCTTGCCGGTGAGCTTTTCCAGCTCGCGGCGGATGCGGTCGGCCTCGGCACCGCGGCGGCCAATCACGATGCCCGGGCGGGCGGTGTGAATGTCGACGCGGACGCGGTCGCGGGTTCGCTCGATGACGACGTCGGCGATGCCGGCGCGCTCGAGGCCCTTCTCCAGGTACTGGCGGATCTTGATGTCCTCGGCCACGTAGGTGGCGTAGTCCTTATCGGCGAACCAGTGGGTCTTCCACTCGGTGGAAATGCCCAGTCGGAGGCCGTGAGGGTGAATCTTCTGGCCCATTACTTGGCACCTTCCTTCTGGCTTTCGACAACCACGGTGATGTGGCTGGTGCGCTTGCGGATCATGAATGCACGACCCTGAGCGCGCGGCTGGAAACGGCGCATGGTCGGGCCCTCGTTGGCGTAAGCCTCGGAGATGACCAGGGTGCGCGGGTCCAGGCCGAAGTTGTTCTCGGCGTTGGCGGCTGCGGATGCAACGACCTTGGCAACCGGCTCAGCGGCGCCCTGGGGGGCGTACTTCAGGATTGCAAGTGCCTCGGATACGGACTTGCCGCGAACCAGATCGATGACGCGGCGTGCCTTCATCGGGGTTACGCGGACGTAACGGGCCGTGGCGGAGGCGGAGGTGATGGTGTCACTCATCGCTTATCGACGTCCCTTCTTGTCGTCCTTGACGTGACCCTTAAAGGTCTTGGTGGGTGCGAACTCGCCCAGCTTGTGGCCGACCATCGAGTCATCAATGAACACCGGCACGTGCTTGCGGCCGTCGTGGACGGCGAAAGTGTGACCAATGAAATCCGGCAGGATAGTCGAGCGGCGAGACCAGGTCTTGATGACCTTCTTGGTGCCGGCCTCGTTCTGAGCATCTACCTTGTTGAGGAGGTGCTCATCGACGAACGGGCCCTTCTTAAGGCTGCGTGGCATTGTTTACCTCCTCTTAGCGCTTCTTGTTCGGGCGACGACGGCGCACGATCATGTTGTTGGAATAACGGTTCGGGTTGCGGGTACGACCCTCTTTACGACCCCACGGGGACACCGGGTGGCGGCCACCGGAAGTCTTACCCTCACCACCACCGTGCGGGTGGTCGACCGGGTTCATAACGACACCACGGACGGTCGGGCGGACGCCCTTCCAGCGCATGCGGCCGGCCTTGCCCCAGCGGATGTTCATCTGGTCGGCGTTGCCGACCTCACCCACGGTGGCGCGGCAACGGATGTCGACGCGACGGATTTCGGAGGACGGCATACGCAGGACTGCGTACTTGCCTTCCTTACCCAGCAGCTGGATGGAGGCACCAGCGGAGCGGGCCAGCTTAGCGCCAGCGCCCGGCTTGAGCTCCACAGCGTGGATGGTGGTACCGGTCGGGATGTTACGCAGCGGCAGGTTGTTGCCAACCTTGATGTCTGCATTCGCGCCGGACTCGACCATCTGGCCCTGCTTCAGGCCCTTGGGGGCGATGATGTAGCGCTTCTCGCCGTCCACGAAGTGGAGCAGGGCGATGTTGGCGGTACGGTTCGGGTCGTACTCGATGTGAGCGACCTTGGCCGGGATGCCGTCCTTGTCGTGACGACGGAAGTCGATCAGACGGTAACGGCGCTTGTGGCCACCGCCGATGTGGCGGGTGGTGATGCGGCCGTAGTTGTTACGACCGCCAGTCTTGGACAGCGGGCGCAGCAGAGACTTTTCCGGAGTCGAGCGAGTGATCTCCTCGAACATGGAAACGGAGCTCTGGCGGCGACCCGGGGTTGTCGGCTTGTACTTACGAATAGCCATAGTTGTTCCTTTTCTATCGGCACTCCGGTGGCGCTTTAGGCGCCGCCGCCGAAGATGTCGATTGCGTCGCTGCCTTCACGCAGAGTCACGTAGGCGCGCTTGGTGGACTTACGCTGGCCGTAACCGGTGCGGGACCGCTTGCGCTTGCCCTCGCGGTTAGCGGTGTTCACGGAGTCGACCTTCACGCCGAAGATCTGCTCGATGGCCTGCTTGATCTGAGTCTTGTTGGAGTCGGTAGCAACATAGAACGTGTAGGTGTTCTGTTCCATGAGGCCGTAGGACTTCTCGGAGACGACCGGCGCGAGGATGATATCGCGCGGGTTAGCAATCTTAGCCATTATTTGTCCTCCTTATCCGCACCGGTGGCGCGGGAGACGAAGGTGTGCAGAGCCTCAACGGAGAACACGACATCGTCAGCGTTGAGGACGTCGTAGGTGTTCAGCTGACCGGCGTCCAGGATGTGGACGTTCGGCAGGTTGTTGGCGCTGCGGCGGGCGTTGATGTCCTCGCGGCCGATGACCAGAAGCACGCTCTTGCGCTCAGAGATGCGCTCGATGAATGCCTTGGCGGCCTTGGTGGACGGGGTCTGGCCCGGCACGAGCTCCTCGATGACGTGGATGCGCTCGTTGCGGGCACGGTCAGACAGTGCACCGTAGAGGGCGGCCTTGATCATCTTCTTAGGAGTGCGCTGGGAGTAGTCGCGCGGCACGGGGCCGTGCGAGATACCGCCACCCGCGTAGTGCGGTGCGCGGATGGAGCCCTGGCGGGCGCGGCCGGTGCCCTTCTGGCGGAACGGCTTGCGGCCACCGCCGCGAACCTCGCCGCGGGTCTTTACCTTGTGGGTGCCCTGGCGCGCTGCTGCGAGCTGAGCGTTGACGACCTGGTGCATCAGTGCAACGGATGCCTCGGTGTCAAAGATCTCGGCCGGCAGATCAACGGAGCCGTTGGTCTTACCGTCAGCGGTCAGGACGTCTAGCTTGAGGTTGCTCATGCGTGTGCACCGCCCTTCACTGCGGTCTTAACGGTGACGAGGCCACCGCGCGCACCCGGGATAGCACCCTTGATGAGCAGCAGGTTGGACTCGGCATCGATCTTCTGGATCTTCAGATTCTGGGTGGTCACGCGGTCCTGGCCCATGCGGCCAGCCATGCGCTTACCCTTGAAGACGCGGCCCGGGAAGGAGGCGCCACCGATGCCGCCGACGCGGCGGTGGGATGCCTGGTTACCGTGGGCTGCGCCCTGGCCGGCGAAGCCGTGGCGCTTCATGGCGCCGGCGTAGCCGTGGCCCTTGGAGGTGCCGGTGACGTCGACGAAGGTAATGCCTTCGAAGATGTCGACCTTGACTTCCTGGCCAACCTCGTATGCGGAGGTGTCGTCCATGCGGATCTCGGCCACGTGGCGGCGCGGGGTCACGCCGGCCTTCTTGTAGTGACCAGCCTGGGGCTTCTTAGCCTTGCGCGGGTCGATTTCGCCAAAGGCGATCTGGATGGCGTTGTAGCCATCGGTTTCCTCGGTGCGAATCTGGGTGACAACGCACGGCCCGGCCTCGACGACGGTCACCGGCACAACGCGGTTCTCCTCGTCGAAGACCTGGGTCATGCCGAGCTTGCGGCCCAGAATGCCCTTGATCTCGTTTTCGCTCATTTGTTAGTTCTCCACCAAATACTTCGTGTCGATCGCTTACTGAATATTCACGTCGACGCTTGCCGGAAGGTCGATGCGCATCAGGGCGTCAACGGTCTTCGGGGTCGGGTCGAGAATGTCGATGAGGCGCTTGTGAGTGCGCATCTCGAAGTGCTCGCGAGAGTCCTTGTACTTATGGGGAGAACGAATAACGGCGTATACGTTCTTCTCGGTTGGGAGCGGCACCGGGCCGACAACACGAGCACCCGTGCGGGTGACGGTCTCAACGATCTTCTTGGCAGAAGCGTCGATTGCCTCGTGGTCGTAGGCCTTCAGCCGAATGCGGATTTTTTGTCCCGCCACGCTTATCCTCTTCCTCGCTTCCCCACATTCACATTCCCGGCGTATCCGGGGCGTGAAGCGGTGGGAAATTGCTTCTCGATTTCTCTATAACGTTGTCCAGATTTGGAGCTCTAGCACAACGCCAGTGGTTGATATAAGTCCATGATGACCACAGCTGCGGCTGGTCAAATTAACCAGGCGCAGTCTCTGGGAGCCCGACAAGGAGTGGGTTCCTATCAATGTCAGAAGAGGCTGCCGAAGGCGATGCCTATTCATATACTGCCGCTGTTAATTTGCCATGCCCCTTCTCTGGTTCCACCGCTCGGGGTCTGCCACTGCTAAATCGCGGACCTTACCCGATTGGTAGACCTTCTCGCCCGGCATGAAATGCCAGACTGCAAAGGCGTCATGTTTGCCCCACCAGCGCCAATGCCCTCATACTCAAAGCATGATTGCACCGCCCTGTTAAGGCAACCTTTGTATTTAAGCACGTAAGCTGCCCTTTTCTCAAGCCTTATCCGGCATAGTGTTCAAACTCACATTTTCTAGGCCCGGGCCCAGGCTCACCGGCACAGCCTCCAGCTTGCCGATGCCCCCTATAGCTTATGTTTCCTTTTCGTTTCCAGCACGAATGCTAGGACGTCTATAAGCTGGGGGACGTGTCCACGCCCCGGTTTAGACTGCGGGCAGGCCTTAAATCCCTACCGATAAACCGATCACTTTCAAGGAGCATCAGATGTCTGAGAACCAGAAGAACCAGTCCCAGAAGTCCGACAACACCCCGGCCTCCGCTGAGGAGGCCGCGGCCCCGGCTCGCGTCAACGAGAACCTGGAGACCAAGTACGGCACCACCGTCATCGAGGACACCGTGGTGTCCAAGATCGCCGGCATCGCCGCCCGCGAGGTCTCCGGCGTGTCCGCACTCGGTGGCGGCGGCGCCCGCATGCTGGGCTCCATCCGCGAGTCCTTCGGCGCTTCCGAGGACGTCCGCCAGGGCGTGTCCGTCGAGGTGGAAAACGGCATCGCGGCCGTGACCGTGTCGATCATCGCCGAGTACGGCGTTGCCATCCACGAGCTGGCTGAGGCCATCCGCCGCAACATCATGAACTCCGTCGAGCGCATGACCGGCCTGGAGGTCTCCCGCGTTGACGTCACCGTCCACGACGTCAAGCTGGCGGAGGATGCCGCCGACGAGGCCGCCAACGGCGACCTGAACGCCATCAACTCCGGCCAGGCTTAAGCCCGGGTCCGAGCCATCGCTATGCGTTTTGAGCTCTCACCGGAGGCAGCCGGGTCGATTGCTGCGACCATCAAGGCCGTTGCAGGCGTAGCGGATCTTTCGGCCGGGCGCTTTGGCCAGGTTCTGCTGCGCTTTCCCGGCCAGACTGTGACCGGCCTGCAGTTCCTGGGCCCTAAGTCCGATACCGAGCTAGCCGCCCACGTCATAGTCGACGTCGATGCCCTGGGTGCGCGCGGGTCCTTGCAGCAATTGGCCGGCGCCGTCCGCGACGCCGCGTTTGCAGCCTGCCCGCAGCTAGAGCGCCTCGATGTCGTCTTCGCTGACGCCGTCACCGGCGCCGCCGGCGAACGCGGCGGAAACGACACCCCAGGCACGTCCGGCGCGTCTGGCACGACCGCAACGGCCTAGGGCTGCGGCCCCTGCCCCGGTTCCCCACCTGCCTGGCAATCCCGGTGACACTCACCCGCGAATCCCAGGCAGGACCTCAAGCTTTCTGAAGGAAAATCCCATGAAAAACTACACCACGCTGGGCGCCCTGATTGGCGCCGCGCTGGCCATTGCCATCGTGCTCGGCAACTGGGCCATGGTGTTGCTCATCATCGTGCTGGGCGGCATCGGCGGGCTCATTGGCGCTCACTTTGACGGCCGCATCAACCTCGTAGAGATCTGGAACAGCGTCATCGGTAAGGGCCAGGGATAGGCCCCGATGACTGAAGCTTCAGTATCTACTACTGCCGCGGGCGGCTCCACCCGCATGGGCCTGCGCGCAGTGGAACACATCATCCACGCCGCGCTGCGCGCCGTGCCTGGCGCCACGGAGGTCGACGCCAAGCTCGCCGGCCTGGGCGGGCGGGCTTTCCCCCGCCTGATGGTGCAGCTCGATCCGGATGCACAGGTGGCGGCTGTCGACGCGGCCATCGCGGTGGTCTGGCCCAGCCCAGTCACCGACGTTGCGGCCGCCGCGCGCGCCGCCATCATCGAGGCCTTAGAGACATTCACCGGATACTCGACCACGCGCGTCAACGTCGTGGTCGGGCACGCAACCCCGGGCCCGCGCGTGACCGCCCGCCAGGTTGCCACTCGCCCGCACCCGCAGGCCGTGGTGCCCGCAGCTCCGAGCCCGGCCGCCGTGCGCCAGCCGCACACGCAGGCAGGCGTGACGGTGCGCGCCGTCGCCATCCCGGCGGCCCCGTCCGTGCGCGTGCCGGAGACCCCGGATGCTCGCTCCGCCAGAGTCCCCGCGGCGCCCGCCCCCACGCCCGTGCGGTCGGTCGCGGTTCCGGATGCTCCGGCGGCGGATCGCACCCGCTCGGTCACGGCCCCGCCGGCGCTAGAGACTTGGGCACCACCGACCCCGCCGGAGTTGCCGCTGCGCCCGGTGCACACGCCGGTGCCGATGCGCGCCCGGAAGGTATCCGCCCCGCAGCCGCCGCAGCCGCGCCACGTCAGCGCACCCGCGCCGGTTAAGGCGTGGCACCCGCAGGTCAAGCCGCTGCCGGTGGTGCGCGTGGGCGTACCCGACCCGCAGCCGCTTCGTCAGATCACCATCTTCCCCTTTAAACCCCAGGAAGGCAGGTAGGCGCCATGCAAGGACAAGATTCCACCATCGCCCCGGACGTCGCCGGCGCCGCGCAACCCGCCGGGGATAACCCGTACGCGGCAGTCCCCGCTACTCAGGTACCTGACGGCCAGGAGCCCAAGGCATCGCCGGCCGTGCGCGTCTGGGCGGTCCTGCTGGGCCTGGCTCTTATCGCGCTGGCCGCCGTGGCCGGCCGCGAGGTCTGGCGCCTGGTAGCCGCGCCGGAGGCAACCTCCTGGACCCAGCCTTTTATTGACCTGATGGCCACCGACGGGCTCCGGACGTGGATGCCGTGGGCCGGGGCTGCCGCCATCGTGGTGGGCCTGGTGTTCCTCGGCATCGCCGCCAAGCCGCGGCGGCGCACCCACCAGCGCTTGAGCACCTCTGCGGGCTCGGCGTGGGTGCGGCACGTGGACATCGCCAGGCGGTGCTCCGCGGTGGCCCGCCGGGTGCCAGGGGTAGCGGCCGCGCGCACTCAGTCCAGCAGCTCGGGCATTGCCATCATCGTCAACGGCGACGTCAACGATTCCGAGCTGTCCCAGCGCGTCATTCAGGCCGTCACGGCGGAGATGGACGCCCTGGAGACCCCCACCAAGGTCACCGTCACCGTCGAGCCAGTCCAGGAGGTCGATGCCCGTGTCTAAGAAAACCGCCGGCTTCGACCGGTTTATCTTCATCCTCCTAGGGATCATCCTGGTCGCCCTAGGCTCGTGGCCCATCCTGCTGCACTTCGACGTGAACTTCGCGCGCCACCTCGAGCTATGGGTCAACCATGACGCCTGGGCCACCGTGCCGGAGCAGGGCTGGTGGCCCTGGGCTTTGGGCGGGATTGCCGCCGTGGCGCTGATCGCCGGGGTGTGGCTCATCGTGGCCAATGTGCGGGTTCGCCGCATCAACGAGGTCACCTCGGGGGCCTCGGACGATAAGGGTTCCATCGCCCTGCAGATGGCGCCGCTCGCCGCCGGCATGGCCGCCTCGTTGCAGGAGCACGACTTCATCAGTGAGGTCGACCGTAAGGTGGCCGTGGACCGCGGGCAGCCGCAGCTAACGCTGACGATTACCGCCAGCCCGGAGACCCCGCTGGTCACCCTGCGCCAGCTAGTCGAAGAAACCGAGGCCGATTTCCGCGCCGCGTTCCCCGACTCAAAGCTGCACACCGTCTACCGGGTGCACTACTCGAAGCTGAAGGCCCTGGGCTAGCGCGTCGCGTCGAGAGGATCGGCTGCTGCGGCTTCTGCCAGCCAGACCGATTCCACCCGCCCGAAGCCTCGCATCACGCCGCCCCGGAGCGCGACCTCAAGGTCCGCCCCGGGGCGACATTGTTCTATGCGCTCCCACCCGAAATCCGCGCGCTCCAGCGTGCGCCGCCCCAGCGTCCACACGTGCAACCCGTGATCAATGAGCACCACACCTTCTTCCGTGCGCGCGACATAGACCCGCTCCCCCAGGTCTTTGCGGCGCAGCCCATCGCGCGGGTGCGCCGGGGCATCCTCCAGGCGCGTAATGCGGCGGACAAGCCCTAGGCGGTGTTCGATCCCCTCGCTGTCGCGGACGACCAGCGGCCGGCCCGGACCCGCAGGCCGGAAGGAATCCCACTGCCACACCACCGGCTGCCGGGAGCGCCCGTCCGCACCGATGCCTCGCACCACCACCGCGCCTGCCTGCAGGGTCACCCGGGCCGCAGGGCCTTCGCATTCCACGAGCCAACGCGCGCTAGCCCCGACCGCGTCGGGAGTAATGAGCGGCGGGTTCACCCACGCCCAGCCGTCGAGCACACGACGGGCCTCTTCGTCACTGCTTCCCCACCCGATGCCCTCATTGCCCAACATGGCCAGCAGCGTGGGCAAGCTCAGATCTGGCTGCCCCTCCCAGGCAGCACGCAGGCTTTCCAAGACACCGTCGATGCGCGTGGGATCATTCATTCCCTTAGCGTACCTGCCTGCCTCCCGCGCCCCAGCATGCGGGCAAAACGCCAAACCGCCCGCCCCCTGGAGACAGGGAACGGGCGGTAAGTAGCCTGGTGGCTCTAGGCACGAGGCCTAGGGCCAGTTAGAGCATCAATTACTTGATGATCTTGGTGACGCGGCCAGCGCCAACGGTGCGGGAGCCCTCGCGGATAGCGAAGCGCAGGCCCTCGTCCATAGCGACCG
>CAVFKS010000061.1:0-12037 GCA_963623015.1 Clostridia bacterium
GCCCTGCCCCTCATCGTGGCCGGGATGGCCTACTTCACGTGGCCGTCGACCACGCGGACCGCGCCGCGGTCAGCCGAGGTGGCCATCGCCGCATAGGCGCGCAGCGCCTTGGTGATGGGCCGGTTGCGGTCCACCGGGGTATAGGGCTTTTCGCGCGACTCCTGGGCCGCGCGGCGCGCGGTCAGGGTCTCCTCGTCGACCTCGAGTTCCAGGCGGCGGGCGTGGATGTCGATGGAGATCGTATCGCCATTTTCGATCAGCGCGATGAGCCCGCCGTGGGCGGCCTCGGGCGAGATGTGCCCGATGGACAGGCCCGAGGTCCCGCCGGAGAAGCGGCCGTCGGTAATGAGCGCGCAGGCTTTGCCCAGGCCGGCCCCCTTGAGGAAGGAGGTCGGGTGGAGCATCTCCTGCATGCCCGGGCCGCCGGAGGGGCCCTCGTAGCGGATGACCACGACATCGCCAGGCTGGACCTCGCGCTTGAGGATGATGGAGACGGCCTCCTCCTGGGACTCGACCACGCGGGCCGGCCCGGAGAACGTCCACAGCTCCTCCTCGACGCCGGCGGCCTTGACGATGGCGCCGTTGGGGGCCAGGTTGCCGCGCAGGACCACCAGGCCGCCGTCGCTGGAGAAGGCGTGCTCGACGTCGTGGATGCAGCCCTCGGCCGCGTCAGTGTCGAGCTCGTCCCAGCGGGCGGACTGGCTAAACGGCTCGGTGGTGCGCACCCCGCCCGGGGCGGCGTGGAATAGCTCGATGGCCTCCTCGGTGGCCTTGCCGCCGCGGATGTCCCAGTCTGCCAGCCAGGAGTCCAGGTCCGGGTAGCTTGCGGTGTGGACTCCCTCGCGCAGGAAGCCGCCGCGGTGAAGCTCGCCCAGAATGGCGGGGATGCCGCCGGCGCGGTGGACGTCTTCGATGTGGTAGTTGCCGTTGGGGGCCACCTTGGAGATGCACGGCACGCGGTAGGAGATCTCGTTGATGTCTTCCAGGGTGAAGTCCACCTCGCCCTCCTGGGCGGCGGCGAGCGTGTGCAAAATCGTGTTCGTGGACCCGCCCATGGCCATGTCGAGGGCCATCGCGTTGTAGAAGGCGTCCTTGGTGGCAATCGAGCGTGGCAGGACGGACTCGTCCTCATTGCCGTAGTAGCGCTGGCACAGCTCGACGATGGCGGAGCCGGCGCGGGTGAATAGATCCTTGCGCGCCGCGTGCGTGGCCAGGGTGGTGCCGTTGCCGGGCAGGGCCAGGCCGAGTGCCTCGGTCAGGCAGTTCATGGAGTTGGCGGTAAACATGCCAGAACACGACCCACAGGTGGGGCAGGCGGCGGCCTCGACGGCGGCTAGGCCTGCGTTATCGACGGCATCGGAAGCCGAGGCGGTGATCGCGGTGATGAGGTCGGTGGGGGCATGCGCCACGCCGTCGACGACGACGGCCTTGCCGGCCTCCATCGGGCCGCCGGAGACGAAGATGGTGGGGATGTTCAGGCGCAGCGCGGCGTTGAGCATGCCCGGGGTGATCTTGTCGCAGTTGGAGATGCACACCAGGGCATCGGCAGTATGCGCGTTGACCATGTATTCGATGGAGTCGGAGATGATCTCGCGCGAGGGCAGCGAGTAGAGCATGCCCTGATGGCCCATGGCGATGCCGTCGTCGACGGCGATGGTGTTGAACTCCTTCGGGACCCCGCCGGCGGCGCGCACGGCCTCGGCAACGGTGTCGCCGACGCTTTTGAGGTGGACGTGGCCCGGAACGAACTGCGTGTACGAGTTGGCAATGGCCACGATGGGCTTGCCAAACTCTCCCTCTTTGGTGCCGGTGGCGCGCCAGAGGGCGCGGGCACCAGCAGCTTGGCGGCCAACGGTGGTTACTTTAGAGCGCAGCGGAAACATGGGGATCCTTCAGTTACTTGGAAACGAAGACGCGAAATCGAGATCCGAGGCCGAGCCGGCATCGGCCGCCTTCGGGATGCGAAATGTCAGCGGATTTTTAGTTGGCAGCGCCGGGGTGGTTGCGCTGGTACTCCTCGTATTCTTCGTGGGTGAGAAGAATCTGCTGGCCATCGCGGTGGATAACCACGACTTTTCCGTCGGCGGCCTCCTGGCCCGCGGTCAACGCGTCAGGAATGCGGCCGCGCGAGGCTTCGGCCAGACGGGGCAGTGAGTTAAACGTTACACCAGGCAGGCTGAATTCCTGTCCCTTGGTAGTTTTTGCAAATGCGCGGGCCCCCTTGAAGCCGACGCCTTGGAGATCCTTCCAGGTCACCTTGCGCGAGCCGCGGAAGGCATAACGCGCGGCGATGCCGTCCTCGCTCACCGTGGTTTGGGATCGCAGTACCCACCAGGCGGCTAGGGCGGGGATGATGAGGAACCAGATGAGTTTGAGCGGGGCCCAACTGATGATGAGCAGCGCGATGAGCGTCATCATGCCGAGGGCGAGCAGGTGGGTGCGGTCGGGCTTAAAGGTGTGCGCGTTCATGGGGTTCAAGCCTAATTGATGGGAGCCTGGGCACGGCACCCCGGGGGTTTGAGCGGGCAGTCCTGACGCCGCAGGGGTGTAGCCGGCAGGCCCGGCACGCTGGGCAATTTATGGGATGGGGGTATCAACTGGCGGGATAGCATATTGAGTGTATGATAGAAAACCATGATCATTATTCGACTTCAGCTCGTAGTACCGCGTGCGGCGCCTGCCGCAATGGCCTAGTTGTCGTTGATTAAAGCAAGCGCCCTCGCCAGTTGGCTTCAAAAAGCCCACTGAGACGGGGGCTTTCTTGTTTGGTCAGCCCCTTCGTAAGGCCCCGTCCTCCCGCCGCCTGCGGCAGGGAAGGGGGACTTGGAAGGATTTACCCCGGAAGATCTCGCACCCAAGGAGCACAAACTCGTGGCAGCAAAGAACCAGCCCACGCCCGCCCGCCCACCGGCTGCCGGGCAGGGTAGCAAGGGCCGCAAAGCTGGAGCGTCCAGTCCCAGCACGGAGAGGATGACGGGCGCGCAGGCCATTGTGCGCACCCTCGAGGACCTGGGCACGGACTTGGTATTCGGCCTTCCTGGCGGCGCGGTGCTCCCGCTTTACGATGCCCTGCACGCCTCGACGCGGCTGCGCCACGTGCTGGTGCGCCACGAGCAGGGCGCAGGACACGCGGCCGAAGGCTATGCGCAGGCCTCCGGCAAGGTCGGCGTCATGATCGCCACCTCCGGGCCGGGTGCGACCAACCTGGTCACTCCGCTGGCCGATGCCATCCTGGACTCCGTCCCGGTCGTGGCGATCACGGGCCAGGTCGGCTCTAACCTGCTGGGAACTGACGCCTTCCAGGAAGCCGATATCCGAGGGGTGACCATGCCGGTGACCAAGCACAACTACATCGTCACGGACCCGCAGGAGATCCCGGAGGCCATCGCCGCCGCGTTCCACCTGGCCGCCACCGGCCGCCCGGGCCCGGTGCTAGTGGACATCCCGAAGGACGTCCAGAACGCCTACCTGGACTATTCCTTCCCGCCTTCCCTCGACCTGCCTGGCTATAAGCCGGTCACCAACCCGCACCCGCGCCAGATCTCCCAGGCGGTCAAGCTCATCGCGCAGTCCCACCGCCCGGTGCTCTACGTCGGTGGCGGCGTCATCAAGGCCAACGCGCACGCTGAGCTCAAGGAGTTCGCGGAGTTTACCGGCATCCCGGTGGTCACCACCCTAATGGGCCTGGGCTCCTTCCCGGACTCGCATCCGCTGCACATGGGCATGCCCGGCATGCACGGGACCGTCCCGGCGGTTGCCGCCATGCAGAAGTCGGACCTGCTCATCACCATCGGCGCGCGTTTCGATGACCGCGTTACCGGGGCCTTAGACTCCTTCGCGCCCGATGCCAAGGTTATCCACGCGGACGTGGATCCGGCCGAGATTGGCAAGCTGCGCGAGGTGGATGTCCCCATCGTCGGCGACGCGCGGGAGGTCCTGGCATCGCTGACCCGCATCTACCGAAACGACGCCCAGCTGGAGACCCCGGACGTGGCGGAGTGGATGGCATACCTGCAGGATATGAAGGAGCGTTTCCCGCGGGGCTGGGAGCCTAGCGATGACGGGATGCTGGACCCGCAGTTTGTCATCTCCAAGATCTCGGAGACCGTCGGCCCGGAGGCCATCTATGTTGCCGGCGTGGGCCAGCACCAGATGTGGTCCGCGCAGTTTATCGACTTCGAGCGCCCGCGCTCCTGGCTCAACTCCGGCGGCGCCGGCACCATGGGCTATGCGGTGCCCGCGGCCATGGGTGCCAAGGCTGCGGCCCCGGAGCGCGAGGTCTGGGCCGTCGACGGCGATGGCTGCTTCCAGATGACCAACCAGGAGCTGACCACGTGTGCGGTGGAGGGTTTCCCCATCAAAGTCGCCGTCATCAACAACGGAAACCTGGGCATGGTCCGCCAGTGGCAGACGCTCTTTTTCGACCGCAACTACTCGAACACCAAGCTGCGCGAGCAGGGCGAGTACCTCCCGGACTTCGTCAAGCTGTCCGAGTCCATGGGGTGCGTGTCCATCCGCGTGACCAAGCCGGAGGAAGTCGTGCCCGCCATCGAGAAGGCGCGCGCCATCAACGACCGCCCGGTGGTCATCGACTTCATCGTGGGCGCTGATGCCCAGGTGTGGCCGATGGTGGCGGCGGGCAACTCCAACTCGGAGATCCAGTACGCGCTGGGCCTGCGCCCGCTTTTCGATGACAACGAGTCGGCGGCCGAGTCCCCGGACGCCATCCACGAAGCCTTAGAGGAGGCATAGAGACCATGGCTGAAAAAGAATTCACCCGCCACACCCTGTCCGTGCTAGTCCAGGACGTCGACGGCATCATCTCCCGGGTCACCGGCATGTTCTCCCGCCGCGGCTACTCGCTGTCCTCCCTGGTCTCCGCCGCCACGGACACCGAAGGGATCAACCGCCTGACCATCGTGGTCTACGGCGACGAGGTGGTCACCGAGCAGATCACCAAGCAGCTCAATAAGTTGGTCCACGTCCTCAAGGTCATCGAGCTGGATCCGGAGTCGTCCATCGAGCGCTCCATCATGCTGGTCAAGGTCGCTGCCGATAACACCAACCGCCCGCAGGTGGTCGATGCCGTCAACATCTTCCGCGCCCGCGTGGTGGACGTGGCCCAGGAGTCCGTGGTCATCGAGGCCACCGGGTCTCCGGGCAAGCTCCAGGCCCTGCTGGATGTCCTTGAGCCCTTTGGCATCCGCGAGCTCGTGCGCTCTGGTGCCGTGGCCCTGGCCCGCGGGCCGAAGGTAATGGCGCCTAGTAAGTAGGGCCCGGCGGGCGCGCGCCGCCAGCCGGCGAAATCCTAGAAATTTCCCACAAAATGAGACAAAAGTAGTATTTTGTCCCATATAATGAACAAATCCCGCTTGCGGTGTGCTAGAAATGAATGTGTAAGACGCACACCGTAGCTAACGACTATTAAAGGAATGATTGCCAATGGCTATTGAGACTTTCTACGACGCAGACGCCGATCTGTCCATCATCCAGGGCCGCAAGGTTGCCATCATTGGCTACGGCTCCCAGGGTCACGCCCACGCGCAGAATCTGCGCGACTCGGGTGTTGAGGTTGCCATCGGCCTGCGTGAGGGTTCCAAGTCCCGCCAGAAGGCCGAGGAGGCCGGCTTCCAGGTCATGAACAACGCGGACGCCGCCAAGTGGGCCGACGTTGTCATGCTGTTGGCTCCGGATACCTCCCAGGCGCAGATCTTTAAAGATGACATCCAGCCCAACCTGGAGGCGGGCAACGCCCTGTTCTTCGGTCATGGCCTGAATATCCACTTCAAGCTGATCGAGCCGGCTGCTGACATCACCGTCGGCATGGTTGCCCCGAAGGGCCCGGGCCACCTGGTCCGCCGCCAGTTCGAGGACGGCAAGGGGGTGCCCTGCCTGATCGCCACCGCGCAGGACCCGCGCGGCGAGGGCCACGACCTGACCCTGTCTTATGCTGCGGCCATCGGCGGTGCCCGCGCGGGCGTTATCCCCACCACCTTCGAGGCGGAAACCGTCACCGACCTCTTCGGTGAGCAGGCCGTGCTGTGTGGCGGCGCCGAGTTCCTCATCAAGACCGGCTTCGAGGTCCTGGTTGAGGCCGGCTACGAGCCGGAGATGGCCTACTTCGAGTGCCTGCACGAGATGAAGCTCATCGTGGACCTGATGTTCGAGGGCGGCATCGCCAACATGAACTACTCCGTCTCCGATACTGCGGAGTTCGGCGGCTACCTCTCCGGCCCGCGCGTCATCGATGCCGGCGCCAAGGAGCGCATGAAGGAGATCCTCTCCGATATTCAGGATGGCACCTTTACCAAGCGCCTCATCGCCAACGTTGAGGGCGGCAACAAGGAGCTCGAGGGCCTGCGCGCCGAGTTTGCCGAGCACGAGATTGAGAAGACCGGCGCCAAGCTGCGCGACCTGATGAGCTGGGTCAAGAACCCGCTCGACGCCACTGCCTAGGGGCTCAAGGCGCCGCTGGCTAAGGCGTGAAGAGAAGGGGCGGACTACACACACCGTGTAGTCCGCCCTTTTTTCACCCTTTTATTTTCAGTAGGTTTTCATTAAGGCATTTTTGGGCTATCCTAGGCACATGGGAAAGCACTACTCATCGCACGCAGGCGCCGGCCACGACCATGGGCATGGCCACAACCATGGCCTGGGCGCGGCGGTCGGCGCGGCGGCTGGGGGAGAGGCCGCGAGCTTGCGCGCGCTGCTCATCGTGCTGTCGTTTACCTCGCTGGTCTTCTTGGCAGAGCTTATCGGCGGTCTGGTCTCCGGCTCGTTGGCGCTGGTTTCGGACGCGATGCACATGCTCAGCGACTCCACGGGCCTTATCATCGCCGTTATCGCCATCGTCATGGCCCGCCGGGCGGTCTCCCAGCAGGCAACCTATGGGCACCGGCGCACCAACGTCATCGCGGCGCTGATTAACGCGGCTACCGTTACGGCGGTGTCCCTGTGGATCGTCGTCGAGTCCTTCGGCCGACTGCGCTCCGGGGAGGTTCCCGACGTCGCGCTCATGGCCCTCATCGGCGGGCTGGGCCTGGTGGCCAACCTCGCCGGGGCGGCCATCTTGCACCGCCACCGCGGCGGCAACATGAACGTCGAGGGTGCCTTCCTGCACGTCCTAGTGGACCTTTTTGGGTCCGTGGCAGTCCTTATTGCGGCGGCGCTGGCGCACTTTACCGCGGCCGCCTGGCCGGATGTGGCCGCCTCCCTGGTCATCGCCGCGCTTATCCTGCCGCGCTCGATTGCGCTGCTGCGCCAGGCGCTAGGGGTGCTCTTGGAGAAGGTTCCTTCCCGGGTGGATATGCCGGCCCTGCGCGCGGAGCTGGAGGAGCTCGAGCTAGTCGATGCCGTCCATGACCTGCACGTGTGGTCGCTCGACGGCCAGGACCTTTTGGCCACCTGCCACGTGGTGGTGGCCGCCGGGCAGGCCTGCCCGCAGGACTGCGGGGTACTTGACGCCGTGGAACAGACCTTCGCCAACCACGGCATTGGGCACACCACCGTCCAGCTTGAACACGCGGACCACGCCGCCCATGAGACCGTCTGCCACGACTAGAGCGGCTGGTAGGCGGCGGGGGTAGGGTAGGGCGCATGGGTTTTACTACGCCAAGCTATGACCTCAGTGACCTTTTTAGCCGCATCGACCGCGGGGATATCCAGCTCCCGGACTTCCAGCGCGGCTACCTGTGGGACGAAGACCGCATCCGCTCACTCATCGTGACCGTCTTGCGTGGCTACCCGCTGGGGGCGCTCATGGCGCTCGATACCCGCAATGAGAAGATGCGCTTCCGCCCCCGTCCGCTCAGCGGGGCCCCGGACCGCGGGGTAAACCCGGGCCTGCTGCTGCTCGACGGCCAGCAGCGCCTGACCACGCTGTACCACTGCTTTAGGGGCGAAGGCCGGGTTGATACCCGGGATTTCCGCACCAAGAAGATCACCCGGTGCTTCTACGTGGACGTGCGCCGGGCCGTGTCCCAGGAACTCATGCCGGACGAGGCCGTCTTCGCCGTCAACCAGGATGGGGTCATGCGCTCCTTCTTTGGCCCCGATCTGCCGGGCATCCGCGGCCGGGATGAGGCCCTGGCCGCAGGCTGCGTGCCGGTGGCCGCGCTGCTGAGTGAGGAAGGCACCCGCATGCTCTTCGAGCTGGCTGCCCAGGGCGATAGGGAACTGCAGGAGGCCGTCGCTGCTTTCAATAACCGCATCCTGCGCCCCCTGGCCGGCTACCGTGTGCCGATCATCCGGCTCGCGCGCGAGACCGAGCACGCCGGCGTGGGCCAAGTCTTTGCCCAGGCCAACTCCTCGGGGCTACAGATGGACGTCTTCGATCTGCTCACCGCGGTCTTCGCCAGCGAGGATCCGGACTTCCACCTCGCCCAGGATTGGGCGCGCACCGCGGAGATCCTGGAGCAGTACCCCTCCTTGGCTGGCATCGGTCGCGAGGAATTCCTGCAGGCCGTAAGTCTTTTGGTGACCTCGCAGCGCGGCCATGCCGTCGGCAAGCGCGAGGACATCCTCAAACTCAGCCTTGTGGACTACAAGGACGCCACGGAGACCTTGCGCACCGCACTGGGTAAGGTGCATAAGTTCCTGGCGGAGCGCTGCATCTTAAGCCCCGACCAGGTGCCATACTCGGCTCAGCTTATCCCGTTGGCGGTCATCCTGGCCCGTCTGGAGGCGCAGCCGGGCGCTCTGGATACGCAGGAGGCCTGGGACAAGGTCAACCAGTGGTTCTGGTGCGGCATCTTCGGCGAGCTCTACGGTGCCTCCGGCGTGGCGCAGCGCTCCGGCCGCGACGTCGACGAGGTCCTGGCCTGGGTGCTCGGCAACACGGACGTGGCCCCGAAGACTGCGCGCGATGCCTTCTTTGCGGAGTCCCGCCTCTATTCGGCAGGCCCCGGCACTGGCGTTTACAAGGCCTTCGATGCCCTGCTCATGGCCCGCGGCGCCCGCGACTGGCGCACCGGCAAGCCTTTCAACCAGGAGACCTTCGCGTCCCTGGAGCCCGGCTTCTATGCGATCTTCCCGGTCAGCTGGTGCGGCCGCCACGGGGTCAACCCCGTGCTGGCCGAGTCCGTGCTCAACCGCACGCCCATGGGCAAGCGCACCGAGGTAGTCCTCGACGGCAAGGCGCCGCAGCGCTATCTGCCGCGCGTGCAGTCGAAGTCGATCATGGAAGACGACGAGTTTGACGCGGTGCTGGCCAGCCACGAGCTGGACCCGCAGCTGCTGCTGGATAACCGGGTGGAAGATTTCTTCCGTGACCGCCGCGAGCGCTTTGTCGGGGTTATCGAATATGCCATGGGCAAGACGGTCATCCGCGACGTGGACGAGGACAACCTGGCCGCAGGTGCGGAAGGCCCGGATGCTTTTGGTGCCTAGACTTCGTCTGTTTAATCCTGGTCTGGCTATTCCTGGTCTGGCTAATTCTCGCCTGGCTAATTCGCGTCAGCCTAAGGCTGGTCAGCCCCGGTTGCGCCCTTGCGCGCGCTGTGGGATAGCCGGGCTCGCGCTGGCCCCGGCGCTGGCTTTTGGGCTTGCTGCCTGCACGTTTACCGAGCATCAGGCGGTGCCGACCAATATCTTGGAGCTGGACCCGGAGGACATAGACCTAGAGGCTGCGGCCAGCCAGAACCGCAACGGTTTCGTGGCCCCGGAGTTCTCCGGCCACATCGAAGTCCTCCAGGATCACTGGGGGATTGGCTCGGCCAAGCTATTCTTCCCAGACTCGGACGCGATGATCGTCGCCCAGAACCAGGACGCGGCCATGCTGCGGGCGGCCTCGCTGGCCGTGCAGCAGCGCGTGCCCATGGTGGTCTACGACGCCTCGATCCGCTCCGAGCTCTCCGCGCTGATGGAGCAGTTCGGCGTGCACCGCGTGCTCCTGGTGGGGGAAGTGCCCATTAGCCGCTCCACTGGTGCGTGGCAGGTCATCCAGGATCCAGGGACTACGCGCGCGATGGGGGATCTCACGGCCTTCCAGCCGCAGAGCAAGGTCGTGGGCTCGCCCGAGGCCATGGTTAAAGCGATTGCCGAGGTAGACCCCAGTCAGCACGTCGAGCTCAAGGCTGCCTGGCAGCCGCTGGATCGCTTCGAGGATGTCGAGGCCAAGGCGCTTCCCGCGCAGTCGCGCCGGGATGGCCAGATGGCCCCGGTGGTGGTGGCCAGCCCGGTCACGCCCGTGCCCGCGGTGGCCAATGCGCGCGCCTACGGGGCTACGGTGCGGGTGATGCCTAGTGGCAACCCGCTAGATTCCAAGGCGGCGTTTGCGATGGTGGCAGGTCTTGAGGATGGCCCATTGGTGGCGCTTGGCCCCGAATTTGGGGATGAAAAACTATTGGGCGACAGAATTAGACAAGGGTGGGCTGAATAAACTACGCTCTAGTGAATCCTATACATCCCCACGGACATTTGCGGAAGGAAAATCCAATGTCGAAGCCGGTTGTTCTCATCGCGGACAAGCTAGCCCCCTCCACCGTCGAGGCGCTCGGAGAAGGAGTGGAGGTGCGCTGGGTCGATGGCCCCAACCGGGAAGAGCTCCTTGCTGCAGTCCCCGAGGCCGACGCCCTCCTGGTGCGCTCCGCCACCACCGTGGACGCCGAAGTCCTGGAGGCCGCAGGCCGGCTCAAGATCGTCGGCCGCGCCGGCGTGGGCCTAGACAACGTCGACATTAAGGCCGCCACCGCCAAGGGCGTGATGGTGGTCAACGCCCCGACGTCGAATATTCACTCCGCCTGCGAGCAGGCCATCGCCCTGCTGCTGGCCACCGCCCGCCAGGTGCCCGCCGCCGATGCCTCCCTGCGCGCCGGGGAGTGGAAACGCTCCTCCTTCAAGGGCGTGGAGGTCTACGGCAAGACCATCGGCATCGTGGGCTTTGGCCACATCGGCCAGCTCTTCGCGCAGCGCCTCAAGGCCTTTGATACCACCATCATCGCCTATGACCCCTATGCCAACCCGGCCCGCGCCACCCAGCTGGGCGTTGAGCTCACCGAGCTCGAGGACCTCATGGCGCGCGCGGATTTCGTTACCATCCACCTGCCCAAGACTCCGGAGACGGCCGGTATGTTCGATGCCGAGCTGCTCGCCAAGGCTAAGCCCGGCCAGATTCTCATCAACGCTGCCCGTGGTGGCCTGGTTGACGAGCAGGCGCTGGCGGACTCCATTAAGGCCGGCCACCACCGGGGCGCGGGCTTCGACGTCTACGCCTCCGAGCCCTGCACGGACTCGCCTCTCTTCGAGCTGCCGCAGGTCACCGTCTCCCCGCACTTGGGTGCCTCCACGGTAGAGGCCCAGGACCGCGCGGGCACCGACGTGGCCGCCTCCGTGCTCAAGGCCCTGGCGGGCGAGTTCGTGCCGGATGCCGTCAACGTCGAGGGCGGCCGCGTGGGTGAGGAGGTCTCCGGCTGGCTGGAGATCGCCCGCAAGCTGGGCATGACCGCCGGTGCCCTGCTGGGCAAGGCCCCGGCCCGCCTCGAGGTCGAGGCCTGCGGCGAGCTGTCGACCGAGGATGTCGACGCCCTGGGCCTGTCCGCCGTGCGCGGCCTCTTTACCGGCGTGGTCAACGAGGCCGTGTCATTCGTCAACGCCATGCACATCGCGGACTCCCGCGGGCTCGAGGTTGCGGTCACCCGCACCGAGGAGTCCCAGGGGCACCGCTCGACCCTGCGGGTGAAGGTCATCGCCGCCGATGGCGACTACTTCCAGGTCACCGGCGCGCGCACCGGCATCGACGGCGTGGAGAAGTTCGTGCGCATCAATGGCCGCGGCGTGGATATGCGCGCTACCGGCCGCAACGTATTCTTCCACTACGCGGACAAGCCAGGCGCGCTGGGCACCGTGGGCACCCTCCTGGGCGCGGTTGGCATCAACGTCGAGGCCGCCGCCTTGACCCAGGGCAAGGTGGCCGAGCAGGCCGTGCTTATCCTGCGCGTGGACAAGGAAGTCCCCGAATCCGTGCTCAAGCAGATCTGTGCCAGCCTCGGCGCCACGGCCCGCCAGCTGGACTTCTCCTAAGCCCGCCCCGCCCGACCAC
>CAVFKS010000062.1:0-11920 GCA_963623015.1 Clostridia bacterium
AACCGCAACTGGACCCTCAGCATCACCGGCCCCTCCGCTCTCATCTCCAAACTAGGAAAAGCCGGGAAGACGGCGGAAGATTTCGAAGAAGCACTCACCACAGGCGGCCTACGCGAGACCATCACCACCAACCTCATCATCACCCCCACCGACCTCGAACTCATCCAAGCCGGCCGCGGGGACGAAGTCCGCGTGCGCTCCACGGATGGGGCCTGGCGCCCCGGATCACAAGTCGCCGAAGAACTATCGGCCGAATCGTTGCGGATCATCCTCCAGACCCCGGCCGGCATCGGCATCAACACCTATAAGGTGGTGCCCGAAGAAGGCGCCGTCGATGGCGGGCGGGCACGCTTTGCCAACGCCAAACAACGCATCATGGCCGCCGCAGAATCGCCCACCTGCGCCATGCCCGGCTGCAACCACCCCGCCGAAACCTCACAAATCCACCACCTGGCCCCATGGAAACACGGCGGGCGAACCATCCCACCCAACCTCTGCGTGCTCTGCCCCTTCCACAACGGCCGCAACGACGACGACCCCACCGACTTCCGCAACGGCACAATGATCCGGGCCAGAAACCGGCTGGCCTGGCAATCCCCCTTCGGAAAAATCCACTACACCCGCCGACCCCCACCACCCGGCGCCACAGAACCACAATGGCAACTAACCACCACCGCTAACACGGCATAAAAGCAGACACAGTATAAAAAGCACCGAAACGACCCGCCCCGGCGGGCGCTTCGGCATGCCTTATCGCGTCCGGGGCATCGGCAAGCTAGAGGCAAAACGCCAAAGCGCCGGCCTCCCAGGATGGGAAACCGGCGCGGAAGCAAAAGCTTAGGCAGCCTTCGGAGCGTTGACGTCCTCCGGCAGGGCGGCCTTTGCGGCGGCGCACAGTGCGGAGAAGGCGTCGAAGTCGTTGACGGCGAGCTCAGCCAGGATCTTGCGGTCAACCTCGATCTCAGCCAGGCGCAGGCCGTGGATGAGGCGGTTGTAGGTGATGTCGTTCATGCGAGCGGCAGCGTTGATACGCTGGATCCACAGCTTGCGGAACTCGGACTTGCGCTTACGGCGATCGCGGTAAGCATAGGTCATGGAGTGCAGCCACTGCTCCTTGGCCTTACGGTACAGGCGGGAGCGCTGGCCGCGGTAGCCCTTGGCGGACTTAAGGATTGCGCGGCGCTTCTTCTTGGCGTTAACTGAGCGCTTTACTCGTGCCACAGTAATACTTCCTTTTCGTTATGTGGGTTGATGCGTGAGTTGGTGCGGCGCTAATTAAGAGCGGCCGAGCAGGCGCTTGATGCGCTTGACGTCTGCCTGTGCGACGTCTTCGGTGCCCTTGAGGCGGCGGGTACGCTTGGACGGCTTGCCCTCCAGCAGGTGGCGGCGGCCAGCCTGCTCGCGGCGCAGCTTGCCGGAACCGGTCACCTTAATACGCTTTGCGGTGCCCTTGTGGGTCTTCTGCTTCATGAGAGTTAAGTCCTTAATTCCCGTATCTAAGTGCTGTCTACTTCTTGCCCTTGCGGACTGGCCCCAAGACCATGGTCATGTTGCGGCCGTCCTGCTTCGGACGGGACTGGACCTCGCCGTACTCCTTGACGTCTTCAGCGAGACGCTCCAGGAGGCGGAAGCCCAGCTCCGGACGCGACTGCTCGCGCCCGCGGAACATGATGGTCACCTTGACCTTGGAACCCTTTTCCAGGAAGCGCACCACGTTGCCCTTCTTGGTCTCATAATCGTGGGTATCGATCTTCGGACGGAACTTCTGTTCCTTGACCACAGTCTGCTGCTGGTTCTTGCGAGCCTCGCGGGCCTTCTGACCCTGCTCGTACTTGAACTTGCCGTAGTCCATAATCTTGGCTACCGGCGGTTTAGCGGTCGGCGCAACCTCGACTAGGTCTAGGTCAGCCTCGTAGGCAAGCTTGCGGGCGTCGTCCGTGCGAACGATGCCAACCTGCTCCCCACTGGGGCCGACGAGACGGACCTCGGGTACTCGGATGCGCTCATTGATGCGAGCTTCAGCGCTGATTGTGGTCTCCTTGAGTGAAAGATTAACTTGGTGTGCCTACCTCGACCACAAACGAAAACCCGGCGTGCCATGCAGGCAGCCGGGAGTTTCTTCAAAAATGCCGGTGAAACCGGCTACTCTTGAACCGTTATCCAACACCTCGTGCGAGATGCGGCTTCAGGTGGGAGAAACTCCGCTTGTGACCCAAGCCCTCCTGGAGAAGGTGCTCTGGGCGGTAGTGGCCTTATCTTAACACCGGCTTTAGCCACCACCAAATCCGACACGCCCCAGCTAAACCTGCAAGACCTCGCGCAGGAACTGGCCGGTATAGGAGCCCTCCACCTTCGCCACGTCCTCCGGGGTGCCGGCGGCCACGACGGTGCCGCCGCCGGAGCCTCCCTCGGGCCCCATGTCGATGACCCAGTCGGCGGCCTTGATGACGTCCAGGTTGTGCTCGATGATGAGCACGGAGTTGCCCTTGTCCACCAGGCCCTGGATGACCAGCATGAGCTTGCGGATGTCCTCGAAGTGCAGGCCCGTGGTGGGCTCGTCGAGGATGTAGATGGTGCGCCCGTTGGTGCGCTTCTGCAGCTCCGAGGCCAGCTTGACGCGCTGGGCCTCGCCGCCCGAGAGCGTCGTGGCAGCCTGGCCCAGCCGCACGTAACCCAGGCCGACCTCGACGAGGGTGTGCAGGTAGCGGTGGATGGAAGTAATCGGCTCGAAGAACTCGGCGGCCTCCGAGATCGGCATGTCGAGAACCTCGGCAATGTTTTTGCCCTTGTACTTAATCTCGAGGGTCTCGCGGTTATAGCGCGCGCCCTGGCAGACCTCGCACGGGACGTAGACGTCCGGCAAAAAGTTCATCTCGATCTTCAAGGTTCCATCGCCCTGGCAGGCCTCGCAGCGCCCGCCCTTGACGTTGAAGGAGAACCGGCCCGGCTTATAGCCGCGCACCTTGGCCTCCTGGGTCTCCGCGAAGAGGTTGCGCACCTTATCGAACACACCGGTGTAGGTAGCAGGGTTCGAGCGCGGGGTGCGCCCGATGGGGCTCTGATCCACCTGCACCAGCTTGTCCAGGTGCTCGATGCCCTCGACCCGCTTGGCACGGCCGGGCACCTGGCGGGCGCGGTTGAGCTTGTTGGCCAGCGTCTTGGCCAGGATTTGGTTGACCACTGTGGACTTGCCCGACCCGGACACGCCGGTGACGCACACCAGTACGCCCAGCGGGATGTCCACGTCAATGCCGCGCAGGTTATTCTCCCGGGCGCCGACCACGCGAAGCGTGCGCTCCGGGTCGATGTCGCGCCGGTGGTCCGGCACGGCCAACGCCCGTTTGCCGGACAGGTACTGCCCCGTCAGGGAGTCCTCCGCCTCCAGGATGCCCTCCGGTGGGCCCTGGTAGACAACCTCGCCGCCGTACTCGCCGGCGCGGGGGCCGACATCGACAAGCCAGTCGGCCTCCCGGATAGTGTCCTCGTCGTGTTCGACCACGATGAGCGTGTTGCCGATGTCACGCAGGCGCTGCAGCGTGCCGATGAGCCGCTGGTTATCGCGCTGGTGCAGGCCGATCGAGGGCTCGTCGAGGACGTAGAGCACCCCGGCCAGGCCGGAGCCAATCTGGGTGGCCAGGCGGATGCGCTGGGCCTCGCCGCCCGACAGGGTCGACGCGCCGCGATCCAGCGTCAGGTAGTTCAGGCCGACGTCCAGCAGGAAGCGCAGGCGCGCCTGGATCTCCTTGAGCACCGCGCCGGCGATGATCTCCTCGCGCGAGCCCAGCACCAGGGAGTCGAGAAACTCCGCGGCCTCATCGATGGATAGAGCCGTAAGTCCCGCGATGGACTGCTCGCCATGCGCGGTCGAGGCCAGGCGCACCGCGAGGATCTCCGGCTTCAGGCGGGTGCCGCCGCAGGTGGGGCAGGCGACCTTGCGGGTGTACTGCAGCAGGCGGTCCTTCTGCGAGTCCGAGTCGGCCGTTTCCAGCTTGCGCTGCAAGAAGCCCACCGCGCCCTCGAAGGGGGCGGTCCAGTTGCGCACGCGCCCGTAGCGGTTCTTATAGCGCACCTGCACCTCGGTGTCGGTGCCGTAAATCAGGGCATCGCGATGCTCCTTGGACAGCTCGGAAACCGGGGTCTTGGGGTCAAAGCCCAAGGTAGCGGCCAGGCCTTCGACCAGCTTGACGAAGTAGCGGCTATTGGGCGAGGAATGCCAGGGCTGGATGGCCTCGACGGCCGGGGCATCCGGGTCCGGGATGAGCAGATCGATGTCGACCTCGAGCTTGGTGCCAATGCCATCGCACGCCGGGCAGGAGCCAAAAGGCGCGTTAAAGGAGAACGCGCGGGGCTCGTACTCCTCGATGGCCAGCGGGTGGCCGTTGGGGCACGACGTCTTCTCCGAATAGGTGTGGGTCAGCTCGGCGTCGTCGACGAACTCGATGGTGACCAGGCCGTCGGCCAGCCCCAGGGCCGTCTCCACGGAGTCGGTCAGGCGCTGCTTGGCAGACTCCTTGACCTGCAGGCGGTCAACCACCACGTCGATGTCGTGCTTGACCTGCTTCTTCAGCTGCGGCGGCTCGCTTAGCTGGTAGGTCTCCCCGTCCACGCGGACGCGGGCGAAACCGGCGGCCTGCAGCTCCTCGAAGAGGTCGACGAACTCGCCCTTGCGCTTGCGCACCACAGGGGCTAGGACCTGGAACTTGAGCTTCTCCGGCTGGGCCAGGACGGCATCGACAATCTGCTGCGGGGTCTGGCGCTCGATGATGGCGTCGCAGACCGGGCAGTGCGGCGTGCCGGCGCGCGAGAAGAGCAGGCGCAGGTAGTCATAGATTTCGGTGATGGTGCCCACCGTGGAACGCGGGTTGTGGTTGGTGGACTTCTGGTCAATGGACACCGCGGGCGACAGTCCGTCGATGAAGTCGACATCCGGCTTGTCCATCTGGCCCAAGAACATGCGCGCATAGGAGCTCAGAGACTCCACGTAGCGACGCTGCCCTTCGGCGAAGATCGTGTCGAAGGCTAGGGAGGACTTGCCAGAACCGGACAGGCCGGTAAAGACCACCATCTTGTCGCGCGGTAGATCGATGTCTACGCCCTTGAGGTTGTGTTCGCGCGCGCCGCGCACGATGAGGCGTTCTGCCACTTTCGCTCCCTTAACAGTAGTGCGGTGATTTTTCGGCTCCAGTTTTCCCAAGTTACCCGTAGAGTGGGCACTATGACTAACGCGCTGAGATTAGAACATATTTCCGTCTCCGAGATGGACAACGACTGTTACCTGCTCTGTTCGGGCGAGCACGGGCTGCTCATCGATGCCGCCGCCGATGCCCCGGCGCTGCTGGAGATGGCCAAGCAGGCAGGCGTCAAGATCGAGGCCGTGCTGACCACGCACCGCCACTGGGACCACGTCCGGGCCCTAGCCGAGGTCGTTCAGGCCACCGGCGCGAAGCACTACGCCAGCTTCCTCGACAGCCCGGCCCTGCCCATCCCGGTGGATGTGGAGCTGCGCCACGGCGACACCCTCGAGTTCGATGGCCACTCCTTCCCCATTTCCATCCTGCGCGGCCACACCCCCGGCGGCGTGGCCCTGGCCGCAGAGATCGACGGGACCATCAACCTGTTTGTGGGCGATAGCCTCTTCCCCGGCGGCGTGGGCAAGACCGACTCCGAGGGCGACTTCGGGCGACTCTTCAAGGACGTCTCCGAGCGCATCTTCGACGCCTACCCGGATAGCGCCATCGTGCGGCCGGGCCACGGCAAGTCCACCACGTTGGGGGCGCAGCGCCCGCACCTGCCGGAGTGGCTCGAGCGGCGCTGGTAGGAAAAATTTTTCTGCAATCGCGCCGGAATAGACGTAACCTGGATAGACCTAGAACGAAATTTAAGGAGTCGATTCTTTCATGATTCGTAAAATCGCCCGCCCCATGCTTGCCTCGGCCTTCGTGCTCGACGGCACCGACATGCTGCGCAACACCTCCGACCACGTGGAGGACACCGAGTCCGCAATCAAGACCCTGCGCAAGGTAGTCCCGGCCGCCTACGCCAGCTATATCCCCGCTGACCCGGAGCTGGTCACCCGCGGCCTGGCCGGCACCAAGATTGCCGCCGCTGGCCTTTTCGGCCTGGGCAAGGCCCCGCGCCTGTCCGCCGCCGCGTTGGCGCTGACCCAGCTGCCGTCCCTCATCGGCCGCAACGCCTTCTGGAAGGCCGAGGATGACAAGGCTAAGTCCACCAAGCGCAACGGCTTTTTGACCGACACCGCCCTGCTGGGCGCCCTGGCCATCCTCACCCAGGACACCGAGGGCAAGCCCTCCCTGGGCTGGCGCGCACGCAAGGGCGCGAAGAACGCCAATAAGAAGCTGCAGGCCGCCCTGCCGGGCAAGTCCGAGCAGGAGGAGTTCGCAGAAAACGTCTCCCAGCGCGCTTCCGACTTCACCCACCAGGCTCAGGACTGGTTCAGCGACGCCACCGACAAGGCCCAGGCCTACGTCGAGGACAACCGCGATGACTGGGAGGCCACCGGTCGCGGCCTGCTCAACTCCGCCAAGAGCTACGTGGCGGACGCCCGTGACGCCGTGGGCGATTTCATCGACGACAACCGCGATGACTGGGAGAAGCAGGGCCGCAACTTCCTGGACAACGCCCGTGAGACCGCCCAGTCCGGCACCAAGACCGCCCGCAAGGCTCTGGCCGATGGCGCCTCCAAGGCCCAGGGCCGCGGCCAGGAGGTAGCCGACAAGGCTGCCGATGCCGCCGGTTCCTTCGACGCCCGCAAGGTCCGCAAGGCCGCGCTGAAGAAGGCCCAGAAGCTGCAGAAGCGCGCCGACAAGGCCTACAGGAAGGCTTATAAGAAGGCCACCAAGGCTGCCCAGCAGGTTGCCGACAAGTAAGGCTTTCTTCGCCCCTTAACCCCGCATTCGGCCGCTGCCCGGCACGGATGCCCCGACGACGGACTAGTACTAGGCTAGTCCGTCGTAGTTTTTTGCCCCCAAGGAGTCTTGCCCATGACTTTTAGCGCTACCCCGGATCCTGCCGCCACGCCTGACGATGCCGCCCTGGACGCGGCCGTTGCCGCCGAGCAGGCCTACGTGGACGGGCTGTTTGCGCGCCTCGACGACGAGGTGGCCGCCGCCAACGAACGGCTCAGCGCCGTCATGTTGGACGTCGACCCGCACAACCCGGACGCGGACGCGCTGGTGCGCCGCGAGACCGAGTACCACGGGCTGCAGGCCAAGCTGGACCGGCTCAACTTGGCGCAGCTGGGGCTGGTCTTCGGGCGCATCGACATCGACGCCGAGGGCGATAACCCCACCCCGGAGGGCCTGGACCGCCGCTACATCGGGCGCATGGGCCTCGACGACCGCGAGGACGATTACCGGACGCTGCTGCTGGACTGGCGCGCGCCGATGGCTCGGGCTTTCTACCTGGCCACAACCGCCCACCCGGAGGGCGTGGAGTTGCGCCGGCACATCCGCACCCAGGGCCGCACGGTCACCGGCGTCAACGACGAGTACCTGGGTGGTGCCGGCTTGGACGATGAGCGGGGTACCGCGGGCGCCCAGCCGGAGGGGGGCGCCGGAGACGACCACGTCACGGTGGCGAACGTGGCCTCCGAGTCCGCGCTGGGGGCCGCGCTGCGGCGGGCACGCACCGGGCACATGAGCTCGATTGTGGAGACCATCCAGCGCGAACAGGACGAGATCATCCGCGACGAGGCCCGCGGCGTCATGGTGGTCGAGGGCGGGCCGGGCACCGGCAAGACCGCAGTCGCGCTGCACCGCGTGGCCTACCTGCTCTATAACCACCGCGAGCGGCTGGCGGCCACGGGCGTGCTCATCATCGGGCCGAACCGGACCTTCCTGGACTACATCTCACGCGTGCTGCCCGAGCTGGGTGAGACGGGCGTGGTCCTCAGCACCGTCGGCGGGCTCTTCCCCGGCGTGGACGGCACGCACCCGGAGCCACTGGCCTCCCGCGAGGTCAAGGGATCGGAGGCGATGGTGGACATCCTCACCCACCACGTCAAGAGCTATCAGACGGTGCCGGAGACCACCCGGGAGTTGATGATTGACTCGCTGCGCCTCGAGGTCACCGCGCAGATGGTTAAGGCCTCGCGGACGCGGGCGCGGCGCAGCCGCCGGGCGCACAACGACGCCCGCGGCCTCTTCGCCGAAGACCTCATCGGCCGCCTGGCCCGGCAGATGGCCGACCTCGTGGGCGCGGATCCGCTCGGCGGGCCCAACTTGCTATCCCAGGCCGACGTCGACGAGTTCCACGACGACCTGGCGGCCACCCCGGAGGTCCAGGGCCTCATCGAAGAGTTCTGGCCCACGCTCGAGCCCACGCAGGTCCTGCCCGAGCTGCTCGGCTCGCGGGACGCGATTGCGGCCGCGGCCTGGGAGTACGACGAGGAGACCCAGGCTGCGCTCTACCGCGCGGACGCGGGCGCCTGGACGGCATCGGATGCCGCGCTCTTGGACGAGCTGGCGGTGCTCATCGGCATGCCGGATGCCACGGAGCGCGCCGCCGCCGAAGAGGCCGCCTGGCGCGAGCAGCTCGCCGAGGCCGAAGAAGCCCTAGACGTGCTCAGCTCCTCCGAGTCCACGGATAACGACGACGACGGCTTCGAGGCGGAGATCCTCTCGGCCCACGACGTCATCGACGCCGAGACCCTGGCCCGCCGCCAGGAGGTGCGCGATACCCGCACCACCGCCCAGCGCGCCCGCCAGGATTACACGTGGGCCTACGGGCACGTCATCGTCGACGAGGCCCAGGAGCTGACCCCCATGGAGTGGCGGATGGTCTTCCGGCGCAGCCCTTCGCGCTGGATGACCCTGGTGGGCGATACCGCCCAGACGGGCTCGCCCGCCGGGGTGGATGCCTGGGAGGACACGCTGGCCCCCTTCGTCGGCACCCGGGTCCGCCGCCGCGAGCTCACCGTGAACTACCGGACCCCGCGGCCGGTAACGGAGCTGGCCAACCGCATCCTGGCCGTCATCGATCCGGAGGCCACGCCTGCGGTAGCCGTGCGCGACGGGGAGCCCGTCCGCTTCATGCCGGGCCGTGCCGCGGGCCAGTACCAGGCCGGCACCTCCACGGATGCCGAGGGCCGGTTGTGCGCCGTCCTCGACGCCTCCACCGTCGAGGAGATTAAGGGCCTGGAGTTTGACCACGTCACCGTCGTCGACCCGGCGGGCATCGTCGAGGCCTCGCCCCAGGGCTGGCAGAACCTATACGTGGCGGTCACCCGCGCCACGCAGACTTTGACCATCGTGGGCGAGTTGGCGGAACTGAGCGCCAACTCGGAAGGTTTAAGCCCCAGCGACTAGTCTTAGACGCATGGCATTATCCGACATCGCCCGGAAAGTAGAGTCCGCCACCAACCGGCTCGCCGCGCGCCGCGCCCGCGGTCGCGGCTGGGTGCCCCAGGTGCGCGGCTACGCGGGATATGGCTCCCCCGAGGCCGGCCGCGTGCTCGGCCGCGTCCTGCTGGCAGACCCCAACCGCAACCCCCATGAGAACTGGGCGCAGCGCGGCTACCGGCAGTTTTTCACCATAGAGGTCGGCGACATCGCCGTCGACATCACTCTGGGCGCAGCCAACGTGTCCGCTCGGGCCAACGCACAGGGCTATATCGATGCCCACATCCCCGGCCACGGCTTGGAACCGGGCTGGCATACCGCCACCATCCACGCCGCCGGGGCCGAACCCACTACCGCGCCGGTGCTCATCGTGGGCGAGTCCACCACCGTGGGCATCGTCAGCGATATCGACGACACCGTGCTGGTGACCTGGCTCCCGCGCGCCTGGACCGCCGCGTGGAATTCCTGGGTGCGCCGCACCAACACCCGCCAGCCGGTGCCGGGCATGTCGGCCTTCTACCGCGCCCTGCGGGAGCAGTACCCGGAAGCCCCGGTGGTCTATCTGTCCACCGGTGCGTGGAATACCTACGAGACCCTGGAGGGCTTTTTGCGCCAGCATGGCTTCCCCGCCGGGCCGATGCTGCTCACGGACTGGGGGCCTACCCCCACCGGGCTATTCCGCAACGGCCAGGAGCACAAGCGGGTGCAGCTGCGCAACCTCTTCCTGTCGTACCCAAACGTGGAGTGGATCCTCGTCGGCGACGACGGCCAGCACGATCCGCTCACCTATTCCGACGCCGCCACCGAGCACCCCTCGCACGTGCGCGGCATCGCCATCCGCAACCTCACCCCGGAGCAGCAGCTGCTCTCCCACGGCACCCTGGCTCCCCTGGTGCGCACCCAGGCGCCCGGCCACGCCGACATCCCGCTCATCCAGGGCGGCGACGGCGCGGCCCTGCGGGCGGCCTGGCAGGACCTAGACTAGAAGGCGAAAAAAGGGGCCAAGGATAACCTTGGCCCCTTCCCCTTTGCGCAGATCCGGACAGGACCCGGGCACTGCGAGTGGTTTAGTTCACGGTGTGGACGATCATGACGTCGCAGTCGGACTGGCGGGCAACGTCAGCCGGAACGGAGCCCAGCAGGCGGCCGGTCAGGGAGTTGATGCCGCGGTTGCCGACGACGAGCAGGTCAGCCTGGTTGTCGTTGACGATGCTCATCAGGGCCTGCACCGGGGTGCCCGGGCGGACGGCGGTCTCGATCTTGGCGACACCGAACTTCTCGGCGTGAGCCTTGCCGGACTCCAGGTTGGCGGTAGCCGTGTCGTCACCGAGGATGGTCACGGAGTCCTGGCGCAGCGTCTTGGACGCTTCTTCCTTGTTCTCGTAATAAGCGCAACCGATGATCAAGGTGGCGTCGAACGCAGCGGCAATCTTGGCTGCGCGCTCAACGGCGAGCAGGGAGGACTTGGAACCATCGGTACCGACGACAATCTTGGAATAATCGCTCATGGCGGCCTTTCTAGACGTGAAAATTAAATCTGTTCCCAGTGTAGACATCTTGCTCAGTTTTTGCTGCAACGAAGAGTGCAATACTGTTCACACCCGAACAAGGGGTTAGATCCCCGCCTCCCCGCCTAGATCCCGGCCTCCTTGAGCCCGCGCAGCTCCTTCTTCAGTTCCATGATCTCATCGCGCAGGCGGCCAGCCAGCTCGAACTTGAGCTCCCGGGCGGCCTCGCGCATCTGCACCGACAGGTCATCGATAAGCTTGGCCACCTCGTCTGTGGCCATGGAGGACACGTCGCGCTTGGGCTCGGCAATCGCCACGGGGTCCTGCAGGTTAGCCGGGACCTCGGCATCGGCGTTTTCGTAGACCTGGTCCAGGATGTCCGCGATCTTCTTGCGCAGCGGCTGCGGGTCGATGCCGTGCTCCTTGTTGTAGGCAATCTGCTTCTCGCGGCGGCGCTCGGTCTCCTCGATGGCCTGGGCCATGGAGTCGGTGATCTTATCGGCGTACATGACCACCTCACCGGAGACGTTACGGGCCGCGCGCCCGATGGTCTGGATGAGCGAGGTGGTCGAGCGCAGGAAGCCTTCCTTGTCGGCGTCGAGGATGGCAACCAGGGACACCTCGGGCAGGTCGAGGCCCTCGCGCAGGAGGTTGATGCCCACCAGGACGTCGAACTCGCCCAGGCGCAGCTGGCGCAGCAGCTCCACGCGCTGGAGGGTGTCGATGTCGGAGTGCAGGTAGCGGACCTTGATGCCGTGCTCGAGCAGGTAGTCCGTGAGGTCCTCGGCCATGCGCTTGGTCAGCGTGGTCACCAGGATGCGCTCGTTGCGAGCGGTGCGCTCGCGGACCTCGTCGATGAGGTCGTCGATCTGGCCCTTGGTGGGGCGCACCGTAATCTTCGGATCAACCAGGCCCGTGGGGCGGATGACCTGCTCGACGTACTCGCCTTCCGATGCCGTGAGCTCCCACGTGCCGGGCGTGGCCGACATGTACACGGTCTGGCCCACGCGCTCTTCGAACTCCTCGAAGGTCAGCGGTCGGTTGTCCACGGCA
>CAVFKS010000063.1:0-11914 GCA_963623015.1 Clostridia bacterium
CGATTCGCGGATTACTTGTAAACCAAGCCCCGCACACAAACAAACGGACACTCTCCGCGTTCGCGGGTTTTTCTCACGTATAATAATACCGCTAATAGTTACTGGTCCCAGCAGTATGTTGAGATCAATACAACTGTCGATGACCTTCCCAACGCACTTCGCCTGGGCGTGCGCGATCCGAAGATTCCCCGCCGCTGCGCTGCAGTGGTAGAGACCAAAAATCCTGACTGGGTGTGGTTCCTGTGCGATAAGCCCATGGAGTATCAAGGCTTTTTGTCGTTCATCAGACAAGTTGGATCTATTCCTTATGTTCCAGGAATGACTCAAGTGCTGCTCGAAGACGAGCCCGATGAACGAAACTTGGACGATGCACTTGGCAGCCGGACGGGCACCAAGAATCTCTCCGTAGCTTCCTATGACATCTATACAGCTATCGGCGTATCGGAGCCGGCACGTGAAATCCGTAGTGAGCATTTTTTTGATGTTGGCATCGGGGAAGGCGAAGCGAGATTCCAGGCTTTCACCCGGTGGCCGGAAGGCGAAGAGTTTAACTTTCCTGGGCTAGAAAGACTCAAGAATAAAAAAGGGGCACTGCGCAAGCGGTTTACAACGCAGGATCTTGATGACTGTGCTCATCTTTTTGGGTTAGATCCATTCAACAGGGATTTTCTCACAGGTCGTGCAACATTAATCAACGCTGGTTATCCCATTTCGCCAGAATATGGGCGTTCTGCAGTGTTTGATAATCCAGAACATCGGTGGGACAACGAACACGAGGAGAACGCAGGACAATGACCAAATATTTTTTCAGTCATTCAATTGCACCTGTTTCTAACGAGGTAGCGTTGCTGCGGTTTCCACTTGAAACCGTTGTTGCGGAGTTCGAGAAGTGGTCGGCAGGTTTTGCTAGTCGGTACGTACGAGAGTATCGGTACCGGGAAAATCACAAGGTCGCATGCGTTGCACATGTCAAGAAGGTCTCTGCGAGTAGGAATCAACTCCCAAAATTGATCAAACCACAGAATCATATTCTGCAGTTTGTCTTCGTCCCCACCGAAGCTGGATGGACTGCCGTCTTTGGTCCATGTTCCTTTCCGAAAGGGGCAAATGTTCCAGCAATCGATGAATTTGCCTACGATCTTGCACGCAAGAACGAAATCGAATCGCGGATCCCCTATTTCGTCTCTATCGACCATGAGCCACGGGTAGATGCTACAGATGTTGCTTTCTTTCATCGTGCTAGCTACGGAAAGCTGAAGTTTATTATGTGCGCACTTCCAAGTGATCCCACTCAGAATCAATTTGGTTGCTACATAGAGCGGCACCTGACAAGCGATAAACGGTTGGCTCTTGATGGAACACTGCACCGCTCGATGTCGTTTATTGCGGGCCGCACTGAACCTTTTAAAGATTATGGTTTTGATTTTGATTCTCTCCCGGAGGTTACGGAGTTTCCGGAGGAATCGTTTACCGATGAGCATGCGGAAATCATGTGGTCTCAGTTTGGGGAGAAGCAGGTTGAAGACATCCTCGCCCCGTTAGGGATTTCTCCTTATGATGACGCTTTCTATGGGACTGAGGGATATCTTGTGCGCTTAACACCTGCACAAGTGGCGGATCCATACACCCGTCAGTTAGTTGACGCCAAAGACTTCGAGCCTACAGAGCGTATCCCGTTAGAGAAATTCCAATTCTTCCAAGGCCTTGAGAGTGGGCCTCTTCGAGCCTGGTCCTCTATCCCCGTCACAGAGTAAAGAGAGATATAGATATGCGTATTCCAGCGACACTTAATGCTTATTCCGTTGCTCTTGCGGGACTAGGTCACCATACTCTTGGGGGTGTGGATAGTGGTCAGGTCACCGGTAATCTTCCGATTGATGGCCTTCAGGCTTTTATCTCGGTTATTGATGAGCCTGAGTCCGCAGAAGCTACTTTCCTTCTTCCTGGGGTTGTTTCTGACGAAATCACTGCGTTGGCAATCATCAATGCACTGCAGTACGGGTCAACGGGGTTGTGTCGTCTAGTTGTTGTCGACGGGCACCTTCATGCGAAAGCATCCTTGTTTACTGGTGGGTTGTTAACCGCTTCGCGAGTCCAGTCATGGTGGCACCGTTGCCTTGAAGAGGTTGTTCAGTGGTACACCCAGGCGCGTGAGTATTCCATTCTTGTTGATGGTGGGGTGCCGGGGGTTCCTGAGCGTTTGCGGCCGAGTGGGGAGCTGATCGATTTTTATTCCGAGGAACCTTTGGTCGATGACGAGCGGTGTGCTGCGGTTACCGTTGAACGCGTGGTGGAGTCGATGACTGAGATTACCGGTGGTGCACCGGCGGTTCGCACGATTGATACTTCACATTTTGTTGAGGCAAGTATTGGTGGGCAGGCTCTTGATATTGAGGTGACCGCCAGCGAGCTCCGGTTTGTGATCGCTTCATCGTTGAGGAAGAAGGATCCTTCCCTTGGTGAAGTGTTGGCAGGCATCGTAAACCAGCGCCAAATGATGGAGCCGGCGCCAGCGGCTTTCGTGCTTGATGATGGAGACTCTGTTCAGGTGCACACGCGAGCCGTTGTTGACACGAACATGGGGCTAGATGATCAGACGTTGCGGATGATGATCGAAGAATGGGCCTCGTATGTCTATAACTTCAACGAACGAATTTTCAACTAGCCCAGGCCGGAAAACTCCAGGTGATTGCAAGCGGAAACTTGCATATAGTGCTTTAAGTTTGGGGCCAGAACCGGCCGCTGTGCGCTAGCGGGTGAGGAACTGTTTTCTGCCTGCGGATTGGAGATGAGGCGGTCGAGGCTGACTGGCTCGAGGCCCTTCGCGCGCAGTCCGTCGATGACGCAGTCTGCGGCCTCTATGTCGTGGCGGGAATGTCGTGCATTAGGACGATGGAGCCGGGCTGCGCTCCGCTTATCGCAGCCCCAGGATTTCTGGGAACGAGGAGGATTGTGCGCGGGCTGAAGCCACACTTCTGTAAAGGATTTGGATCTGTGGATTCGAGCATGTGGTTTACAGAAGTGTGTTTGACTTAGTGGTATGGCATTCCTCTCCCTTTCCCCTCTCTCGACTCTTAGTTCTGCTTCTTCTGGCCCTCAGGGGCCGCGGCGCCGCGGTGCGCGGCGGGTTGCATCCTGGGTTGCCACCCTTGCCGTGGCGTCCGGGTTGGCGGCGGCGCCGGCGCAGGCCGGCATCACGCTCGATCCCAATGCGGTGCCCGGGCGCACGCAGGTGACGCTGCGCTACCAGGATGGCGGCGTGGTGGCCACGCACAACTCGGGGGAGTCGCGCCCGGCGCTGTCGTTGTCCAAGCTCTACCTGGGCTACTGGGTGCTCAAGTATGGTGCGCCGGAGGACAAGGGCCGGGTCGAAGAGATGATCCGGGTCAGCCACGACGGCATCGCCTCCTCGCTGGACGCGAAGTATCCGCAGGCCATCCCGGGGATTATTGGGGAGTACCGGCTGGGGCAGACCCACTACAACGGCTTCTGGGGGAACACCACCACCTCCACCGATGATGTGACCCGGTTCCTGGCCGCGATTGTGGGGGACCCGGCGGCTGAGCCGTTGCTGCGCGGCATGCGCAACGCAGCACCCGTGGCGGCCGACGGCTACCGGCAGGACTTCGGTACCGCCCGCATCCCCGGGGTGACGGGCACCAAGTTTGGCTGGGCGGATGACCGCACCGTGCACGCCTCAGCCTCCTTTGGCAATGGCTACACCATCGCGGCGAATACTTATGGCAGCCCGGCCACGCTGACTCAGGACGTGCTGGGGGCCATCCGCGTCACGCTGGACACCGGGCTGGTGCCGCCGGCGATGGAGGCACAGTGGCTGTCCTGGGTGCCTGCGCCCCTGCGCCCGCAGGTGCGCCAAGCAGTCCGCGACGTCGACGCCGCCGTCGCACAGGCGCGCGGCCAGCTCTGTGGCGTGCTGCGCCAGGCGGGATCCTCCCACCTGATGGCCGGCTGCTAGGAGCCGCGCGAGCCGCGCGAGCGGCTCGCAGTGGGGCGGGGGCCGGTGTGTTAGTGGTGTGAGCCGCGTGAGCGGCTCACCGCTAGTGGTGCTCGACCTTCTTGATGTCCTCGGTGAGGTCTTCTTCCAGGTCGGCGGCGCCGAATTCCTGGGTCAGCGGAAGGCGCAAGCGCAGGTCGGTGCACAGGCAGAGCTCGACCACGCCGCGCTCGAGGACAAAATCCACCAGGTGGCCGCCCCAGGAACGGGCGTCGTCGATGACGTGGGCGTGGCAGCCCGCCACGGAAATGCCCGATTCAAACAGTGGGGTGCGGAACCCACCCACGACGCCGTCGAAGTCCGCAAAGCGCACGACTTCCTCGCCATCGGTGGCCTCCACCATCGGGCGGTAAGGTTTTTCTTGGCGCTCCACGGTGCGCGCGGTGGCCCAGGCGAAGTGGCCGGTGATCCGCAGCGCGTACATGTAGTTCTTGCTGGGCTGGAAGGCATCGACAAGCTCAGAGAACTCCTCCCGGCGCAGCGGGCCTGAGATTTCCTTGCGGTAGTGGGGCACGAAGTTGGTGACCACCGCGTATGGGGTCTTGGCGTGCAGGGCCGGGCGGGTGACCGAGCCATCGGAGCGCAGCTGGTAGCACTCGCCGTCCAAGACAATCATCTCCCCGTCGAGTCCGTTGAAGGTGCCCAGCCCGAAGGAGCCGTGACCGAGCAGCTCGGCCAGGGTCATGTCGTCGTCGTAGACGCCCTGGGCCAGGGAGGAAATTAAGCTGGTCTGGAAGATCTCATGACGGGTAGCCTGCATGGGGCTCAGCCTACCTGGTGTTTTGCATCGGCGGTTAGCGCTAGTGCCGGGCTTTGATCACTGGTTAGTTCCGGTGGGTCCGACGGTTGGTGCCGGAGGTTTAACGGTTCCGGCGGGCAATCTCCGAGCTTAGGAGGGTGGCAAAACCGGTCCAGGCGGCATATGGGGATAGCACGGCACCGCGTTCCGGGGTTGATTTCCAGGCGCGGCGAACCAGATCGGCAGAGCTGAGCGCCAACGCACCTGCCCAGGCCGCGGCGAGCCCGGTGCGCCGCGAGCGGAAAAACAGCCCGCACCAGCCGGCGTTGAGCACCAGGTTGAGCCCTAGGGCGCCGGCGTGCTTGCGCGCGGCGGTATGGTCTTCGGCCTCCACGTGGTCAGCGAGGACTAGCGAGTTGATTGCCGCGATGTCAGCGTAGAGCGCCGTCCACACCACCGGGAACACGGCGGCCGGCGGCTGCCAGGAGGGCTTGTTGAGCATGCGGTAGCTGGAACTATCGGTCTTGACCAAGGCGGACCCTACGGCGGCGCAGGTGGCGACAGCGGTGCCAACCGCGCCTAGGGTCTTGCGCCACCGCCGGGTGTCGGTGCCCTCATTGGCGGTGTGCACGGCCTGCTCGAAGGTCTGGTTGCCGCCGTCCGGAGTGCCCGTATAAGACTCCAAGTCGCGCTCTGTGACCACGGTGTTGTGCAGCAGGCTGCCGATGAGTGGGGTGGCAACCGTGGAGGAGATGGGGGTGATGAGGGAGATCCACTTGGCGGCGAGCCGCGGGGTGGTCACCGGGGCGACGAACACCGGGCGCGGGGGCAGGCCCTCTGCCTTGGCGTACCCCTGCAGCATGGCCGCGTATTCCATGGTGTCGGGCCCGCCGATGTCGAAAGCGCGGTTGACCTCCGCTGGCAGCTCCGCGGCACCGGCTAGATAGAAGACGACATCGCGCACGGAAATCGGGGTGATCTGGTGCCGGAGCCAGCCGGGGCCGATGGCGCCGGGCAGGCGCTCGGCCAGATGGCGCAGCATGCGGAAGGAGATAGATCCTTTGCCCAGGACCACGCCGGCCTGCAGGGCTGCGGTGGGGACCGCGGAATCGAGGAAGACCTCGCCCACTTCGACGCGGGAAGCGAGGTGATCCGAAAGCTCCTCATCGGCGGGGTGCAGCCCGCCCAGGTAGACGATGCGGGAGACCTGCTGGTTTTCGGCCGCCTGCGCGAAGCGCTGGGCCATTTTACGCTCTGTGGCGCGGAAGTCACCGGTCTCGGACATGGAATGGATGAGGTAGAACGTGGTATCGACGCCTTCGAGTGCGGCCTGCAGATCCGCGCTGCTGGTGGCATTACCCTCGAAGACTTCCACCTCACCGGGGCCGGCGGTGGCGCCCTTGGCAACCACGCGATCGCCCCAGGGCATGGACAGCGCCTTGTCACGGCTGCGCGAGAGCGTGCGCACCCGCCACCCGCGATTAAGAAGCTCGGAGGTGAGGTTGCTTCCCACGTATCCGGTGGCTCCAGTCACCAGCACCAAACGGTCCTGCGGGGTGTCCTCAGCTGACATCGTTGCACTGTCCCTTCTGTAGTCTTATGCTGCATAAGCTCTGTCCCCGCCGAGGGTACACGCGCGCCCGGCCGCCGTGTCGGGGCTCACACTGTCTGAGGAGAGGATGTGCATGACGACTTCCGCGTTCCGCCGCGTTCCCGCCAGCAGCCCCCGGCTGCGGTGGTCCCTCCTGCTCCCGGCACTGCTGGGGGCTGCCGGGCTGTATGCCTCCGCCCAGGCCGCGGCCGGCTCCTGGCAGTTTTATGCAGCCACCTTCGCCACCGCCGCCGTCTGGTTTGCTACGTGGCTGCGCTGGGGCGACCGGGGATGCTTTGACGGGCCCCGCCTGCGCGAGCTGGCCCGTGGCCTGGGGTGGGGGGTCGCCCTCCTGGTGCTCTTTATCGCCGGCGCAGTGCTGGTGCGCCACATTCCGGTCCTGGCCGGGCCGGTCAGCGACCTATTGGACAACATGCGTCTGGGTAGCGTTCCCCTCACCTTGAGCACGCTGGTCATCAACGGGGTGGGCGAGGAGCTGTACTTCCGCGATGTCGCCCGCCGCCAGCTTTCTGCCCGGCTGCCCCGGCAGCTCGCCCTGGTGGCACAGCTAGGCCTATACGTTGCGGTCACCGCAGCGATGGGCATCCCGCTTTTGCTCGTGGCCTCGGTCCTCATCGGCGGCGCCGCCGCGCTCGAGGCTCGCCGCGCGGGCAACCTCGTCTCTGCTACCACCCTGCACCTGGTCTGGAGCGTGGGGATGGCCTTCCTACTGCCAGCTGTCATTTCCTAAAACCTCTCTCCTACGCCGGCTGCCTGCCGTGCGCTGGGCTGCCTGGTGTGGCTAATGCCGGTGGCATCGCCAGGCTAGGGCTGGGCAGGGACTGGCTATCGCTGGACGGGGCTCGGCGGGCATGCCGGGCGGCGGGGGAGGGAATCCTACTAAGGTGGGAGGGCATGAAAGACCTCTACCAATTTGTCAATGGCCCCTGGCTGGAAACCCATGAGATCCCGGAGGACCGCGGCGCGGATGGCACCTTCTACAAGCTGCGCGATGACGCCGAGGAGATGGTCCACGAGATCCTCCAGGAAGATGAGGGCCGCCCGGGCACGCTCTACCGCTCCTTCATGGACGTCGACGCCATCAACGCCGCCGGCGTGGCCCCGCTGGACGCGGACTTCGACCGCCTAGCCGTGGCTGACATCAAGGAGTTGGCGGGCCTGTTTGGCCAGTTCGACCGCGAGGGCGTGGGCGCCCCGGTGAGCTTCTACGTCACCAAGGACTCCGCCTCCGAGGAGGCCGTGGCCTATATCGTGCAGACCGGCCTGGGCTTGCCGGACGAGGCCTACTACCGGGAGGAAGCCCACGCGGAGACGCTGCGCGCCTACGAGGAGTGGGTGGCCCGCATGCTGGGCTTTATCGACCCGGCCCGCCTCTTCGGCCTGCCGGTCGATGCCGCGGCCACCCGGATTGTCAACCTGGAAAAGGACATCGCCGCCGGGCACTGGGACGTGGTGGCCTCCCGGGATGCCGTCAAGACCAATAACCCCACCGAGTTTGACCAGCTGCCCGAGCTAGTCCAGGAGATCCTGCGTGGGGCAGGCCTGCCGGAGCGCCGCGTCATCGTCAGCCAGCCTTCCTACCTGGAGCACCTCGAGGGCCTGCTCAACCCGGAGCGCATGGCGGACTGGCAGCTGTGGGCCACCTGGCACATCCTGCAGTCGCGCGCGCCCTACCTGACGGAGGAGATCTCCAAGGCCAACTTTGACTTCGTGGGTACCGTGCTCACCGGTGCCACGCAGCAGCGCGACCGCTGGAAGCGCGCCGTGGGCTTTGCCGGCGTGGTAGGCCAGGAAACCGGCCGCCGGTATGTGGAAAAGCACTTCCCGGCCGGCCACAAAGAAGAGATGCTCGAGCTGGTGGACTACCTGTTGGCTGCCTACCGCGAGCGCATCTCCCAGCTGGAGTGGATGACGGAGGCAACCCGCGGCCGCGCGCTGGAGAAGCTGGAGAAGTTCCGCGCCAAGATTGGCTACCCGGATACCTGGCGCTCCTACGAGGGCCTGGAGTTTGGCCCGGACGTGGTAGCCAACGCACGCACCGGGGCGGCCTGGGAGCACGACTTCGAGCTGTCCAAGCTGGGCAAGCCGGCGGACCGCTCCGAGTGGTTTGCCACCCCGCAGACGGTCAACGCCTTCTATAACCCCACCGTCAACGACATCACCTTCCCAGCCGGCATCCTGCGCCCGCCTTTCTTCACCGCCACGGCCGAAGGCGGCGATGCCGCGGAGAACTTCGGCGCCATCGGCGCAGTCATCGGGCACGAGATCGGCCACGGCTTTGACGATCAGGGCTCGCAGTTCGATGGCGTGGGCAACCTGAACTCCTGGTGGACCGACGCTGACCGCGCTGCGTTCGAGGAACTCACCGCCAAGCTGGTGGCACAGTTCCAGGGCCAGGTGCCTTCCGTGCTGCGCGCCGCCGGCATCGAGTCCGACGGCGTCAACGGCGAGTTCACCCTGGGGGAGAACATCGGTGACCTGGGCGGACTGGGCATCGCTGTCATTGCCTACAAGAAGTACTGCGCCGACCACGACATCGATCCCCGGGCCGAGCTCGGCCCGTTTAATGCGGAGGGCGCGCAGCCGGGCCTGGCGGAGCAGCAGTGGAACGGCCTGCAGCGTTTCTTCCTGGCGTGGGCGCGCGTGTGGCGCACCGCCATCCGCCCGGAGCTGGCTGCCCAGTACCTGGCCATCGACCCGCACTCCCCGGCGGAGTTCCGCTGCAATATCATCGCCGCCAACGTGGCCGAGTTCTACGAGGCCTTCGACGTCGACGCCGACTCGCCCATGTACATCGCCCCGGAAGACCGGGTCACCATCTGGTAGTTCCCGGCCGCCCAGCAAACTCCCAGCAAATGGGCGGGTGCATCGCCTGCGCCTTGGCGCTTCCTTCCAGCCTTATCGGGTTAGCTCAAAGTGAGATTTGAGTTGCCCTGTGGAAGGAAGATTGCCATGAAGAATACGTTTGTCCTCTCGGCCGCGGCGGCGCTGGCGGCCCTCTCCCTCGCCGCCTGCTCGGCGGGGGATGCTGCCGATGCCGGTGCTGCAGCGCCCGGCTCCGCGGTGTCCCAAGTGGTTTCCAGCTCGCCCTCGGAGTCCACCTCCGGCACGCTTTTCGATGTCTCCAGCGCGCACACCGTGAGCCTGGACATCGACCAGGACGCGCTCGACGAGCTGCTTTCTGCCTACCGGGACAGCAATGATAAGACCTACGCCAAGGCGAGCATTAACATCGACGGCGTGACGTACAAGGACGTGGGCGTGCGCCTCAAGGGCAACTCCACGCTCCGCTCGCTGGGCGGCGGCGAGAACGCGGGCCAGGGCCCCGAGGGCGCGCCCCCGGAGCTGCCCGAGGGCCTGCCGGAAAACCCGCCCGAGGGAATGGAGCCGCCTGTCGGAATGCCGGACGCCGGCGCGGGCGGCATGGCCGCCTCGAACATCGACGAATCCGATTCCTCGACTTGGCCGCTTCTGATCAACTTCGACAAATACGTCGACGGCCAGACCTACAATGGGCTCACCCAGCTGGCCCTTCGCGCGGGCACCCCATCCGCCAATGAGGCGGCCGCCCTGGCGGCGACGGCGCTGTCAGGTCAGGCCAGCCAGCGCTTCGGCTACGCGACCTACTCGGTCAACGGCTCGGCCACCCAGACCCGCCTCTTCCTGGAGAACCCGGACGAAACCTACGCGGCCAGCCTGGGGGATGGCTACCTCTTCAAGGCCGACTCAGAGTCCTCGTTCAGCTACCAGGGCGACGACGTGGAGACCTACAAGGGCCAGTTCAAGCTGGAAAACGACGTCGCAGGCACCGAGGAAGATGCTGCGGAGCAGCACGTGGTGGATCTGCTGAAGTGGCTCGACGGAGCCGACGACGCGGAGTTCGACGCGCACTTGGCCGACTACGTGGACGTAGACTCCTTCGCCCGCTACCTGGCTACCCAGAATCTCCTGGTCAACACCGATGACATGGCGGGGCCAGGCCAGAACTATTACCTCTGGTACGACAACGACTCTAAGAAGTTCAGCGTCATTTCCTGGGATCTGGACAACGCGATGCGGGGCCAGGCGGAGCTTGCTCCGGAGGACACCGCCGCCATGGGCGGCGGGGGCCAAGCACCGGGCGGCGGGATAGGCCGTGGCAATGAGCTGAAACAGCGCTTCCTGGCCTCCGCGACGTTCCAGCAGGTCTACCAGGACGCCTACTGGGAGCTCTACGATGCCCTCTTTGCCTCCGGCGACCTTTCCGCCGCCGTCGATGGCCTCGATATCCCGGTTTCTGACGGCCTGAGCCAGGAGGACATCGACTCCGCCAAGCAGGAGGTGCAGGAGTCTATTACCCAGCGCGCCGACTACCTCAACGGCGAGCGCGCCTAAAGGTGGGTGCGGGGAGGCAGCAGGGAGGGCGGCATTCGCGGTATTGTCGTAGATCTTATGGGACACGATGACACCGAGCGGGCCGGCGCTGCGCTGGCCGAAGGGCAGACCTGGGAAATCGGCGGCCAGGACCGCCAACTCAGCGAGGAAGAACAGCTGACACAGCTAGGTTCTTACTTGGAGGCGCACTACGAGCTGCCGGACTTCCTGCCGCCGTGGAAGGGCGGCGGCTCCCCGGAGGCCGACCGCTTCTGCGCGCTGCTGCCAGATCGGGTGGTCCAAGCCTCCATGATGGTGCTCGGCACCGCGGTTGATCATGCGCTGCCCGGCACCAAGTACACCGCCGGGGTAACCGTGCGCGACCACGCCGCCGGCGCCGAGTTCGTGCCCTCGCAGCCCACCGGCCGCTTCGCCATCGCGCTGCACTCCGGTGGCTGGTGGCGGGGCGGGGGCGAGGCCGCCGACATGTCCTGGCGGCCCGAGGTGGCCGCCGCCGCGGAGCTTTCTGGCACCACCATCATCGACATCGACTACCCGCTGGCCCCAGACCACACCGTGGGGGAGATGGTCGAGCATGTCCAAGCGGTCATCGACTCCCTGCCCGGGCCCGTTACCGCCTGGGGTTATTCCTCCGGCGCGGCTCTGGCCGCCCTGGTGCGCGCGGATTCTTATGTGCTCACCTTCCCGGACTTCGACGCCCTCGCCGGGCTGCCGGATGACCTGCGAGCCGGGTACTCGTTAGAAGGGGTGCGCACCAACGGCCTGCCGGCCTGCCTCATCCAGACCGCCACCCGCGACGAGGTGGCAGCCCCGCTGAGCCTGCCCGGCGCCCAGGAGGCTAGCTACGTGGCCACGCACCGGTATTCCACCCCGGCCGTGGCGCGCCGGCGCATCGAAGATACCGCCCGGTTCCTGCGCGATGTCTCACGCGGCTAGTCGGGCGGGCTAGCCCGGCGGGGTAGTCGGGCGGCCTAGTCCTCCACTACATATGACTTGTGGGTGCGGCGGAAGATTACCCAGCGCTGCACCAGGAAGTTGAGGATGGTGGCGCTGCCCTGCGCGATGACGAAGGCCGCCCACAGCGCCCACGAGGAGGGCCAGCCCCAGTCATGGTCGATGACACCAAAGAGCCACCGATAAGCGGCAATGTTGACCGCATAGGTCAGCGCGTAGG